>DATINJ010000316.1:0-15483 GCA_035474375.1 Kineosporiaceae bacterium | reverse complement strand
CGGCTCGCCCGGACTGTCCTTCCCTGCTGCTCGTCGCGCCGGACCGGGCCCGCTCCTGGAGCCTGGGCGAGCCGGCGTCCGCGGCCGGTGAGCTGCGAGGAGCCGGGCACGAGCTCCTCGGCTGGGTGGCCGGACGAACCTCGGGCAGCAGCCTGGCCGGGCTGGAGCGCCCCGCCGCTCCGCCGCGCTGGATCTAGATCCACAATCGGGTCTCGGATCGGCTACCTACACTGACGGCATGGCATGTCGCATCAGTGAACTGGTCATCGACGCGGCCGACCCGGACCGGCTCGCCGCCTTCTGGAGCGAGGTCCTCGGCTACGTCGAACTCGGCCGGGAAGACGACGGAAGCATCGAGATCGGGCCGCCCGACAGGGGTTTCGGCGGCCCCCAGCCCACCATCGTGCTCAGCCCCAGCAGCGACCCGCGGGCCGGGAAGCTGCGACTGCACATCGACGTCAACGCCACCGACCGCGACCAGGACGCCGAGCTGGAGCGGCTGCTCGCACTCGGCGCCAAGCCCGCCGACGTCGGTCAGACCGGCACCGAGAGCTGGCACGTGCTGGCCGACCCGGAAGGCAACGAGTTCTGCCTCCTGCGCACCCGGCTCAAGCCGCTCTGACCGGATGCGGGTCAGTCCGGGTCATCGGGCCGACCCGGTAGCGGGGCCGCGGCCAACAGCTCGCGCAGTTTCGCCGCCATCCGTGCGTAGGCGGTAGCGCCGGTGGCCTGGGCTGCGGTGCGGACGGCGTCCGCTGCCCGGCCCGGGTCCCGTGCCGTCCACGCGGCGTAGCCGGCGGCAACAGCGGCGGTGCGCGCTGCCGAGTAGGCGTCGCCGGGGGGCGCGGGTTCGACGGGTGGTTCCCCGGTGATCCAGGCCTCGTACGCGGCATCACTCCAGCGCTGGTAGGCGGCGCTGTCGCCGTCGTTCGCGGTGGTCTCGCCGCTCCAGGCGAGCACCAGGGCCGCGCTCCACTCGCCGTCCGTCACGACCTCACCGGCGATGACCCGGGTGTACAGCCCGGTCACGGTGTCGATCGCCCGCCTGCCCTGCTCTCGGGCGACGGTGATGACGCCGTGCTCGGGGTCGCTCAACAGCCAGACCATGAACCGCGCGGTCACCAGGCTCAGATCGGCACCCGGGCGGATCGCACCCGCGCACAGGCTCTCGGCCGTTCCCTGGGCCAGACCTGTGGCGATGCCGTCGCCGAGGTGCGCCAGAGGCTCACCGCGATCTGCTGCAACCATCGGAATCCGGTCAGCGCCCCGGGCCCACGGCTGACGCGAGCCGATCGAGCGCGTCGACGAACGCCGCCCGCCGGTCGGGCTCGATGTGCGCGAGGAGGGCCTGCTCCGCGGTGGCGACGTCCTGCTTGCATGCGGCCAGCAGCTCCCGTCCGGGCTCGGACAGCACCACGGTCCGGCTGCGCCGGTCGGCCGGGTCCACAAGCCGCTGGAGGAGACCCTTCTGCTCCAACCGGTCCAGGATCGGGATCAGCCGGGTCGGATCGCGACCGACCGCGGCGGCGAGATCGCCCTGGGTGGGAGCCGGCCCGTCGGCGAGTTGATCGAGGACGGCGTAGTCCCACATTTCCAGGCCGCGCTCGCGCAGCAACGGGAGCTCGAGCTCGAACATGGCTTTCGTCAACCAGGCAAAGGCCACACCGAGGTCCCTGCGGCTGCCCATGACGGCGATGATAGCGATGGACAAATCATCTACGGCGGTAGACTATCTACGTATGCCTAACACTATGAGCGTTGCCTCCTGGCTGAATCTTCATCGCCGAGCCATCGAAGCGGTCCGGCCCGTACACGAACAGATCCAGCAAGCCGACCTGGATCGGATCACCCCCTGCACCGGCTGGGATCTTCATCAGCTGCTGCGCCACATGGTCGGCCAGGACCACGGGTTCGCCGCGGCGGCAGGTGCCGAGGTCGACGTGCAGGCCTTCGGTCCGCGGGAGCTCGGGGAGGACATCGCTTCGACGCTGTCCTCGTCGTTGACCGGCGCCCACCAGGCGTTCGCGCAGGCCGATCCGGAGCGCCCGATCCTGATGCCCGAGTTCGGGGCCCAGCGCTTTGGGCTCGCGGCCGTGATCGGCTTCCACTTCATCGACACCGTGGTGCACGGCTGGGACGTCGCAGCGACCGTCGGGGTCCCACTGCGGTACCAGCCGGAACTCGTGGCCGCGGCGTTGGCGCAGGCACGCGCGGTGCCCGACGGGCCGTTTCGGGACGAGCCGGGCGCCGCGTTCGGTCGGCCGCTGACCGAAACCGGCGAATCAACCCCGTGGCGGGAGACACTCCTGCGGCTGGGTCGCGACCCCGACTGGACGCCGGCCAGGAGCCGCCTGAAGTCATGATCACGTAGCCGAAAAGGATTGGACGGGGTAAAGCTCGGGCTTGTAGCGTGCAGGTGGTGTCGCATTCTCCACAGCTCGCCGAGCCGTCGTCCAACGACCCGGTCGATCGCGCGCCCCACCTGTTCGACGTCATCATCGCCGGGTGTGGTCCGACCGGTGCGATGCTGGCCGCCGAACTACGGTTGCACGATGTGCGGGTCCTCGTGCTGGAGAAGGAAACCGAGCCCCGGTCGTTCGTCCGCATCGTCGGTCTGCATATTCGCAGCCTCGAGCTGATGGCCATGCGGGGATTGCTAGATCGCATTCTCGAACACGGAAGACGGCGTCCAGCTGGTGGTTTCTTCGCCGCCATCGCCAAACCCGTTCCGGAAGGCCTGGATTCCGCGCACGCCTATCTGCTGGGCATCCCGCAGCCGATCATCGATCGCCTGCTCGAAGAGCATGCGATCGAACTGGGTGCGCAGGTCCGGCGCGGTTGTGCGGTAGCCGATTTCGAGCAGGACGACGAGGGCGTGACCGTCACGCTGGCCGACGGGGAACAGCTGCGTTCGCGTTACCTCGTCGGCTGCGACGGCGGGCACAGTACGGTGCGCAAACGGCTCGGTGTCGGTTTCCCCGGCGAGCCCTCGCGAACCGAGACGCTGATGGGCGAGATGGAAGTGGGTGTGCCGGCGGAGGAGATCGCCGCCAAGGTGGCCGACATCGGCAAGACCAACAAGCGATTCTGGCTCAAGCCCTTCGGCGAAGGGGTCTATCAAGTTGTCGTGCCCGCCGCGGGAGTCAGCGATCGCGCGGAACCGCCCACTCTGGAGGATTTCAAACAGCAGTTGCGCACCGTCGCCGGAATCGATTTCGGTGTGCATTCCGCGCGCTGGTTGTCCCGGTTCGGGGACGCCACCCGGCTGGCCGAACGTTATCGGGTCGGGCGGGTGCTGCTGGCCGGCGACGCGGCACACATCCATCCGCCCACCGGCGGACAGGGCCTCAACCTGGGCGTTCAGGACGCCTTCAACCTGGGCTGGAAACTGGCGGCCCAGATCCGTGGCTGGGCGCCGGAACCGCTGCTGGACACCTACCAGACCGAACGCCATCCGGTCGCCGCGGACGTGCTGGACAACACCCGCGCCCAGACGGAACTGCACTCCACCGAACCGGGCCCGCAGGCCGTGCGCAGGCTGCTCACCGAACTGATGGACTTCAACGAGGTGAACCGCTATCTGATCGAGAAGATCACCGCGATCAGTATCCGCTACGACTTCGGCGAAGGCCCCGATCTGCTCGGCCGCCGCCTACGCGACATCGAGGTGAAACAGGGCCACCTCTACGATCTTCTGCATCGCGGCCGCGGCCTGCTGCTGGACCGCACCGAACGCCTGAAGGTCGGCGGCTGGTCAGATCGGGTCGATCACCTCGCGGATCACACTGCGGTACTGGATGTTCCGTGCGTCCTGCTCCGCCCCGACGGCCACGTCGCCTGGATCGGCGACGACCAGCAGGACCTGGACGCCCACCTCTCCCGCTGGTTCGGCGAGCCCACCAAATAATTCGCCTGAGCAATGTCGACTCGATCCTGGCTCCGGTCAGCGCTCGGTATCGGATCGGCCCGCCGCAGGACTCGGCCGAAGTCCTCAGGAACCTCCCGTTCGGTCCCGCACCGCAGGTTCCGCCGAGTTCTGCGGCGCCCGGCATGAACGGCCGATGATCATGCTGATCACCCCGATGGATGAAAATGCGGTGCGAGCAACTCTGCTCAAATCTCTGCCGTGATCATGCACGATTACCCGCTTTAAGGTGGGCAACCGTGCATGATCACGGCCAGAGGTGGGCAACCGTGCATGATCGCGGAATGGGGGTGGGGCTATTCTCGACTGATTCAGCCCCGTGTCGTCCGCGAGCTTGCGGGCGATGGTGATCGCGTCGGCGGGGAAGTCGGCGCCGGTCCGCTGGCGCTCTCAGGTGGGCAGCGAATCTGGGTCTGGGAGCGACATCGCGGTCGTGACTTCCCGAACGAAATCGGCTGGGCGGTCAAGGTGCACGAGGTGCCCGGCGCCGGGGATCACCACGGTCCGCAGGGTGGTGCGCCGTCGGGCGACCCGGGCATGGAGGGTGGCCATCCACGGCAGGCTCTGCCCGCCGAGGATCCAGGTCAACGGCGTCGCGATGGCGGCGACGGCAGCGGTGGACACGTGCTCGTGCATCACCCCGAACGGGTGCGGATCCCACTCGGCGAGCACCGGACCGGGGTAGGCGCGCAGCTTCTCGCGCTCGGCCTCGTCGGCGAGATCGTAGCCATTGCCTCCTGATCGCAGGGTGGAACCGAAGCGCAGAAAGACCTCGAGGGCCTCGACCGGCCGGCCCTGCAGCTGACGGAGCTTGAGCTTCAGGGCGGTTGCGAGCACGCTGCGGTTGCTGTGCCGCAGGCCGTGAAACGGGGGTTCGACGACGACGATGGTCTGGAAGAGCTCGGGACGGGACGCGGCCACCGCGAGGGTCACGTTGCCACCGGAGCTCCAGCCGACCACCGTGGCCGGAATGATGGCGAGGTGCTCCAGAACGGCCTCAAGATCGCGCGCGTGGATGCGGTGATCGCGGACCGGAGGGTGCGTCGACTCACCGTAACCGCGCCGGTCGTAGGTGATGACGCGGTGATGGACAGCCAGATCGTCGACCACCCCGTCCCAGGTGCTGAGGTCGGTCGCCGATCCGTGGACCAGCACGATCGGGCTACCGCTGCCCACAATCTGGTAGTTGAGCAGGGCGCCGTCGACCCTGAGCTTGGGCATCGGATGTCACCTCGGTAGACGAAGAAGGTTAGGCGGTCAAGGACGGCGGGACCGGCCGCACTGCCGGTCCCGCCGTCCTTGGCTGGGGAGAAAACCGATCAGAACGGGAAGCCGTGCGCCTCTTCGCGGGCGGTGATCCACTGCCACTGGGTGAACTCGTCCCAGCTGCTCTGCGAACCGTACCGGGCGCCGTTGCCGGACGCGCCGGTCCCGCCGAACGGGGCGTAGGCGTCGTTGTTCAGGGTCTGGTCGTTGATGTGCACGATTCCGGTGTTGAGCCGTCGGGCGACCTCGTGCCCGCGGCCGAGGGATCCCGTCTGCACGGCGGCGACCAGCCCGTACTCGGTGTCGTTGGCCACCGCGATCGCCTCGTCCTGGTCCCGGACGATGATTACCGGCGCGACCGGGCCGAAGATCTCCTCGCGGAAGGCGGGCATCGACGCCGTGACCCCGGCCAGAACGGTCGGGGCGTAGAAGAGCCGGTCGTGAGTGCCGCCGGCTCGTACTTCCGCACCCGCGGCAACGGTTTCGGAGACGATCCGGTGGACGTTGGCCACCTGCCGGGCATTGATCAGCGGCCCGAGCGCCACCTGCTCGGTGAACGGGTCACCGACCGGGAGTTGCTCGGCCCGCTTGGTCAGCCGGTCGAGGTACTCGTCGGCCACGGATTCCAGCACGATGTGCCGGCCCGCGGTCATACAGACCTGGCCCTGGTGCAGGAACGCGCCCCAGGCACCGGCCGAGCTGGCGATCTCGAGGTTGGCGTCGTCCAGGATGATCAGGGCGTTGTTGCCGCCCAGTTCGAGCGAGACCCGCTTGAGCGAGCGCCCCGCCGCCGCCCCGACCTCGCGACCGACGGCGGTCGACCCGGTGAAGGCGATCATGGCCACGTTGGGATCGGAGGTCAGGGCCGCGCCCGGCTCGGCGTCGCCGGGCAGGACGTGCAGCAGGCCCGCCGGAAGGCCGGCCGCCTCGAACAGCGCGGCGATCAGCGCACCACCCGAAACTGAGGTCTGCAGATCGGGTTTGAGCAGGACCGCATTGCCCAGCGCGAGCGCCGGGGCGACCGCACGGACGGACAGGATCTGCGGGAAGTTCCACGGGCTGATCACGCCGACCACGCCCAGCGGTACCCGCCGGGCGAAGCTCTCCCGGCCGGGCTCGCTGGTGGGCAGCAGGTGCCCCCAGGGCTGGGTGGGCAGTGCGGCGGCTTCCCACAGTTCACCGAGCACGAGGTCGACCTCGAAGGCCGCCTTGCCGGGGACCGCGCCGCCCTCGCGGACCAGCCAGCGCTCGAACTCGGCCCGGTTGCCTTCCAGAACGGTGGCCGCCTTGCGGATCAGCGCCGCGCGTACCGGCCCGGGGGTCGCCGCCCACTCCGCCTGCGCGGCGGAGGCGGTGATCGCGGCCGCCGCGACATCGCTCGCGTCGGCCAGGCCGACGGTGCCCAGCGACGCGCCGGTCGCCGGCTCGATGCTGTCGACCGTGCCGCCATGGCCCTCGACCCAGCTGCCGTTCCAGATCCGGCCTTGCCATGCGCCGCTTTCCAAGAGTTCAGTCATTGCGGGTACCCCTTACGAAGAAACGAGTCGAAGCGTGCGTGCGGGAGGAGATCAGCGGGCGGTCGCGGCGCTCCGGACGAGGTCGGCACCCTTCTCGGCGATCATGATCGTGGCGGCGTTCGTGTTGACGCAGACCAGTCGGGGCATCACCGAGGCGTCGATCACCCGGAGCCCGTCCAGGCCACGGACCCGCAGTTCGGGGTCCACCACACTGTCATCCGACGTGCCCATCGCGCAGCTGCCGACCGGGTGGTAGTAGGTGCCGGTGCCACGGGCCACGAAGTCGCGCAGCGATGCCTCGTCGGTGACCGCCGCGCCGGGCAGCACCTCGCGCTCGCGCCAGCCGTCGAAGGCCGAGGTGGCCGCGATGTCCCGGGCGACCTGAATGCCGTGCAGCATCCGCCGCACGTCCGACTCCTCGCCGAGGTAGTTCGGGTCGATCAACGGCGAGACGTCCGGGTCAGCACTGGCCAGGCGCACGCTGCCGCGAGCATCCGGGACGGTCGCCACGCCGAGGGTGAAGCTGTTCGGCGGGGCCTGGAGGGCCGGCGGGTGGAACGGCAGGTGGATGAACATGATCTGCATGTCCGGACCGGCCAGCGAGCTGTCACTGCGCCACAGCATCGAGGTCTCGGCGTGGTTGGTCAGGCCCGGCGGGATCTCCTGCGAGGCTTCGTAGACCACCCCGCACAGCGGGTGGTCATGCAGGTTGCGACCGACGCCGGAGAGGTCGTGCCGGACGGTGACGCCGACGGCGGCCAGCTCGTCGGCCGCGCCGATGCCCGACAGCATCAGCAGCCGGGGGGAGTCGACGGCGCCCGCGCTCAGGAGGACCTCGCGGTCGGCGTTGGCGACGATCAGCTCGCCGTCCCGCTCGAACTCGACCCCGGTGCACCGGGACCCGTCGAGGATCAGCCGCCGGGCCTTGGACCCGGTGGAAATGGTGAGATTCGCTCGTTCACCGCGAATCGGCGCCAGGTAGGCCTTGGCGGTGCTCTGCCGTGCCCCGGTGGTGATCGACAGGTCGTGCCAGCCGGCCCCCTCGGGTACCCGGCCGTTGAAGTCGCCGGTGACCGGGTATCCGGCGGCTGCGGCGGCGTCCACGAAGACCTGAGAGATCGGGTTCGGGTTGGCCGCCGGCGCTGGGCGCATCGGGCCGGAATTGCCACGGAAGTCCGGATCGCCGTCCGGGACCGACTCCATCCGCTTGAAGTACGGCAGGACCGCGTCGTAGTCCCAGTCCGCCCCGGCAGCCTTGGCCCAGTGCTCGAAATCGCCCGGGTGGCCGCGCAGGTAGACCATCGCGTTGATGCTGCTCGAGCCGCCGAGCACGCGACCGCGGGGCCAGTTGTGCGTGATTCCACCGGCGTGCTCCTGGACCACCGTGTCGTAGGCGTGGTCCACCGGGGTACCCCACAGCGCCGGCCAGGCGGGGGGTACGCCGATCTCCGGCATGGTGTCCTCGGGGCCGTACTCCAGCAGCAAGACCTGCACGGCCGGATCTTCCGAGAGCCTGGCCGCGAGCACGCAGCCGGCTGAGCCCGCGCCCACGATCACGTAGTCGTAGCGGGTAGACATCATGCCCGCCCACCTCCTGTCCGGCCCGCGGGCGGGCACCGTTGCCCGCCTGAAGTCGCGTGCTACAGACTCTTGTCATCAAGACGATGCTGATGTTGACTTTCAAGGCCAGAGTTCTTGTCAGTTGGGGACACATTCCGGTGGGGGAGCAGTCGCCCGCCGGTCGGAAGCAGGTGTCAGCGATGACGACGATCGCACCAGTGCGAGCAGTCGAACCTGAGCGCGCCGAGCAATGGCGGGTGGACCTCGGCTCCACCTTCAACCAGTTGACCCCGGAGTCGCTGAACGACGGCAGCGCGTCCGGGCGGATGGCCGGTGCGGGGCTCGGGTCGCTGGTCGCGTTCGAAGTCAGCGGCTCGCCCCAGATTGTCCGGCGGACGGCCGGGGCGGTGCGCAAGGCGCCGACCGACCTGCTGAAGATCTGCCTTCAGATCAGCGGCCGAGCCACGGTCCATCAGGCGGGGGCCGAGGTCGTGGTCGAACCGGGACAGATGGCGCTGTACGACACCTCCCAGCCCTACGACCTGCGGCTCGAGGGCTCCTGGGCCTGCGCCGTGCTGGCCTTTCCCTATGCCGCACTCGGCCTGCCCCGACACGCGGTGGACGGTGCGCTGATGCGCGCGTTGTCCCTGAGTAACGGCCCGGCGGCCATCCTGGCCGGTTTCGTCACCTCGGCCGTGCTGCAGCGCAACGCCATTCCCGGGGGTGCCGCCGAGCGCCTCGGCGAAGCCGGGCTGCACCTGGTCGCCGGGGCCCTGAGCAGCTCGTCCCCGCCGGTCACGGAGGCGGGTGAGGCCGCCGCCGATGCGGCCCGGCTGCGGGTTCTGGCGTATATCCGGGCCCATTTGGCCGACCCCGACCTCTCTCATACTCAGGTTGCGGCGGTACACCACATGGCGCCGCGAACGCTGAGCCGGCTGTTCGAGAACGAGCCGGTTTCGGTCGCGGCCTACATCCGCACCAACCGGCTGCACGCCGTCCGCCGGGACCTGGGCGACCCGTTGCTCGCGCGCCGCAGTATCGCGGCGATCGCCGCGCGCTGGTGCTTCCCCGAACAGGCGCACTTCACCCGGGTGTACCGGGCCGAGTTCGGTGCCACCCCGTCCGATTCCCGGCGAACGTTGTTGGCGGACGCCGGGTAGTCACCGAAAGTGCTACATCAAGTCTTACGCATGTTCGTCTTGGTGTGGCATATTGTCGGGCGTGGAGCTGAGCCGATGACGTCCGACAGTGCCCTGATCCCCGGCGGCGCGACGCTACCGACGCGCTGCGCGGTGGTGGGCGGCGGCCGGATGGGCGCCGGCATCGCCCATGCCCTACTGCTGGCCGGCGCCGAGGTGACCGTGCTCGAGCGCGACGCCGCCGAGGCGTCGGCCGCGCGGGAGCGGGTCGCTCGCGCCGTGCGACAGAGCGCCGAGCGCGGCCAGGTCCCGGACCTGGACGCGGTCTGGGCCCGCCTCACCACGACGTCCGACGCCGCCGATCTGAGCGGCAGCGGTCTCGTGGTGGAAGCAGTCCCGGAAGACCGGGACCTGAAACTGACCACGTTGCGCCGGATCGAGGACGCCGTCGCGGCCGACACGGTGATCGCCTCGAACACCAGCAGCATCTCGCTGGCCGATCTCGGCCAGGGGTTGGGCCGCCCGGAGCGCCTGCTCGGACTGCACTTCTTCAACCCTGTCCCGGCCAGCAAGCTGGTCGAGGTGGTGATCGCCCCGGCGACCGATCCGACGCTGCGCGATCGCGCGACCGGGTGGGTGCGACTGCTCGGCAAGGCGGCGGTCGTCGTCCAGGATGCCCCCGGCTTCGCCAGTAGCCGACTCGGCCTCGCCCTCGGGCTGGAGGCCATCCGGATGGTCGAGGCCGGGGTGGCGAGCGCGGCGGACATCGACGCCGCCATGACGCTCGGCTACGGCCACCCCACTGGTCCGCTGCGGCTGACCGACCTGGTCGGACTCGACGTCCGGTTGGGTATCGCCCGCTACCTGGAACGCGAACTCGGAGAACGGTTCACCCCGCCGGCCCTGCTCGTGCAGCTCGTCGAGCAGGGCCATCTCGGCCGCAAGAGCGGCCGCGGCTTCTACGAATGGAGCGACGAGCGATGACTGCTGATGTGCTTCCCAGCTATCTGGCCGGTGCCTGGAGCAGGGGGTCCGGAGCGGGCACCGAGGTGCGAGATGCGGTCACCGGCGAGACCGTCTGCGCGGTCTCGGCCGAAGGACTGGACCTCGAGGCGGCCGTCGGCCATGCCCGGTCCCTCGGATGGTCCGAGCTGCAGAAGCTGACTTTCCCGGCTCGGGCTGCCGCGGTGAAGTCCGCCGCGGCCGCGCTGCAGGCACGCAAGGGCGAGCTGTACGAGTTGTCGGCGCGGGCGGGCGCGACCCGCCGGGACGCCGCCGTCGACGTCGACGGGGGAATCGGCACCGCGATGGTGTTTGCCAGCCTGGCGCGCAAAGAGCTGCCCGACTCCGTGGTGATCGCCGAGGACGAACCGGTCATGCTCGGCCGGCAGGGCACGTTCGCCGGTCGTCACGTGCTCACCACGCCGCGCGGAATCGCCCTGCAGATCAATGCTTTCAACTTCCCGATCTGGGGGATGCTGGAGAAGCTGGCCCCCGCCCTGATCGCCGGCGTCCCGACGATCGTCAAGCCCGCCACCCCCACGGCCTACCTGGCCGAGCACGCGGTGCGAATCATCATCGAGTCCGGTGCGCTTCCCGAGGGCGCCCTGCAACTGGTCAGCGGGAGCATCCCGGGCCTCTTCGACCTGCTCGGCGGCCAGGATCAGATCGGCTTCACCGGGTCGGCGCAGACGGCGGCCCGGCTGCGGGCGGACGCCGCCGTCACCCGCCGCTCGGCCCGGTTCAACGCCGAGGCCGACTCGCTGAACTGCTCGATCCTGGGCCCGGACGCGACCCCCGGTACCGCTGAGTTCGAGCTGTTCGTCGACGCTTTGGTGACCGAGATGACGGTCAAGGCGGGCCAGAAGTGCACCGCGATCCGCCGGGCCCTGGTCCCGGCCGACCGGCTGCGCGACGTCGCCGAGGCGGTTTCCGCGAAGCTGGCCAGCGTGGTGGTCGGAGCCCCGGGTGCGGACGGCGTCACGATGGGGGCGCTGGTCGGGCTGTCCCAGCGGGACGACGTCCGGGCCGCCTACGCCCGACTGGTCGCCGCCGGGTCGGCCGTGTTCGGTGACCCGGACAAGGTCGACGTGCACGGCGCGGAGGCCGAACTCGGCGCGTTCATCTCGCCCCTGCTGGTTCGGGTGGACGACGTGGATCGGTCCGAGCCGCACGAGGTCGAGGCGTTCGGGCCGGTCAGCACGCTGCTGCCGTACTCCGGCGCCGAGCAGGCGATCGCGCTCGCGGCCCGCGGCGAGGGTTCGCTGGCCGGGTCCGTCGTCACCCATGACCCGGACTTCGCCCGGGACGTCGTGCTCGGGATGGCCGCGTACCACGGCCGCATCCTGGTGCTGGATCGAGACAGCGCGGCCGAGTCCACCGGTCACGGCACGCCCCTGCCGCAACTCGTGCACGGCGGCCCGGGACGCGCGGGCGGCGGCGAGGAAGAAGGCGGTCTGCGCGCCGTCCGGGCCCATCTGCAGCGCACGGCGGTACAGGGCAGCCCCGCTGTGCTGGCGGCGGTGCTCGGCTTGCCGCAGTCCTAGATATGCCACATGTCTTTGCTTCGCCAACGAAGCGGTGTAGAACGTTTATCAGCACACCGATGAAGGAGAACAGAGATGAGCACTGACGCTCGTACCGGTCCTGCCCCCGTGCCCACCGGCCCACTCAGCCAGATCGACTACAGCGAGCGGATCCCGAACAACGTCAACCTCAACCAGGACCGCCGGCTGCAGCGCGCCCTGGAGGGGTGGCAGCCGAAGTTCCTGGACTGGTGGAAGCAGCTTGGACCGGCGCTGCCGACCAAGGACGTGTACCTGCGCACCGCCATCGCCGTCGGCCGGGACGGCTGGGCGCATTTCGACCACGTGCCGATGGAGGAGTACCGCTGGGGCATCTTCCTGGCCGAACGAAACCCCGACCGGGTGGTGGCCTTCGGCAAGCACAAGGGTGAACCGGCCTGGCAGGAGGTGCCCGGGGAGCACCGCGCCGACCTGATGCGGCTGATCGTCGTGCAGGGCGACACCGAGCCGGCTTCGGTCGAGCAGCAGCGGATCCTCGGCGAGACCGCGCCGAGCATCTACGATCTGCGCAACCTGTTCCAGGTGAACGTCGAAGAAGGCCGGCACCTCTGGGCGATGGTCTACCTGCTGCACGCCTACTTCGGTCGGGAGGGCCGAGAAGAGGCCGAGCAGCTGCTCAAGCGCAACTCCGGTGACCTCGACTCGCCTCGCATCCTCGGTGCTTTCAACGAGGCGACCACCGACTGGCTGCAGTTCTTCATGTTCACCTACTTCACCGACCGGGACGGCAAGTACCAGCTCGGCACGCTGAAGGAGTCGGCCTTCGACCCGCTGGCCCGCACCTGCGAGTTCATGCTCAAGGAGGAAGCTCACCACATGTTCGTCGGCACCACCGGCGTGCAGCGGGTGGTGGAGCGCACCGCCGAGGTGATGAACGAGCACGGCACCAGCGACACGTTCGAGCACGGCGCGATCCCGCTGGACGTGATCCAGAAGTACCTGAACTTCCAGTACTCGGTATCCATGGACCTGTTCGGCTCCGAGCAGTCGACCAACGCCGGCAACTACTACTCCTCCGGGGTCAAGGGCCGCTGGCTGGAGACCCGGCGCAAGGACGACCACGTGCTGCTGGACGACACCCGGCAGATGAACTACGTCGAGGACGGTGAGATCCGGACCAAGACGGTGCCGATGCTCAGCGCGCTCAACCTCGACCTGCGCGACGAGTACGTCGCCGACTGCGCGAACGGCGTCCGCCGCTGGAACCAGGCATTGGAGGACGCCGGCCTCACGGAGCGGCTGATCCTGCCGCACGAGGGGTTCAACCGCCGGGTCGGCGTCTATGCCGCGCACCACGTCAGCCCGACCGGCGAGGTGCTGGACGACGACGCCTGGGCCGCGGCCGTGGACGGCTGGCTGCCCAGCGAAGCGGACCGCCAGGCGGTCGCCGCCCTGATGGTGCCGGAGTACGAGTACGGCAAGTTCGCCGGCTGGATCACCCCGCCCCAAGCCGGGATCAACGAGCAGCCGGTCGAGTTCGACTACGTGCACCTGGCCGGCGAAGGCCTGGACTGAGATCGCCAACCAGTGCAAAACCCGGGCACTACTTGCCCGGCCGCAACCCGGCTCGGTCTAACCTCCGCAGTACCCCTGAGAAACCGTTTCCGCGGGTAGTTGGACCGAGCCGGGTTGCGGCGGCTTGAGTACCAGCACCGACTGGCTGGTCACGACGACGCGAAGGAACCTGACGAGGACCCTGATGGCCAATTCGCTCGGCTTCCCAACCTTCGACCGTGATCAGACCCTGTTGGCTCACTGGTCCACCATCGGAGTGTCCGAACCTTCCACTGCATGACGAAGTGGAAGGGTTCGGATGCACCCTGGTCCCCACCGGACCATCGCCATGTTGGCTCGACCTTCGAGGTCCAGAATTAGTTCAGCGAGGTCCGGTGGCCCAGGACACCCCGACTGGCTACAGGGCTGTGCGCCTCGAGCGCCGATCAGTGAGCGACCGGCAGCGGTGTCCCGGGACCACCGGGTGTCTTCCCACTGGTGCAACAGCGAGGAGACAACAATGAGTCTCGACCACAAGCCCACCCTGGTTCCAGCCCCGACCCGGATCTGCGCCGGCATCGACTGGGCCAAAGATGATCACGCCGTCTGCATCGTCGGACCCGAAGGCGAAGCACTGGAACGGTTCACCGTCCGCCACGACGCGGCCGGGCTGCGCACGCTGATCCGCCGACTGCTCAAGGCCGGGGTCGAGGACGTCGGTATCGAACGCCCCGACGGCCCGGTCATCGACGTCCTGCTGCAGACCGATCTGACGGTGCTCGTCATCCCACCCAGTCAGCTGAAGAACCTTCGCTCCCGCTACGGGTCGGCTGGGAACAAGGACGATCGGTTCGATGCCTACGTCCTGGGCGACGTCGTGCGCACCGACCGGCGACGGCTGCGGCCCCTGGTCCGCGACAGCCTCCAGACCACCGCACTGCGGTCCCTGGTCCGCGCCCGCCGCGACCTCGTCCACCACCGGATCGGTTTGGCCAACCAGTTACGCGCCCACCTTCAGATCGTTTTCCCCGCAGCCACAGCACTTTTCGCTGACATCGACTCGCAGATCAGCCTGACATTCCTTGAACGGTTCACCACCCAGCCCCAAGCCGACTGGCTCTCCACCAAACGCCTCGGATCCTGGCTGCGCTCGGTCAGCTACAGCGGAGGCACCGCTCCGGAGATCCTGCACGCCAAGCTCACCGCCGCGCCCCGCGGCCTGAGCGGCGAGCACGCCGACGTCCACGCAAGCACGACCCTGGCCTACGTCGCCGCGCTACGCGTCGTCAGCACCCAGATCCAGACCCTCGCCGCCCGCATCGGCGACCAGCTCGCCGTCCACCCCGACGGACACATCTTCACATCCCTCCCGCGCTCCGGGACCGTCCGTGCTGCTCGTCTGCTGGCCGAGATCGGCGACGCCCGAGGACGGTTCCCTACTGCCGACTCCCTGACCTGCCTGGCCGGCGTCGCCCCCTCCACCCGACAGTCCGGGAAGGTCAAAGCCGTCACCTTCCGCTGGGCCGTCGACAAACAACTCCGCGACGCCGTCACCGACTTCGCCGGCGACTCCCGCCACGCCAACCCCTGGGCCGCCGACCTCTATCAGCGCGCCATCGCCAGAGGCCACGACCACCCCCACGCCGTGCGCATCCTCGCCCGCGCCTGGCTGCACATCATCTGGCGCGCCTGGCAAGACGGCCTCGACTACGACCCCACACGTCACCGCGCCCTGCAAACACTCCTCAACCAAGATCAACATCGCGCTGTCTGACACCGGGGTTGACACAGGGCACTAATTCGTGAGGCCGGTCTGCGTCCGTCCGCGCATTCGATCCCCTCGACCCGACCCTGGCCCCGGGTCAGCGCTCGGAACCAGATCGGCCCGCCGCAGGACTCGGCCGAACTCCTCAGGAACCTCCCGTTCGGCCCCACACCGCAGGTTCGGCCGAGCCCTGCAGCGCTCGCCATGATCACAACGGGCCCGGGAGACCATT
>DATINJ010000315.1:0-2493 GCA_035474375.1 Kineosporiaceae bacterium | reverse complement strand
GCGATACCTCGTCGACCTGGTCACCCCGCCGAAGGGCCCCGTCTGCGAACCCGACCAGCTGCCCTTCCCATAGGCCCCCGAGCTGCCGGGGCACGATTCACCTCCGGTCCGCGGGTTGTGGTTGTCTCCTCGTGTGGGTGTCAAGTCATGAGGTTCGTGCGGCTGGCGAAGGCCCTGCCGGGCGTGCAGCATTCGAACTCGCCCGGTCCGCTGGATCGATAACGCCAAGATGTAGACGGACGACACCCATGGCGCTGACCTGCAGCCGTTGCCTCACCTAGCCGTCCGCCAACTGCACATCCTGGTGAGAAACCTCAGTGACAAGCCCTATCGTCCTGACCACCGCCCAACGACCAATCCGTTGAGAAGACCTCAGTGCACCCAGGCCGCGGTCTCCCGATCCACCTCATTGCGGCCGGTCCAGGAGCGCTGCCGGTCGATGAGCTCGGTCTTGAACAGGCTGATGGTGGATTCCATCAGCGCGTTGTCCAGGGCGTCACCGACCGACCCGATCGACCCGGCGATCCCGGCCTCGAGCAGGCCTCGGTGAACGCCAGAGATGTGTATTGGGCGGATTCAAGTGGTCCTCGCAACACCTCGAGCGTGGAGGTGCGTGTGGGCAGACCGGCTGGGTGGATGAAGGCGTTGACGGGCAGGTCGTCGATGAAGTCACCGGGCGCGCCGTCTCTTCGCCGGGACGTGGAGCGGGCGTTCTGGCGTGAGATCGTCACGGGCCTCACGAGCGAGGAGGCCGCAATTGCGGTCGGCGCGTCGCAGGCGGCCTGCGCCCGCTGGTTCCGAGAGCGTGGCGGGATGCCTTCGCTCAGCCTGAGACCGCTGTCAGGTAGATATTTGACCTTCCAAGAACGTGAAGAGATCGCGCTCCGAAGAGTGCAAGGCGCCGAGATTCGCGAGATCGCCCGGGAGTTGCGGCGCAACCCGTCGACCATCTCGCAAGAGTTGCGCCGCAATGCTGCGACCAGAGGCGGGAAGCTCGACTATCGGCCATCGGTCGCACAATGGAAGGCCGAATTGCTGGCGCAGCGGCCGAAGACGGCCAAGCTGGTCGTCAACGACGGCCTGCGGGACTACGTCCAGGAGCGGCTGGCCGGCCGGGTCCGCGATCAGCACGGCGCCGAGGTGGCCGGGCCAGACGCCCGTGCCTGGACCGGGCGGAACGTCGGGCGGCGGAAGGATCGCCGGTGGGCGTCGTCGTGGAGTCCGGAGCAGATCGCGAACCGATTGCCGATCGACTTCCCGGACGATGAGTTCGATACGCATCTCGCACGAGGCGATCCACCAGGCCCTCTACGTGCAAGCGTGCGGCGAACTGAAGCGTGAGCTGACCGCATGCCTGCGGACCGGGCGGGCGCTGCGGGTGCCACGGGCCCGAGCCCGGCAAGCCAGGGACGGGTTCATCACCGCTGACGTCACGATCGCCAACCGGCCGCCGGAGGCCGCAGATCGCGCCGTTCCCGGCCACTGGGAAGGCGATCTGATCATCGGGTTGGAACGCTCGGCGATCGGCGCCCTGGTCGAGCGGACAACGCGGTTCACCATGCTGCTTCACCTGCCCCGCGAAGAGGGGTACCGGCTCGAGCCGCCAGTCAAGAACGGACCCGCCCTTTCCGGCTATGGCGCAAGATCGGTGCGCGAAGCAATCGGTCAACCATCACGACCCTGCCCGAGCAGCTGAGAAGGTCGATCACCTGGGACCGCGGAATGGAGATGGCGCAGCACGCGACTTTGAGGATTGATACCGGCATTCAGGTGTTCTTCGCCGATCCACATAGCACTTGGCAGGAACGAGAACACGAACGGCCTCTTACGACAATACTTCCCGAAGGGAACCGAGTTGACCCGCTGGAGTCGAGCAGACCTCGACGCCGTCGCGGCCACCCTCAACAGTCGACCTCGGAAGGCCCTCGGCTGGAAGACACCCGCCGAGGCCCTCGAACAACACCTATTGATCACTTCGATAAGGCGGTGTTGCGAGGACCGGTTGAGTCCGGTCAGTTCGGCTCCTGGGCGTTCACCGACCGGGCCGAAGCGTCGGGCCTGCTGCCGTCGATGGGCAACATCGCTGACTGCTTCGACAACGCCATGATCGAGTCGTTCTGGTCGCGCATACAGGTCGAACTGCTCGACCGGCGGCGCTGGAACACCCGCATCGAGCTGGCCAACGCGATGTTCGAGTACCTCGAGATCTGGCACAACCGACCCGCCGGCACAGCGCGCTGGGCTGGCAGTCACCCGTAGAGTTCGAAGACCAAAACAAGATCGTCGCGGTCTAAGCGATTTCAGGAACCCGACTCCACCGAACCGAGGGCATCCCAGAGCCTCCACCAGATCCAGGACGGTTCACAGCGCATCTGGTTGGTGTTCGCCAAGAATCGTGGCCTGACCCGCAAAGCCTGTTTGCCGGTGCTGACAATGGCGACTTACGCCCCCTGTCGGGGCTGGGGCTTAAGGTTCAGCCCCAGCCCCGACAGG
>DATINJ010000314.1:0-41330 GCA_035474375.1 Kineosporiaceae bacterium | reverse complement strand
AAATCAGGAAGGGTGCGACCGTGAATCCGTTCCATCGTTGGAGCCGGAAGGTCCGGGTGGCTACCGCCCAGGCACACGCCGTCACCAGGTTCTGGTCGTGGTGGGATGCGAAGGGCGCCCGGCAGACTTCGGCGGCCATCGCCGCTGCCGAACCAGAGCGCATGTTCGGGCCGCTGGCCAAGTATCTGACCGCGATTCACCCGGGCTTGATCTGGGAATTCGGTACCGGCGCGTTGGGCGAGAACATTCTGGTGGTGATGTCGGAGGGTGATCCGGCGCTGCGGGCAATTACCAGCCGATGGCTCCAGGCGGCGCCGCCGGCGAACGAGTTCTGGGCCTACGCCAACTCTCGACTGCCCGCGGCCGACCCCGGCACCAGCGTGCTCACCCTGGGCGGCGCCCAGATCGACGTCACCTCGGTGACCATCGCTGCGGACGTCGCCCGCTCGCACGTCGACGTCACGATGTACCACCCGGGTTTCGCCATGCTTCCGGCGGACCAGCACATGGTGACCGCCTTCATGCTGCTGGACACCGTTCTGGGCGAGGCGGCAGTGGACTCCTGGGTGGGCACCGTCACGGCCGGGACCGAACCGCCCCCGGATCAGCTGCCGCTGATCGACCTGCCGGCGGTGGTCAGCAGCCTGGAGGCCGACCTCACCGATGCCGAGGGCGAGCGGCCCTGGCTGCTGACCCGAGGCCAGGCGGAGAGCGGTGCCCCGATCCTGGCGAGTGCTCAGGTTCCGTTGCGGGCCGCCAGCGCGCCACACCTGGACACCTACGTCGATGTCTCGGTGGCGTTCAGCGAATGGACGCCGGGCGGGCTGCCGGCCCCGGCATCGCTGAAACGGTTGCGCGAGTTCCAGGATCACGTCAGCGGACGTCTCGGGGCTCAGGGCCGAGTGGTCGCGCACGAGACCCAGGAAGGCATCCGGACGCTGCACCTGTACGTGGACAGCACCACCTCGGCCACGAAACGGATCCGGGAGGCGATCTCCAACTGGACCCACGGAACCGTGTCCGTGACAGAGAAGCCGGACCCCGGCTGGGATAGCGTCCGGCACCTGCGCAGCTGAACCGCGTCAGGGCAGCAGGGCCTCCAGCACCTCGGCCAGCCCGTCCGCGGAGACCGGCCCGGCGATCAGATCTGCCGCCACCTTGACGTCCTCCGTAGCGTTACCCATCGCCACCGACCGGCCGGCCCAGGCGAACATCTCCAGGTCGTTGCGCCCGTCTCCGACGGCCAACGTCTCGGACTGGTTCACCGCGAGCCGGGACCGGATCCGTTCCAGTGCACTGGCCTTGCTGGTGCCCTCCGGTGCCAGATCCAGCCACGCCGTCCAACCAACCGCGTAGTTCACCCCGTGCAGACCCATCGACGCGGTGAGCGCGAGGAAATCGTCCGAGGTGTGCTCCGGACTGCGGACCACGACCCGGCAGGCCGGCTCATTCATCAGCTCGTCGAACGAACCAGCCACCCGGGTATGGGCACCTTCCAGTTCGCCGGGTGGAAAGGGCGCCGTCAGGAGGAACTCGCCGCGCCCGGTCTCCATCGCGTACAGCGCGGTGGGCAGGTGTGTCCGCAGCAGGGTGAGCACGGCCTTCGGGTCGAAGGTGACGACGTCGGCGACCTCGTAGCCACCCGGCTGCAACGGGTCCAGACGGAGCGTGACGGAACCATTGCTGCAGACCGCCCAGCCGCTGAGCAGGCCGAGCCGGTCCAGCACCGGAACCGTCTCGTGCAAGGAACGGCCGGTAGCGATGACGACGTGCACGCCCAGCTCCGCCACCGATTGGACCGCATTTCGGACCCGATCGGAAAGATGCTGGTCATGATCGAGAATGGTGCCGTCGATATCCAAGGCCACAAGTTTCGGCGCCCAGGTATCGGGCCGCCTACGGGGTCGGGCGAACTCGTGGTCTGTCATCCGCAGAGCCTAACGGTCCGTAGGTTTCGGACCGAGGTCGGGCAATGACCCGCCAGGTTGACATTGACGTGAATGCTTGGCTTCGACCGACTCGCGATCCTGATCAGCGCGCCGTTCGGATCGCCCGATAACGTGCTCATCATGTCCGTCAGCAGCGATGTCATCCGCGACATCGTGCTGATCGGCGTCCTCTGCGTGGCCGTGGTGCTGCTCTTGATCTTGCTCGGGGTCAGAAAGTATGGCGTTCCCGGCAATCCGCAGGCGGTCGTGCTCGGTGATGACGGATTGCCACCGCAGGCCGCGGTCGTGGTGCACAGCGTCAAGGTGGACGACCATGACGCTCGCCGACGTCATATCGAAGTGCTCTCTGCACGGTTGGGTTGGCAGAAGCCGATCTGGCTGGAGACCACCGCCGAGGATCCGGGCCGCGGGCAGACCCAGCGGGCCATCGACGGCGGCGCCTCGGCAGTGATCGCCTTCGGCGGCGACGGCACGGCCCGGGTGGTGGCCGAACTGCTGGCCCGAACCGGCGTCCCGATGGGTCTGCTGCCGGCCGGGACCGGCAACCTGCTGGCCCGTAACCTGGGCATCCCGCCGAATCGACTCGAAGCCGCGCTGCACATTGCGCTCACCGGACGGAACCGGACGATCGACGTCGGCCGGGTCGAGATCGCCGTCAGCCCGGACGACGAACCGCGCCAGGAAGCCTTCCTGGTGATGGCCGGGCTGGGCTTCGACGCCGAAGTGATGGCCGGTACCGCGCCGGAACTCAAGCAACGACTCGGCTGGGTTGCGTACGTCGTGGCCGGGGCCAAGAAGCTCCGCGGCCGACGCACCTCGGTGACCTTGCAGGTGGACGGCGGTCCGATCCAACAGCGCCGGGTCCGGGCCGTCGTGGTGGGCAACTGCGGCATGCTCCAGGGCGGTATCCAATTGATGCCGGGTGCGGTTCCCGACGATGGCTGGCTGGACGTCGTCGTGGTGACCCCGCGCTCCTTGCTCGGCTGGGTTCAGGTCACCGGAGCGGTCATCACCCGGCGCGCGCACTCGACCGTTGAGCACTTCCAGTGCCGCTCGATCGAGGTCCGCGCCGAGCGGCCACTGCACGTTCAGTTGGACGGCGATCCGGCCGGGACCGCCCAGTTGTTACGGGTACATGTAGATCCACTCGCGTTGCTGATTCGGGTTCCCGGTTGACCTAGGTCGACCGGACCGGCCCGAATGTCAGCCGCGGGTGCTTGGATGACGCCATGCAACTGGACGAGGGACTCGCCGACGACGGCCTGGTGATTGACCCCCTACTGCTTTCCGCCTGGGAGACGCTGCGGCTGCGGGACGTCCGACTCCTCGGCCTGGCCGGGGAGATCAGTGAAGATTCGACCCGGGCGGCGGTGGTCGTGGTGACCGACCGGCCGCTGGCCGAGGCTGCGGGGCGCTACTTCCAGGGTCAGCTGGACGACGTCCTGGAGACCACCACCGAACTGGTCACGCTCAACGACGCCGCCTGTGATCTGCCGAGACTGATCCGACAGTGGATCAATCAAGCCGCTCAGGGAGCCGGCCGCGGCGTCCAGTTGGACATCGACGTCCCGCCGGGAACGGCACCGATCCAGGTGTCGGTCCGGGCGATCGACAGTTCGGCCCGCGAGCTGTCGATGCGCCTGGCCAGCCCGAACGAGCCGGCCCTGGCCGCGCTGGAGAGCCTGCTCGGCGGGCGCCCGGTGATCGTGCTGGACGCCGAGCAGTCCCGTTGAGCTAACTCGGCGCGTCGGCTGAACGCTGGGCCGGGCGGGCGAACAGCAGCCAGAGCCCGAGCAGGCTGAGTACGGCCCACCAGCTGTACGAGTTCTGCACCACCCGGGCGATCACCCGCGGGACGTCGTGGTCGGCCACCAGGTTCGCCCCCCACCAGGGCAGCCGCATCCACAACAAGGCTGCTGCGGTGAGCGCCGCGGCGATCCGGCGGCGATCCCGCCCGTCGCCGAGCAGCGCGCCAATCACCACCACCCCCCAGTGCATGTGATGTACCCAGGACACCGGCGAGATCAGGAACGCCACCATGCCGATGGTCGCGACCACGGCGACCGGCTCACCGAGCCGGTCGAAGCTCCGGGCCAGCGCCAGCCCGGCGATCAGGATCAGCAGGACGCAGCCCAGCCACAGACCGCTGGCCAGGGGTCCGGGTTCCGGTCCCAACCGCAGCAGCACCCCACGCAGCGACTGGTTCGAGGTGCCCGCGTTCGGGCCGAGCCGCTCCGGGTCGAGCAGCGCGTCGGTCCAGAAGGTCGCCGATGCCGGCGGCAACAACAGCGCCGAACCGACCGTGACCAGCACGGCCGTGGTCAGCGAGATCGCCAGTATCCGCCAGCGCCGGGCCACCGCCCAGTGCAGCCAGAACACCCCCGGGGTGAGCTTGACCGCTGCCGCGAGAGCCACCGGGATGCCGCTGCCGCCGACCCACCTGTGCTGAGTACCGGCCTCGGTGGTCTGCTCAGCGCCGGTCCGGCGGGTCAGATCCCACAGGCACAACGCCACCACCAAGGCGTTGACCTGCCCGAAACGGACACCCTCGGTGACCGGCAGGAGCCATACCCCGCTGGCCGCGACCACGCCGTGCGCGAGTCCGGCCCGCGCCCCGAAGCGCGCCAGCAAGGGCCGGAAGGCAACCCCGACGATGTACCAGAGCAGCGCGAACTGCAACGCCGTCCAGACCCAGCCGATCACCTCGAACGACGCCAGCAGCAGCGGCAGCGCGGTGAAGGCAGCGAACGGCGGGTAGGTGAAGGGCAAGAACTGTGGCTGATCGGTGCGCAGGTCGTAGAGCGGGAAGCCGGTGACGAGCGCCCGCGCCCCCTCCCGGTACACCTGCAGATCGACCTGCCAGATCTCCCCCGATTGGGTCACCAGGTAGTGCCAGGCCACCGGAAATGCGGAGATCAGCAGCAGGAGCATGCCGAGCAACCGCCACCAATCCGGGCGGTACCAAGCCTGCGACCGGTTCGAATCCACACTCACGACGGTGATTGTTGCGCCCCGGGCCAAGAATCTCTGCATGTACCCGGGCCCCATACAGTGAGCCGGTGAGATTCAGAGACCGGGTTCTGACCGTGGCGGTCACGATCGGTACCGTCCTGATCGGCACCTCGGTCAGCCCGGCAGCGGCTGACGTGGCCGGGCCAGTGGTCCTGCTCGGCACCGGTGGCGTTCGCTGGCCGGACGTCGGAACCTCGACCCCGGCCCTGCAGAGCCTGCTGGACCACGGCTCCAGCGGCTGGCTGGCGGTACGCAGCGTCCGGGCGACGACCTGCCCGACGGACGGCTGGCTGGCGATCTCCTCAGGTCGGCGGGCGGCCGACAGCAAGGTCGAGATCCCCGAGCGGGACTACGTGCCCAGCCGGTGCCGGGAACCGCAGGTGCAGATCTCCACCCCGGGCTCGGCCGGCACGGTCTCGAACTGGCCGACCTATCAGGATGAGGCGACCGCCGGCAGCTTCGACGCGGAGCCCGGGACGCTCGGCGCCGCCCTGGCCGCTGCCCCGAAGACCAGCGCGGCGGTCGGAGCCGGCGCCGCCATCGCCCTCGCGGACCACCAGGGCCGGGTGGCTCGGGCCTGGCCTGGCCGGCTACCTGACGACACTGGGGCCGCTCCGGCGAACGAGCTGGCCGCGGACGTCGAGGCCGCCCTCAAGACCGCTCCGGACCTGCTGGTCGTCGATCTCGGTTCGGTCCGCGATCCGGCCCAGCAGGCGGCCGACGAGCCGAGCCCGACCGGAACCTACGCGCGAGCGCGAGCCGAGCAGGTGCAGGCCCTGGACCAGCGGCTCGCCCTGGTGCTGGCCGAGCTGCCGGCGAACGCCACGGTGATCGTCGGCTCCCTCGCAGACTCGGGCAGCACCTCTCAGCTGCAGTTGTTGGCCGCCCGCGGCCCGGCGCCGCTCGGTGGCTCGTACGCGAACTCCCTGCTCGGCAGCGCCTCCACCCGCCAGGACGGGCTGACCCAGGCGACCGACCTGATGCCGACCCTGCTCACCGCGATGTCGGTGCCGGTACCCGTGGAGGCGGTCGGCTCCACCCTGACTCCGGTGCACTCGGGCGGATCGGCAGCCAGCCGCCGACAGAAACTGGATGACCTGGCCGATGCCTCGACCTTGGTCACGCCGATCGTCCCGTGGTTCTTCGTCGGTCTGGGACTCGCCCAGATCCTGATCTTCGGCGTGGGTTCGCTGGTGTGGCGTCGGTCCCGGGACGGCGCCGACCGGCGGCCCTTGCTGCGTTTCCTGCGGGCCGCCGCGGTGCTCTTCGGTTCGGTGCCCGCCGCCAGCTTCCTGGCGAACCTGCTGCCGTGGTGGCGATCGGACCTGCCCGGCCTGGCGGTGACCGGTGCCGTGTTTCTTTTCGCGACCCCGATCGCGGCGCTCGCCCTGCTCGGACCGTGGCGCAAGGCCCTGCTCGGTCCGATGGGCGTCGTCGGAGCGGTCACTGCCGGGGTGCTGGCTGCGGACGCCGCGACCGGCTCCACACTGGCCCTGTCCAGCCTGATGGGGGTGCAGCCGGTGATTGCGGGCCGGTTCTACGGACTCGGCAACGTGGCGTTCGCACTGTTCGCGACCGGTGCCCTGCTGGCCGCGACCGCGGTCGCCGACTGGCAGGTTCGCCAGGCCCATCAGCGTCGGGCCGCGCTGCTCGTGGTCGCGATCGGGATCATCGTCACCCTGATCGACGGCGCCCCCGGAGTGGGCAGCGACTTCGGCGGACCGCCCGCGCTGATCCCGGCCTTTGCCGTGCTGGCCTTGCTGGTCGCCGGAGTCAAGATCACCTGGCGGCGGATGCTGCTGATCGCCGCCGTCACGATCGCCACCCTGGTTGCCCTCGGCGTGCTGGACTGGCTGCGCGACCCCGGCGATCGCACCCACCTCGGCCGGTTCGTGCAGACCACGATCAACGGTGGGGCCTTCTCGGTGATCAAACGCAAGGCCGATCAGAACTTCGGGATCCTCTTCGCATCACCGCTCACCGTGCTGCTGCCGTTCCTGGTGGCGTGGGTGGTCCGGATGCTGGCTCGTCCGGCGGCCTGGGGGCTCCGGCCGCTGCAGCTGGCCTACGACCGTTCTGCAGTGCTCCGCCACGGCCTGTTCGCGTTCGGGGTGATGGTGCTGCTCGGAGCCCTGCTGAACGACTCCGGGACGGCGATCCCAGCGGTCGCCGCGACGGTCGCCCTCCCCCTGCTCATCGCAGCGAGCGTCCAGGCATTGGAGCTGCAGAACGGCGAACGTCCGACGTCGGCCGACGCACCGCCCACACCACCACCGCCACCAGGATCGCCAGCATCAACCACGGCGCCGTCTCCCGGCGGAACCCGAGGGTGAATCGCTCGACGTCCGCCGACATCCCGACGACGCGACCCGGGATGTAGGCGAGCGTGAGGACGGTCAGCCGGGCCAGCATCGCGACATCCAGCCCGGCGGCACCGACCGCGGTTGCGCCGCTGAGCAGCGCGAGCGGGCCCCAGACCATCGCGTCGTACCAGGGCAGCGCGTACGGCGTGGTGAGCAACCAGGCGACGCTGAGCAGCACCGCGGCCCGAGCGGCGGCCGCGGTCACCGTTCCGCCGTCCGGATCGGCGCCGACCCCGGTCTGGATCGCGCGCAACCGACGGAACAGCAGAATGGCCAGCAGCAGGCCGCAGACCAGGGCCAGCGGTCCGACCACGGTCCGGACGGTGCCGCCGAAAATCGGGTCGAGCTGATTCACCAGCGGCCGCCACGGCGTCGCCAGGGAAACCATCCGGCTGGCCTGATGCAGTTGACGGTAGGTGTGCGGCCCGCTCCAGAGGTGCGCCGGCACCAGCACCAGCAGCGCGCCGAGCAGCCCGAACCCGACCCGGCGCAGCAGCACCGGGCGGGCACAGTCGCGCAGCCCCCAGAGGATCGCGAGCCCGAACAGCGCAAACGTGATCTTGCTGCCGACCGCCACGCCGAGCAGCATCCCGGCCAGTAAGGGCCGCCGGGCGGCGAGCGCGATCGCGCCGACCACGCCGGCCACCGCGATCACATCCAGGTGGCCGCCGAGTACCAACTGGTTGAGCAGCAGCGGATTCAGTGTCCACAGCACCGCCGCGCGGCCACGCGCTCGAGCGTCGTGCCTGGTCAGCCGGTCGAGGGCGAATCCAGCGGCAAGGAAGGCCAGACCTGAGAGCAGTTGCCAGAACCAGATCGTCGCCCGCAGCGACCCGTGCCCGAGCCAGGCCACCACCGCCTGCGCCGCCGTTGCTACCGGCCCGTAGACGCTCTGGGTGTGCTGCCACGGGGGTTGGATGGCACCCGCAACCGGATCGGTGCCATCGCGCCACTGCAACGGGTCGACCAGGTACGGGTCGTCCCCAGCGGCCGCGATCCGGCCGTAGGCGGCATACGAGAGGTGGTCGGCGGAACCCAGCGGGGGGACGGCGGTCAGCACGATCACGGCCCCCAGCGCGGCGATCACCACGGTGCGAGGGGACGGGTAGACCCCTCGCCGTACGGCCAGCAGCCCGAGGCCGACGGTGACCGAACCCAACAGGCAGGCGATCACCAGCAGCACGGTGACCAGCGCCGATCCCAGGCCCAGCCCGGCGTCCCAGGGCGGGTACCAGGTGGCCGCGCCGAGGCCGGGTACCGCAGCGGAGTCGCCACCAAAGGCGACGGCGGCCACCAGAAGGACGGCAAGGACGCCGGTTGCGGCTCTGACCCAACCGCGATCAGGGACGAATATCCGCCCCAACTTCGCCGTGATCATGCTCAAGGCCCTTGGGTGATCGGCAGTTGCGCCCGCTTTCGTGCCGCGAGAGGCACTACCTGCGGGCATAACTGGCGATCTTCGCGGGAGGGGCTGCGGCTACTCTGGCCGATCACGGTCGACTCGTGGACGATCACGGTCAACTCGGGCGCGACTTTGAGCGCTTTCGCAGGCGACGGCTGAGCAGGGCGAGCCAGACGTCGCGGTACTGCCGGGCCCGGTGCAGCTGTGCACCGAAATCGGTACCGGTCACCCGGTGGTGCAGTTCGCACGGGACCTCGATCACCCGGTAGCCGGCGGTGATCAGGTCGATGGTGAGCCCGGTCTCCACTCCCCAACCAGGTGCCAGCGGGACCGCCGCATCGAAGGCGGGCCGGCTGAGGCAGCGGGTGCCGGACAGCGGTTGAGTCGCGGTCCAGCCGGTCGCCCGCTTGATCCCGCGGCGGGCCAGCCGGACCACCCGGCCGCTCCCCCCACCGGCGGTCGCCTGCGGCGGGATCAACGCAATCGTCATATCGGCCTCGCCGGCCAGCACCGGCTCGGCGAGCATTCCGGCGGCCACTGCGCTCTGACCGAGGTCGGCGTCGATGAAGAGCAGGGCGCGGGGTTGATCGGCGCCGTCGTCCAGCATCGCCACCCGGGCGGCACCGGTCTCCATCGCGGCAGCCTTGCCGCGGTTCCGCTCGTGCGTGGCGACCTGGGCGCCGGCGGCCAGCGCCCGCTCGGCGGTGGCGTCGCTCGAACCGTCGTCCACCACGACGACCAGGCCGACCCCCTCGATGGTGAACGCGGTCCGAATCGTGGTCGCGATCCGCTCTGCCTCATCTTTGGCCGGGATCACGACGGCGAGCCGGCCGGACTCGAGGGCTGCGGCGGTGTCGGGCTTGGGCGATACCTCGGCGTCCACCGGGTCCCCTGCTTCAGTCACGACCGGAGGCTATGCCCAGCTGCGGGGCGGCCGGTAGTTTTGGCAGATCCGGGGGGAGGGGCAAACTCCTTGTATCAGTCCAAACCGTACAAGGCTCGTTCGAGGGTGATTGCTTCGATGATCGATATGCCGATGCCCGACCCGACCAAGCCCGATCCTTTCCTGGCCACCGTCGACGGTGTCCGGCTCGACGCCTATGCCGCCCTCACCGCCAGCGGTCCGGTGCATCGGTTCCGGTTCCCCAGCGGCGTCGAGGGTTGGCTGATCACCGGCTACGACACCGCCCGCTGGGCGCTTGCTGATCCCCGGTTCACCAAGGGTGGTCCTGGTCGCGGCCCGTTCCAGGACCAGCTACCGGCGCGCGTGGTCGCCGCGATCGACCATCACCTGCTCAACTTCGACCCGCCCGATCACACCCGGCTCCGGCGACTGCTCACGGCGGCGTTCACTCGCCGGCGTGCCGAGCAACTCGCCCCGCGGATCCAGGAGCTGACCGATGGCCTGCTGGACCAGCTGGCAGACCGGTTCGCCGAAGCGGCCGGGCCGGTCGATCTGATCAGTGAATTCGCCTATCCGCTGCCGATCGCGGTGATCTGCGAACTGCTCGGCATCCCGGAAGCAGACCGAGGTGACTTCCGGGCCTGGACCGGCCCGCTGGTGAACCCGACCATGTTCGGTTTCGAGGACTACGCGCACGCCGCGACGTCGCTGGTCGACTACGTGCACGAGCTGATCGCCCGCAAGCGCCGGCAGCCGACCGACGACTTGCTCTCCGCCCTGATCGCGGTACACGACCAGGGCGATCGACTGACCGAGGACGAGCTGGCCTCCATGGTCTTCCTGCTTCTGGTGGCCGGGCACGAGACGACGGTCAATCTGATCGCCAACGGGGTTCGCGCTCTGCTGACGCACCCCGAGCAGTGGGATCTGCTCCGCGCAGAGCCGGAGCGCATCGGCTCGGCGGTCGAGGAACTGCTGCGTTACGACGGGCCGCTGCAGGCCGCGATCCCCACGATCACCTCGGCGCCAGTAGAGATCGACGGCGTGCAGGTGCCGGCGGGCGAAGTAGTGGTCATCTCATTGCTGGCGGCGAACCGGGACCCGGCCCACCTGCCGGGTGCCGAACAGCTCGACATCACTCGTCCGGAGACCTCGCACCTGGCGTTCGGGCACGGCATCCATCGCTGCGTGGGCGCACCGCTGGCTCAGGTGGAGGGGCGAATCGCGCTCGGCAGCCTGATTCGCCGGTTCGAACGGCTGGAACTCGCCGTCCCGGCGGCGGAACTGGTCCGCGCGCCGGGACTGCTGATGAACGGGCTGCTCAGGCTGCCGGTGCGGGTCAGCGCAGGGTGAGCTGCCGGTTGACCACCCCGGCCTTGGCCCGTCGCTCGTCGGCGGTGAGCGGGGTGGTCACCGCCATGGCGGCCCGCAGCCGCTGATCGAACTCGGTGATCGGCGACTCCAGCGCTTCGGCCTCGGTGTCGGCGGCGAGGTCCCAGACCGGCACGATCAGGCCGTTCGCCCGGAACGAGCCGACGTACCGGGTACCCGGCATCAGGGCGGAGTTCCCGGCGGCATGCAACCGGGAGAGCCCGTCGAGAACCTCGGTCTCGTCGTCCGGCAGCACCCAACGCAGGTGTCGGCGGACGCCGATCTGACACCAGTACGCGGCCGGCACGGAGGTCAGCCGCTTCGTCGGGATGGCACTGTTGTTCGCCTGCTCCAACGAGTCGCGCACCTCGGGGGTCAGTTCGTCGGTTCCCGGAAACCAGAACTCGAAGCCCTCGTGCACAGTGACCTCGAAGCCGGAGCTGGGGTCCAGGACATCCTGCAGCCGTGGCCCGGGCCCGGGCAGGCCGCCGACCGGCACCGGTGAACCGGGTTCGATCTCCCGAGCCGTCAGCAGCGCGTCGGCCAGCGACCGGCTCGCGTCGCCACCGGACGAGCCCGAGGTCTGCAGGCCGATCAGGACCGTGCCGTCGGCTCGATGCAGGGCGGGCCAGGCCAGCGGCAACACCGTGGCGACGGTGACCTCGCCGCCACCGAATTCAGCGGCGATCTTCACAGTGGCCGTTGCGGCCGGGACGATCTCGCGCATCGCCACCCAGTCGCACTCTCCGGGCAGCCCCTGGAATGGCCGGGTCACCAGGCGGACCGCTTCGTCCCGGGCGAAGCGGCCATGGCAGGCCTTGTAGCGCTTACCCGATCCGCACGGGCACGGCTCACGACCGGGCACGACGGGAACCTCCGCCGCGGTGAGCGCAGTGGCGGGACTCGGACGATCGGCTAGGGCGACGTTGCGTCGCTGCTTCTTACCCATGGCGCCCGACCCTAGCCGCTCACTGAAGGAGACAGATGACATCAGCACCGGTAAGCAGCTTGCCGCCCGGGAATGCACGCCTGACGAGGGCGCCGCGCTGACCAGGCTCAGCCGGCGGCCAGCGAGAGCAACTCATTCAGTTGACGACGGACCTCGGCCGGCCGGTTGGTGATGATCACCTCAACCCCTGCCCGGAGGCAGAGTTGCACTTGATCCGGGGTGTCCGCCGTCCACACGTGCACCGCATGACCGCGGGCTTGGAGCCGCTCGATGTAACGGGGGTGCTCGCGCAGCAGTTCCACATCGGGCCCGATCGCGGTACCCGGCGGCACCGAGCTCTCGATCACGGAGAGCGGGATTCGGTACTCGATCAGATAGACGAGGGGCACCTTCGGTGCCAACTGATGCATCCGGCGGACCGCTAACGGCGAGAAGCTCATCATCCGTACCGGCGACGGAGCATCCGGAGTGGGCGTGGCCCAGCCGAATTCGTGCAGCAATTCAACCAGCTTGCGCTCCACCAGCCCGCCGTAACGGGTGGGGTGCTTGGTCTCCACAGCCAGTTGCAACGGCCGACCGGCGTCCTTGACGACGCCAAAAAGGTTACGCAGGGTGAGTAGATGCGACCGGTCGGATCGCTCGACGACATCCGGAACCTCAGACTCCTGGCCGCCGTGGGCCGCGGAGAGCCGCTTCCACGACCCCCAGTCCAGGCCTTCCAGCTGTGCCAGTTCCAGGGTGGACACCAACCCCTTGCCGTCCGAGGTTCGATTCACCCGGCGGTCATGTACGCAGACCAGATGGCCATCAGCGGTGATCCGGACGTCACATTCCAAGGCGTCCGCACCGCCCTCGATCGCCTGAAGATAGGCCGCGAGCGTGTGTTCGGGCTCAGACTCGCTAGCCCCTCGATGAGCAACCACTTGTGGCCGCAACGCTGTCACAGCGGAAAGGGTGTCACATCCGTTGGCAACTCTGTGTCGTTATCACCCGGTCGGACCGAAGAGCCGAGCCGAAAACCACGAACCCTGCTCAGAGGTCGGCCAAATTCGGCCGAGAAATGAGCAGGGTTGCGTGATTTCAGGCGATTTTCGGTTTGGCGCCGCGATACCGAAAGTTGGCAGCGAGGCACCACAAAGTCATCAGGACTTCTTGTCGGCCTCTACCTCGAGCACGAGCTTGACCTTGTCCGAGATCAGGAAGCCACCGGTCTCCAGGGCGGCGTTGTAGCTGATGCCCCAGTCCGAACGGCTGATCGTGGCAGTGCCGTCGAAGCCGGCCTTCGTGGTGCCGTACGGGTCCTTGGCGACGCCGCCGAACTCCCAGGTGATGTCGACCGGGTGCGAGGTGCCCCGGATCACGAGGTCACCGCTGAGCACCAGGTCGTCACCGTCGAGCTTGGCCGAGGTGCTCTTGAACGTGATCTTCGGGTGGTTCTCCGCGTCCCAGAAGTCCGGGCTCTGCAGGTGGCCGTCCCGCTGCGTGTTGCCGGTGGTGATCGTCGTGGCGTCGATCTCCAGCCACGCCGTCGAGGCTTCCGGGCTGGCTGCGTCGATCGTCGCGCCACCAGAGAAACCGGCGAAGTGCCCACGGGTGGTCGACACCATGGCGTGCTTCACGGCAAAGCCGATCGTGCTGTGCAGGGCGTCGATCTCCCAGGTGCCGGTCAGTTCGGTGGGAAGAGCAGACATGTCGAAGCCTCTCAGTCGTGGATGCGGTCGGGATGACCTTAGATGGTTCAACACTAAACCAACTGCGACGTCGCTAAGCCAATTCCCGATGGCGATCATTCGATCAGCCGACGTCTGATCCATGGCGCTCACACGCCGAAAGAGGCGTCGACGAGCAACCATGGGCAGGATTCAGCTATGCCAGCAGCTCCCCCGCTCGAGCCCGTCCGTGCCCCCAAGATCGACCCGGCCGTCGCCGACGAATCTCGCCGCCACGCGCTACGCCGGATGAAGACGCTGGCCACCGGCCTGTTCGTGCTCGCGGCAGTGATCTTCGCGGGGACTTTGGGGCAGGACGGCTGGGTGGGGTTCGTCAACGCCGGTGCCGAGGCGGCGATGGTCGGAGCCTTGGCCGACTGGTTCGCCGTCACCGCGCTCTTCCGGCACCCACTCGGTCTGCCGATCCCGCATACCGCCCTGATCCCGACCCGAAAAGATCAGTTGGGTCAGAGCCTGGAGGAGTTCGTCACGACGAACTTCCTGTCCGAGGACGTCGTCCGGGACAAGATCGAGCGAGCCGGGGTGAGTCGTCGGCTCGGAATCTGGCTCAGCCATCCGCCGCATGCCGAGCGGGTGGCCACCGAACTGGCCGCGGCCGGTCGCGGGGTAGTGGGCGTCCTTCAGGACGACGACGTCGCCGCCTTCCTGGAGCAGGTGGTGCTCCCCCGGGCGGCCGCACTGCCCTGGAGCCCGGCTCTGGGCACCCTGCTCGACGGAGTGGTGGACGACGGCACCCACCATCGCCTGGTCGACCTGCTGCTGGAGGAAGGTCGAGGCTGGCTGGAAGGCAACCGCGAGAAGGTGCTGAACCTGGTCCTCGAGCAGGCACCGACCTGGTCACCGCAGTGGGTGGACAACGTGATCGCCCGTCGGGTCTACGACGAGTTGCACCGCTGGCTGATCGAAGTGGCCGCCAATCCCCAGCACCCGGCCCGGATCGCCCTCGATGACCTGCTCCGCCGATTGGCGAATGACCTGCGCACCGACCCCAGGACCCAGGAACGGGTGGAACGGATCAAGGAGCGATTGCTCGCCCATCCGGACATGCGCCGAGCGTCCATGGCTATCTGGTCCACCGTTCGACGATTGCTGCTGGAGGCGATCGAGGATCCGGAGGGTGAGCTGCGCCGCCGGATCGTCTCCGCTCTGGCCGGTTTCGGTGATCAATTGGCCGGTGACCCCGCCCTGCAAGCCCGGCTGGACGGATACGTGCAGGATCTGGTGGGTTACGTGGTCCGCAACTATGCCGGCGAGGTCGCCGCGGTCATCTCCGACACGGTTGCGAACTGGGACGGGGACGACGCCTCGCGCCGGATCGAGCTGCACGTCGGCCGAGATCTACAGTTCATTCGGATCAACGGGACTGTGGTCGGGGCTCTGGCCGGGCTGGCGATCCACACCATCGTGGTCCTCGTCCAGTGAAGGCTGCCCTGGTCAACAGCCGCTCAGTGATCGGCGGCAGCCGGGGCCCGCAGCCCGAAGACGGCGATCAGCAGCACCAGAGCGGCGAACCCGGTGGCCACGGTGAAGGCCATGGTGATGCCGTCAACCAGGGCTGCCACCGAAGAGTGCTGCCTTGCCTGCGGCCGACCGGTGATGCCGGAGCCGTGCGCGGCGGCCGAGGACAGGATCGCCAGGCCGAGCGAGGCACCGATCCACTGCAAGGTCTGCAACAAGCCCGACGCGGCACCGGAGTCGGTCTGTGGCACCCCGGTCAGAATCGTCACGTTCAGCGGCATGATGCTCAGTCCGATGCCGGCGCCACAGATCAGCAAGGGGGTCAGGACGCCGCCTAGATAGCTGCTTTCCGGCGTCAACCTCGACAACCAGCCTGTCGCCAGGAGCACCAGGACCGCTCCAGCGATCATCAGCGGACGGGTGCCGACGCGGGTGAGGAGGCGCGGCACGAGCCGGACCACGGCAAACATCGGCAGGGTCAGCGGCAGGAAGGCCACCCCGGCCACCAGCGGGCCGAACCCCAGGACATTCTGGAAATACTGAGTGAGGAAGTAGAAGGTGCCCAGCATGGTGGCCGGCAGCAGGGCGATGTTGAAATAGGCGAACACCCGGTTCCGGTTCGCCAGCAGGCTCAACGGCAGCAACGGGCTCGGCTGCCGGGCTTCGAGGACGACGAACAGCACCAGAAGGGCGATCGCGGCGACGAACGAGGTGATCGTGCCGGCGTCCGACCAGCCGTCCGAACCGGCCCGGATGAAGCCGAAGACCAGGCCACCCGCGGCCAAAGTCGAACAGATCCCACCGAGGACGTCGAGGCGACCCGGGTGCCGCTCGGGTTCCGGGATCACCCGGCCGGCGGTGGTGGCGATCAGGATGCCGACCGGCACGGTGAGGAAGAAGACCCAGCGCCAAGAACCCCAACTGGTCAACGCGCCACCGATCACCAGGCCCAGGGAGGCACCGGCACCGGCAGTTGCTGAGTAGATCGACAGCGCCCGGTTGCGCTCGGCTCCGGCGGGAAAGGTGGTGGCCAGCAGCGCCAGCGAACCCGGGGTACTCAGCGCGCCGCCGATCCCCTGCACTCCCCGAGCGATCAGTAACCAGCTCGGGGACGACGCGACCCCGGCGATCGCGGAACCGGCGGTGAACAGCGTCACCCCGGCAACGAGCACCCGGCGGCGACCGAAGACATCGCCGGCCCGACCGCCGAGCATCAGCAGGCCACCGCAGGTGATCAGGTAGGCATTGATCGTCCAGGACAACCCGGTGCGGGAGAAGCCCAGGTCAGCGCCGATCGAGGGGAGCGCGATGTTCACGATCGAGGAGTCGACGCCGACCATCAGGTAGCAACCGACGATCAGGGTGAGCGCCAGGGCGGGGTGTTGGGGCCGCTGCGGCCTTTCATCCGCCGCGCGGTCAGTGGGCAGGGCAGTGTCCGTGCGTTCCGACATGACGGTCCCCTCGTCAGACGAAGTGGAGATACACTCCGGTTAGATCGCTGACGATACGGAGACTGTCTCCGCTTTGCAAGGAGGGTGGCTGGCTGATGTCGACGGACCCGCCGGGTGCGCTGAGCCCGCCGACCCGGCCGAAGCGCGCAGATGCCCGACGCAACTATGACCGGCTGATCACGGCTGCGGAGCGGGCTTTCGCCGAGGATGGACCGGGCGCCTCGCTGGACGGGATCGCCAAGTCGGCCGGCGTCGGCCCAGGCACTCTGTACCGGAACTTTCCCACCCGACGAGCCCTGCTGGATGCCGTCTACCATGAGCGAATTGCCGCTCTATGTCAGATTGGAAATGACTTTTCCACTGAAAAGGCACCCAGCGAAGCGCTTTCAGTGTGGCTTCACCGGGTTGTACTGCACACCATGGATTATCAAGGACTGAAAGACGTAATGATGGCCGACCTGGACGATGACGGTCGACCGGTCGACTTCTCCTGGTGCGCAGCCCAAATGCGATCCACCGCGGGAACCTTGCTAGCCCGAGCTCAGGCCGACGGCACGGTTTCGGTCGACGTCACGTCGATCGATCTGCTCCGGCTCGTGCACGGCGTCGCGCTCTCGACCGGACATTTGCCCAAGTCAGAGCGAGCAGCCACCGGCGAACGGCTGCTCAATCTGGTCCTCAACGGCATCCGCTCGCCGCGACCACGCTGACCAGCGCATCTGCTGTCAGCAGAGCCACCGCCTAACGCAGTATGCATTCGTCTAGTGTGATCCCTAGCCAGAGCTAGATAGCTGTAGCGGAGGACCCTCATGACTGATCAGGACCTGAGCCAAGACCTGCACCGGGCAGAACAGCGGCTGCAGGCCGCGATGCTGGCCGGGGACGTCGACGAGCTGGACCAACTGCTGGACGACCAGCTGATCGCCACTCTCAGCCCGAGCACGACCCGGGTCACCAAGGCCGAAGACCTGCAGGCCCATCGTTCTCGCGAGCTCGTGCTGACCCAGTTGGTCGAGGACGACCTGGCCCTGGTCGTCGCCGGAGACACCGGCGTGACCTGGGTCCTGACCTCGCTCGAAGGCACCAACGGCGGCCAACCGTTCAAGGTCCGAATGCACTACCTACGGACCTGGCACCACGACGCCACTCACGGCTGGCGCGTCCTCGCCGCCCAGATCACCCCGATCGGACCGCTGCAGTAGTTCGGGTCAGTCGGCGGCGTGGCGGCGCAGGTAACGCCCGAAATGTGGCACGGTGAAGGCGATTCGGCCGCGCTCGCCGCTGTAGATCAACCCCTTCTTGATCAGCGCGTCCCGGGCCGGGGAAAGTGACTGCGGTTTGCGCTGGAGCACCTCGGCGATGGCGGACGTCGGGACGCCGGATTCGGTCGCGGCGGCCGGCTCGGTCGGGGTGGGGTCGACGGAGACGTCGGCCATCGCCCGGAGGTACTCCCGTTCGGCCGGCGTGGCTCGTTCGTAGCGGGACCCGAAGAAGCCGACCGCCAGTTCGGCCTCGGACTCCGGCGCCGCAACCCGGACGTCGTCGGCGGTGATCGGCGAGCGCGGGGCGACGTCCCAGGCCACCTTTCCGTAGGCCTGGACGAAGTACGGGTAACCGGCCGTCGCCTCGTACATCTGAGCCAGCGCTTCTTCGGTGAAATCGGCGCCCTCGTCCAGCGCCGGAGCACGCAAGGCTTGGTCGGCGGCCTCGCGGCTGAGCCGGTCGATCCGGACGTACCGAAACAGCCTTTCCGAGTACGACTTGCTCGCTGACAGCACGGCCGGCAAGTGCGGCAGCCCGGCTCCGACCACGATCAGCGGCAGGCCCTGCTGGCTGAGTTCGTGACAGGCGGCGCAGAGCGCGGAGACGTCGTCCGGGCCGAGGTCCTGCATCTCGTCGATGAAGATCGCAACGCCGCGGCCGACCCCGGCCGCGATCCCGGCGACGTCGCTCAGCAGTTCGACCAGGTCGATCTCGATGTCCCCGGAATCCGCCCGACCAGTGACGGCGGGCACGTCGATTCCGGGCTGCCAGCGGTCACGCAGGGTAGCCTTGGCGGTGCGGGTGGACCCTGCCGGATCCTTCATTGCGAACGCCTTGAGGATGCCGAGGACCTGGGTGGCGTCGTCCCGGTTGGCGGACAGTTCGCGGATCGCCTGGTGCAGAGCGGCGGCCAAGGGGCGCCGCAGCGGGGTGTCCGGCCGGGCTTCCAACTTGCCAGTCCCCCACCGCCGGCGGACGGCAGCCGAGCGCAGCGCATTCAGCAGCACGGTCTTGCCGACCCCACGCAGGCCGGTGAGAACCAGGCTGCGTTCGGGGCGACCCCGGCTGATCCGTTCCAGGACGACGTCGAAGCTGTCCAGCTCGCCGTCTCGGCCGGCCAGCTCGGGCGGGCGCTGGCCCGCGCCAGGCGCATAAGGATTGCGTACCGGGTCCACGATCGAAGCGTATCCGCTCGTCTATGGCCTGGGCTAGATAACCAGATATCTGGGCATCGCGAGCTACCGAACGGAGGCCGGCCGCCAGCAGGCCATCGCCGACAGCACCTCGTCGGTAGTCAGCGCGGGACGGCGGAGGCCACCTTCGGCGGCCGTCAGATCCACGGTTGCGGGCGCGTCCGAACGGCAGTCCGGCCGCATGCAGAGACCATCGATGAGCGCGTCGAAATAGCGTTCCCACAGGTCAGGAGCGATTGAGTCACCAAAGTCAGCGATCGAGCTGATCATCAGGAAGAGCATCGGGACGTCGGAGGTCTCGAAGTCGGCGCGCAACCGGCCGGTCGCCTTGGCGCGCACCACCAACTCTTCGAAGATCTCTCGGACCTCGTCCCGGCAGCGGGCCATCTGGCCGTGCCCGTGGATCGTGCTGAGCATCACCTGCCGAAGGCCTCGGTCGCCGGCGAACTCCTCACAGGTGTACCTGAGGATGGCGATCAGGGCATCGGCGGCCTCCTCGGCCGGCGCCGCGAGCGCGGTTTGCATGCGCTCGATCTTCGCCTGCATGCGCTCATTGAAGAGCGCGTCGACGAGCGCTTCCCGATCGGCGAACCGCCGGTAGACGGTGCCCACGCCGAGACCGGCGTGCGCGGCGATGTCGTCCAACGTGACGTCGAGCCCGCGCTCGGCGAAGACCTCAGTAGCCGCCGCCAAGATCCTGGCCCGGTTCCGAGCCGCGTCCACTCGCAACGGGCGCGCCGTCGCACCAGTAGCTGTCATACAAAGAATTTAACACATGTGGAGATTCGATCTCCGCATGCTACTGTCTGCACAAGCGGTGAATCTTTCTCCGCTTACCGACAGCTTTCAGTCAGCGGAGGTTCCGTCATTACCACCACCCTTGTCTCTCCGACTTCGGAGGAACTCACCGCCGCCGAGCGTCAACACGCCAAGCGCTGGTGGGTACTCGGAATCATTGCCCTCGCCCAGGTCATGGTGATCTTGGACGCCACCGTGGTGAACATCGCCCTCCCGGACGCGCAGAAGGCCCTTGGCTTCAGCGACGCCGCCCGGCAGTGGGTGGTCACCGGTTACGCCCTGGCCTTCGGCGGTCTGCTGCTGCTCGGCGGCCGACTGGGTGACATCTTCGGCCGGCGCAACATCTTCCTGATCGGCCTGCTCGGCTTCGGCGTCTTCTCCGCCCTCGGCGGCGCCGCTCAGAACTACGGCACTCTCGTCGCCGCCCGGGCCGGCCAAGGCGTCTTCGGCGCCCTGCTGGCTCCGGCCACGCTCGCCCTGCTCACCGTGACCTTCACGGACGCCAAGGAGCGAGCGAAGGCCTTCGGCATCTTCGGCGGCCTGGCCGGCGGTGGCGGTGCGCTCGGTCTGATCCTCGGCGGCCTGCTCACCGACCAGCTGTCCTGGCGCTACACCCTCTACGTCAACCTGGTGATCGCCATCCCGGCTCTGATCGCCGGAATCCGGCTGCTCGCCAAGGACCGCCCGACCGAGGCTCCCGGGCACGACCTCGCCGGTACGGTCGCCGTCACCGGCGGTCTGTTCAGCCTGGTCTACGGCTTTGCCAACGCGGAGAGCAACGGCTGGACGGACACCTGGACCATGGTCTGGATCGCCGTCGGTTTCGTCCTGATCGGTGCCTTCGCGGTGATCGAGACCCGGGCGGCGCACCCGTTGCTGCCGTTGCGGGTGCTGGCCGACCGCAACCGCTCCAGCTCGCTGCTCTCCATGCTGCTGTCCGGCGCGGCACTGTTCGGGGTGTTCCTGTTCCTCACCTACTACCTGCAGACCGGCCTGCTCTACAGCCCGACCAAGACCGGCTTCGCCTTCCTGCCGATGATCCTCGGCCTCGGCATCTCGATCCAGGTGGGTGGGGTGCTGCTGACCCGGGTCGGCCCCCGGCCGATCGTTCCGGTCGGCATGCTGCTGGCAGCCGGTGGGATGCTCATGTTCACGCAGCTCGAACTGGACAGCTCGTACCTCACCGCGGTGCTGCCCGGGCTGTTCGTCACCGGCCTCGGACTCGGCCTGATCTTCGCGCCGAGCATCCAGACCGCGGTCTCCGGGCTCACCAACCAGGACGCCACCGTGGGCTCGGCTCTGGTCACCACGATGCAGCAGATCGGCGGATCGATCGGGATCGCGATCTTCAGCACCTTGTTCGCCTCCAGCGTGACCGACTACGCGACCGACCACGCGGCGGCGGCAACCACGCCGGCAGCCCAGGCGGCGCTGGCCGGACAGGCGGCGATCGAGGGCTACGGCACGGTCTACGTCTGGTCCGCAGCGATCTTCCTGATCGGGGCCGTGCTGGCAGCGGCGATGTTGCGCAACGGCACGATCGAGTCGGACCCCGAGGCGCTGCTGGTGCACTGACCGAAACCCAGGTACCGCTCCAGGGCGCGGCCTCGGCAGATCGTTTCGATCCCCGGATCGCAGCGATCGGCCGGTGGCCGCGCCCTGGGCGTTTTGCCGGGTTAGGGTGAAGGGTCCGTCCTGGCTACCAGGGGGAGCCGACAATGCCGATACTGAAATCGTCCCGGCCGGTGTCAGCCGCGATCCTCGTCGTCCTCACCGTCGCCGCGTGTAGCACGGGTGAGGGCGTCGACACCGGCGCCGACTCGGGCCCCGCGTCCACCACCCTGAACGCGGCGATCGCCGCCGAACCCGATCAGCTCGACCCGCAGAAGACCACGGCGTACGCCAGTTTCGAGGTACTGGAGAACGTTTTCGACACTCTGGTCGAGCCGGATGACAAGCTGGAGATGAAACCGGCGCTGGCCCAGAGCTGGACGACGGCCGAAGACCAACTGTCCTGGACCTTCAAACTCCGCTCCGGCGTCACCTTCCACAACGGAGACCCGTTCGACGCGGACGACGTGATCTACAGTTACCAGCGGATCATCAAGGGAAAGCTTTCCAGCTCCTACCGTTTCGACTCGGTGAAGGACGTCGTCAAGGTGGATCCGACGACCGTCCGGATCGATCTCACCCGCCCGACCCCGAACCTGCTCGCCAACCTCGGCTCGTTCAAGGGGATGGCGATCGTCGATGAGAAGAACGTCGAGAGCGGCCAGATCGCGAAGCAGCCAGTCGGGACCGGTCCGTTCGCCTTCGAGTCCTACCAGCGCGGTACCGCGATCACATTGCGCGCCAACGAAACGTACTGGGGCGGCGCACCGAAGATCAAAACCGTGAAGTTCGGCTTCGTCAAGGAACCGAGTACCGCGTTGGCGAACCTGCGCGGCGGCCAGGTGCAGTGGACCGACAACATCCCGCCCGCCCAGGTGAGCGGCCTGTTGAACGGATCCGACCCCACGGTGCAGAGCGTTCCGAGCAACGACTACTGGTACTTCGCCCTGAACGAGAAGCGAAAGCCGTTCAATGACGCGCGAGTACGTCAAGCCTTCGGCTGGGCGATCGACCGGGAATCGATCGCCCAGGCCGCCAGGTTCGGCGCCGCCCAGGTCAATCAGACGGCGATTCCCCGGACCAGTAGCTGGTACTACGACTACGCCCCGTACAAGCAGGACCCGGCCCGAGCGAAAGCCCTGCTCCAGCAAGCCGGGGTGACCCAGTTGACGGTCGACTTCATGGCGACCAGCGAGTACCCGGAGACGGTCGCGGTGGCGCAGGTGATGAAAGACCAGTTGTCGAAGGTCGGGATAACCCTGAACATCCGCACCGAGGACTTCGCCAGTTGGCTTGCAGATGAGGCAGCCGGCAAGTTCGACGGTTTCATCCTCAGCTGGCTCGGCAACGTCGATCCGGACGAGTTCTACTACTCCCAGCACTCCAGCAAGGGCGCGAACAACTACCAGAAGTTCAAGAACCCGCAGGTGGACGAGCTATTGGAAGCCGGTCGGACGACGGTCGACCAGGCACGACGCAAGCAGATCTACGACCAGGCGGCCAAGCTCATCGTCGATCAGGCCAGCTACGTGTACCTGTACAACCCGAACGTCGTGCAGGGCTGGTCGCCGAAGCTGAAGGGCTATACGGTCCGAGCGGATCGGGCGATCCGGTTCCGGGACGCCTCGTTGAGCAACTGATGGTGGCCTACGCCCTGCGTCGGGCACTCCAGGCGTTGATCGTGCTGGTCGGGGTCAGCGTCATAGTGTTCACGCTGCTGCAGTTGGTCCCCGGCGACCCGGTGCGAGTCGCCCTCGGTACCCGGTTCGACCAGGGCACCTACGACGCGCTGCGGGAACGCTCGGGATTGGATCGGCCGCTGATCGCGCAGTACCTCAGCTATCTCGGCCACGCGGCCACCGGTGACCTCGGGGTGAGTTTCCGTTCGGGCGAGCCGGTCACCACCTTGCTGCTCGAACGGCTCCCCGCAACAGCATCGTTGGCGCTCACCGCCTTGCTGATCGCGCTGCTGATCGCGATCCCGCTCGGCGTCCTGGCTGCGGTCCGGGCCGGATCGATCTGGGACTACGCGGCCACCGGAATCAGCCAGATCGGTGTCTCGGTACCGGATTTCTGGATGGGAATCCTCTTCATCCTGCTGTTCTCCTCAACCTTCGGGTGGTTGCCGCCGTCCGGCTACGAGCCGTTGTTCGGTGATCCACTGGGCTGGGTGAAGCACGTTGTGATGCCGGCTGCCGCTGTCGGACTGGTATCCGGAGCGATCCTCACCCGATTTGTTCGCAGCGCGGTGCTGGAGTCACTCGGTCGCGACTACACCCGGACCGCGCACAGCAAGGGCTTGCGCACCGGCGTGGTAGTCCGGCGGCACGTGTTGCGCGGGGCAATGGTGCCGATCGTCACCGTCACCGGGTTGCAGCTGGCCAGCCTGCTCGGCGGAATCATCGTGATCGAGATCGTCTTCGCCTGGCCAGGGCTGGGGCAACTGACCCTGGACGCCGTCCGTGGCCGGGACTACCCGGTGGTGCAGGGGTCGGTACTGCTGCTCGCGGCGACCTTCCTCGTCGTCAATCTGCTGGTGGATCTGCTCTATGCGGTCCTCGACCCGCGCATCAGGTTGCGCTGAGGAGGTTCCTAGCCTTGCGAGCCTTGATCTCCCACCGGTTTGCCCTGGTCTGCCTGGTGATCCTCGCGATGATGGCGCTGGCCGGTGTGTTCGGCGCGGCGCTCGCGCCGTACGGCGTCAATGCCACCGACATCCCGGGCCGACTTCGACCTCCGAGCCTCGAGCACTGGTTCGGTACCGATGAACTCGGCCGGGACGTCTTCAGCCGGGTACTTGCTGCGGCCGGAGTTTCGCTCAAGGTCGGGCTGATCGCAGTCGGAATCTCGCTTTTCGCCGGAGTGCTGATCGGGCTGCTGGCCGGATATTACGGCCGGTTCATTGACGACGCGCTGATGCGGGTGATGGACATGCTGTTCGCCTTCCCGGCGGTCCTGCTGGCGATTGCCATCCTCGCGGTCCTCGGGCCCGGCGTGACAAACGCGATGATCGCCATCGGCGTCGTCTACGTCCCGATCTTCGCCCGGGTGACCCGAGCCGGCGTGCTCGCCGTCCGGGAGGAAATCTTCGTCCTGGCGGCCCGTTCGGTCGGGGCCGGCGATCTGCGGATCATGGCCTCGCACGTCCTACCGAACGTCGCCGGGCCGGTGATCGTGCAGACCTCACTCAGCTTGGCCTTCGCGATTCTTTCCGAGGCCGCGCTGTCGTTCCTCGGTCTTGGTGTCCAGCCACCGGCCCCGTCCTGGGGGCGGATGCTCTTCGACGGCCGCGATTTCGTCCAGCAGGCCTGGTGGATGGGGTTCTTCCCGGGCCTGGCGATCTTCGTCACGGTGTTGTCGTTCAACATCGTCGGCGATGCGCTGCGCGATGCCCTCGATCCCGCGCAACGTTCGGCGATCGAGGCCCGCAGCAGCGAGCGAGCCGCCCGATGAGCCCTCCGATCAGCTCCCAACCGTTGCTCGACGTCCAGGGACTCTCCGTCTCCTTTCCCACCAGGGACGGCCTCGCGCGGGTGGTGCGGGACGTGTCCTGGCAGGTGGCTCGAGGCGAGACGGTGGCTGTGGTGGGCGAGTCCGGCAGCGGCAAGAGCGTCTCGATGCTGGCGCTGACCGGGCTGCTGCCCGCCCCGCCGGCCCGGATCGGCGGGCAGGCCCGCTTCGACGGCATCGACCTGATCGGCGCCGACCGGGAAACGCTTCGGGCGCTTCGCGGTGATCGGATCGGGATGGTCTTTCAGGACCCGATGACGTCGTTGAACCCGTACCTGCGGGTCGGACGGCAAGTCGTCGAGGGCCTGCAAGCACACCGGAGCCAGTCGACCCTCAGCCGCCGGGCCGCCCACGAGCGCGCGGTCGAACTCCTGGCCATGGTCGGCATCCCGGAACCTCGGCGCCGGGTGGATGACTACCCGCACGAGTTCTCCGGTGGCATGCGGCAGCGAGTGATGATCGCTACCGCGCTGGCCTGTGACCCGGACCTGCTGGTGGCGGACGAGGCGACGACCGCCCTCGACGTCACCACCCAGGCGCAGATCGTCGAGCTGGTCGGGGAACTGCAGAGCCGGCTGGGCATGGCCGTGATCTGGATCAGCCACGATCTCGGCGTGGTTGCCCGGATCGCCCATCGGGTGGTGGTGATGTACGCCGGTCAAGTGGTGGAGGAGGCCCCAGTGGATGCGCTGTTCGCGGATACCCGGCACCCCTACAGCGCCGGGCTGCTGCGGGCGCTGCCGGTACTCGAACCGGCGGGCCCGGTGGCCCGCACAGCCTCGGCCACCACGGATCGGGCCGAGTTGCTGACGATCGAAGGGCTGCCACCGGACCCGCGACGGTTGCCACCCGGGTGTGCCTTCTATCCGCGCTGCCCGCATCGACTGGACGAGCGCTGCGCCACCGAGCCGCCGCCGCTGCGCGAGGTGGTTCCCGGGCACTTCATCCGAAGCTTCTACAGCGAGCCGAAACCTGCCATCGATCGAGATGGTTCCGGTGGCTGAGCCATTGCTTCGGGTATCGGACCTGAAGGTCTGGTTCCCGGCCCGGGGTGGCCGGTTCACCGGCCGGGAGTACGTGCGAGCGGTGGACGGCGTCAGCTTCGACCTCCATCGCGGTGAAACCCTAGGACTGGTCGGTGAATCCGGCTGCGGCAAGTCGACCACCGGGCTGGCCCTGCTGCGGCTGATTGAACCCACCTCCGGCCAGGTCTGTTTCGACGGGTCCGATCTGACGACGTTGAGCCGCGGTCCGCTGCGCAGGTTGCGGCGGCGGGTGGCGATGGTGTTCCAGGATCCGTACGCGTCGCTCGACCCGCGACACCCGGTCGGCCACAGCGTCGCCGAGCCGCTTCGGGTGCACCGCCTGCACACCGGTGCCGCTCGCCGTCCTCGGCTGGCCGAACTGTTCGAGCTGGTCGGGCTCAGTCCGGACTTGCTGGTCCGGCATCCGCACGAACTCTCCGGCGGGCAACGCCAGCGCGTCGGAATTGCCCGGGCGCTCGCGGTGGAACCAGATCTCGTCGTGCTGGACGAACCCATCGCGTCGCTGGACGTCTCCGTGCAGGCCCAGGTGATGAACCTGCTCCGCCGGTTGCAGCGCGAGCTTGGCCTGACCTATCTGTTCATCGCCCACGATCTGGCCGCCGTGCAGCAGGTCAGCGACCGGGTGGCGGTGATGTACCTCGGGAGGATCGTCGAAATCGGCCCTCGGGAGGCGGTGTACCGGACGCCCGGTCATCCGTACACCCGGGCGTTGCTGTCCGCCGTGCCGATTCCGGATCCGCCTCGGGAGCGAGCCCGAGAGCGGATCGTGCTGGTCGGTGACGTCCCCTCACCGGTACATCCGCCGCCCGGTTGTCACTTCCATCCCCGCTGCCCAAACCGTTTCGACCCCTGCGACACGGTGGACCCAGCCCTGCAGCCCATCGGCCCCCAGCAAGCCGCCTGCCACCTGCACGGTGTCGTCCCCCTGAACGGCGGTCAGCACCGGTCTGGACCGTGATTCCGGCTCTCGCCGGGCACATTTGCGGTCCGAACCGGTGCTGCCTGCCACTCAGACCAGGGCGGGCGATGGCTGGGTGGGAACCTGGGTTTCGTCGGGGGGTTGGGGGGAGCCGAGGTGGACGTTCGGCAGCAACCGGTCCAGCCAACCGGGCAACCACCAGTTCAAGTCGCCCAGCAGCTGCATCGTCGCCGGTACCAGCACCACCCGAACGATGGTGGCATCGACGAAGATCGCGGTGGCCAGCCCGAGTCCGAGCATCTTGAGCAGCACCACCTCGGACGGCACGAAGGCGAGGAACACGGCAACCATGATCGCGGCGGAGGCCGTGATCACCCGACCCGTCTTTGCCAGCCCTTCGGTGACAGCCAGCTGGTTGTCGCCGGTCCGGTCGTACTCCTCCTTGACCCGGGACAACAGAAAGACTTCGTAGTCCATCGAGAGCCCGAACAGGATCGCGAACATCATCACCGGCATGATGATCGGCACCGGCGTAGGCTCCGGAATTCCGATCAGATCACCGAGCGGACCACCGTTGGTTGCAAGCGTCATCACCCCGAGCGCTGCCGCAATCGAAAAGAGGTTCATGATGGCCGCTTTGAAGGGTACAAGGAGCGACCGGAGGACCAGCATCAGCAGCAGGAAGGCCAGCAGTACGACGCCACCGACGAAGATCGGCAGCCGGGCCGAGATACCGGCCGTGGTGTCTACGTTGTTTGCCACCAGGCCACCGACGTCGATCGTCAGGCCGGTACCCGACGTGGCTGCCGGAATGCTGTCCGCGCGCAGCGTCGCGACCAGTTTCTCCGTCCTCTTGTCCTGCGGCGAGGTGCTGGGAACTACCTGCAGCACGGCGGTGTCTCCGGCCGCGTTCTCGGTGGCGGGCGCGACGAAGGTCACCCCGCTCACGGTTCGCAGTTTCTCTCCGACCAGGTTGGTCGCTGCCAGCAGCTCGCTTCCCGACGCACCCTGCACGGTGAGCAGGATGGGGGCCGAGAATCCGGGCCCGAATCCCTCGGCGAGGAGATCATAAGCCTGGCGAGTGGTGTAGCTGGGCGGGTCGTTCTTGGCGTCGGCGAACCCGAAGCGGATGCCGAGGAACGGTGCCGACAGCGCGAGCAGGACAGCGACACCACCGATCGCCGCCGGCCACGGCCGGCGCTGGATGAACCGGCTCCAGCGATACCAGAACGACGGTTCGGTGGAGGATGCGTTCCTGCCGACGAACGGAACGTGCAGTCTTTCGATGTGCCGGCCGGCGAATCCGAGAACGGCCGGCAACAGGGTCACCGACGCGGCCATGGTGACGAGTACGGCGAGCACCGTGGAGAACACGAAGCCCGCAACGAACGGCTGGTTCATCAGCAGCATGCCGACCAGCGAGAGCACCACCGTGCTGCCGGCGAACAGCACCGCACGCCCGGCGGTCGCGATCGCCGTCAGAATTGCTGGTCGTGGATCCGCATTCGCGCCGTCCTCGGCGAGACTGCTACGGAACCGGGTGATGATGAACAACGCGTAGTCGATTCCGATGCCGATTCCGATCATTGCGGCGATCGACGGAACCCAATCCGAAACCGGAAGCAACCGGCGCAGAATCTCCCCGAGCGCCAAGGCGATGCCGATCCCGAACAGTGCCATCACCAGAGGCAGGCCCATCGCGACCACGGAACCGAAACTGATCAGCAAGATGATGGCTGCGGCGGCGAACGCGATTCCCTCAGAACCAACCTGCGGTGTTTGTGCCAGGGTCGCGACCAGGCCACCGACCGCTACCTGCATCGTCGGGTCGCCAGCCTGAACGATCGGTTCGACGAGTGCTTTGGCTTCCTCGGGGGTGAACTCGTTGTCCCGCTTGTCGAGATCAACGTCGGCGTAGGCGGTTTTGCCGTCCGGGGAGATCTGGAGTGCACCCTGCTCGGAGAACGGGCTGGTGACGGTGACGACGTGAGCATTGGTCGCGACGTCGGCGAAAAGTTTCTCAGCCCGCGCCTTTACCTCGGTGTTGGTGACACCGGATTCCGCATGGATGACAATCTGGACGGTGTCACCGGACTTCTGTGGAAAGTTCTTTTTCAGGGTGTCCAGGGCTGCCTTTGATTCGGACCCGGGCTGCATGTAATCCTGCCGGAACGTGCCACCGAACGCGCTGGCCAGCGCGAAGGACCCGAGCAGTGCGGCAATCCACAGGACGACGACAAGGCGACGATTGCGGTAACACCAATCAGCCAGACGTACCAGCATCGCGGAGCTCCTCACTAGTTAGAATGGGCCGATTCGCGCTATTCGACGGTCCGCAGAATTTGTTCAATCGCGGCCGTCCGAGTCAGGAGCTCGGAAACCTCGACCGCCATTCGCTTTTGGGAGTCCAGGCTGCCTTCGGAAAGCTGCTCGTAACGGCTGACCAACTGCCGCAGGGCGTCTTCCTGACCGGCCATGATCTTGGTCTTCCTAAATTCCAGGAAGGTCGCCATCCCGCCGCCGATCAAGAGGATTGCGGCAACGAGCATTCCGATGAAGGCGGCCACTTCGGGCCCGCTCACGGTGTCTGCGGCTGCGTGCATCATGACTTCTCCTTGGATGATGGACCCTTTTCCGGGTCTGACTTGGTCAGCGTCCTTGCCGCCTCGGCCAGCGCCGTTGCGTTCAGATGCAGGTCGAAATCCGCGACGGTGTAGAACTTCATCGCCTTGCCGTCGGCCGAGAGTTCGAGGTGGCCGACGATCAACCCGGCCGCCTCGAGTCGTTGCAGGTGCATATGGAGCAGGGGACGACTGATGCCGATCTCGCGGGCCAGGTGGCTCACATAGTCAGGCTTGCCGGCCAGCGTCGCGACGATGCGCAGTCGCAGCGGATTGGCCAACGCAGCCAGCATCAGGACTAGATCGTCCCCGGTCAGTGGAGCCACTGTCATCGCGCTCCTTCATGTGTAAGATTTTTCTTACATGTGAAACCGTAGCATGTTGTTGACGCTCGCGGCAGCGGTCTTTCGGGAACTCCCTGAATGACAGGTTTTGGCCGGCGAGGCTCGGCTCTCCGTCAAGATCGCCTGCTATGCCCGCAAATGAGCCTCTTCGCGGCACCGGCGCGGGCACAACTGGCGATCATCCGCTGACGAAGGCGGTCGCACCGACGTCAGCAACCCGATCGGCGGTCACCCGTCCCCTGCACACCTTGGTAACCGAGGACGATGACCGTTCGCCTCAGCAGCCGAGAAGCTAAGCCGGGCCGGCGATCAGAGCAGGCCGAGAAGCCAACCCGGGCCGGCGATCCGGGTGCCCGAGGGCAGCCGCGCGCGCAATCCTCGATCGGCGGTGACCACCAGCGGGACGTCACCATCGGCCCGCACGCGCTCGGCGACTTCGACGATTGAAGTGTCTCCGTCGGCAGGCGCGAGCACCACTTCGAGCTCGGGCGGAGCACTCGCCGTCCGGGCCCTGCCTTCAACCACGGCCACGATCCGGTCGATTCGCACTGCCGACTCAGGGGCGGACGGCGACTCAGGGGCGGACGGCGAGGACGGCGAGACCGCTGAACTCGGGACGACGACGTCCACGGCGATCAGCGGGACCAGCGACGTCATCAATCGGGTGGCGGCCCCGGATCGATCCCGCCACCAACCATCCGGCCGAGACCCCATCACGTTCGCGACATCCACCACCAGGACCAGCACGGGTCAGTCCTTGCAGAGTGCCCTGGCGGTGGCGGCGATCTGCTTCTCCGTGACCAGCACCAAGTCGGCTGCGGAGCCAGCCGGAACCACCGAATCCCGAGCCGTCACCCGAACCAGTTTGCCGTCGAAGCCGGCCTCCAGCATCCCGGTCACCAATCCTTCCGAAACCCCACCGGTGCGCCGGGTTTCGTCCACGATCAGGAGCCGCCCGGTAGCATTCGCCGCGCGGAAGACGTCCTCCAGCGGCAGCGGTGCGAGCCAGCGCAGGTCAACCACCCGGCAGTCGATCCCATCGCGTTCCAGTTCCGCCGCGACCCGCATCGACATTCGCAGACCGTTGCCGTACGAGACGATCGTGAGGTCGGATCCGGCACCCCAGACCGAGGCCCGGCCGATCGGCGCATGGAACGATCCCCACAGCGGCGGGGCGGGGTACGGCGCCCGCCAGGCGTCGTCACCGAGTTTGAGCATGTCGCGCTGGTCGTACAACGCAATCGGCTCGAGGAAGACGCTGATCGTGCCATCGGCCTCGGCCGCGGCCAGGCAGGTTCGCAGCAGGCCAGGGGCCTCGGACGGGTGCGCCGGGCAGGCAATCACCAGGCCGGGGATGTCCCGGAGCATGGCGAACGCGTTGTCCCCACCGGCCGCCCCGCCGATGCCGTCCTGATAGGGCAGGCCAGGCACCCGGATCACGAGCGGGTTCCGGTAGGCACCGCCGGACAGGAACGAGAGAGTCGCCGCCTCGTTCCGCAGTTGCCCCCCGGCCGCGTACAAGTCGGTGAGGTTCTGGATCTCCGCCACCGGCAGCAGACCACTCACCGCGGCACCGAGCGAGAGACCGAGGGTGGTCTGCTCGTCCAACACGGTGTCGACCACCCGGGTGGGTCCGAGCCGCTTGTGCAGGCCCCGGGTGACGCCGTATGCACCGCCGAGCCGTCCGATGTCTCGGCCGAGCAGAACCAGATTGGGCGACACCAGCGCGGCGTCCAGCAAAGCTCGGTTGATCGATTCGCTGAGGGTCAGCGGCCCTTCCAGCTCGGGAGGAAGCTCACCGAAAGCCTCCGCTCGGCGGCTGGGCGGTGGCACTCGGGCAGCCAGGATGGCGACCGCAGCGGGACGTCGTGGCGCCATCGGGGCCATCACGTCGGCGGAGGTCGCCAGCTTCGGCCGGTGCAATGCTTCCTCCACCGCCGAGGCCACCCGGTCGCGGATGTCGAGCAGTCGCTCGGCCACCTCCTGGCCGCCGAGCACGCCCGTCCGGACCATCGCTTCCATCGTGGCGACCAGCGGATCCTTGGCCAGATCGGCGGCGATTCGATCGGCGCGACGGTACGTCTCCTCATGATCCGATCCGCTGTGGCCGCCGATCCGCACGCAGGACAGGTGCAACAGCACCGGACGGCGGTGCGTCCGGGCGATCTCGACGGCCTGGTGGGTGGTCTCCAGGACGGCGAGTGGATCACCGGCGGTGTCAGCGGACAGGTAGCGCAGCCCTTCTCGGGCTTCGTAGAGCGATCGGATCCAACCCGGCGGGGTCGGCATCGAGGCGCTGAGGCCGTTGTCCTCGCAGATCAACAACAGCGGCATCGGTACCCCTTGACGAGCCGCCCAGCACGCCGAATTCACTGCTCCGGCCGCTGTGGAGTGGTTGGCGGAACCGTCACCGAAGCTCGCCACCGCCACCGCGTCGTCCGGCCATTTCAGTCGCTCGCCACCGCGAGCACGCTGCTGACGACCGAGGGTCCAGGCCAGACCGAGCGCCCTCGGCAGGTGCCCCGCCACGGTGGGGCTCTGCGGCAGGATCGCGACATCTGGATGGGTCAGGCCGGGGCTACGGCCGCCGGTGGCCGACTGGTCGGCGGCTCCGGCCAGACCCAGCGCGATGTCCAGGATGCCGTCGTCCAGTCCGGCCAGCGCCGTCCGGGCCAGGTAGAACGCCCTCGAGCGGTGGTGCAGCAAGGCCGGGTCGTTGCTGCGCAGGCACAAAGCGACGGCGGCGTTGCCTTCGTGACCGGCCGACGCGATGGTGTGCCGGCCGTCACCGGTGGCCTGCATCCGACGGGCCGCGACATCCAGCCAACGACTGGCGGCCTGCGCGTCGAAGAGATCCAGCAGGTCGCCGCGGATGGCCTCGGAGACCTCCGCCTCGACCGACGTCGCGGCGCCCAGCCGTTCCAGAACCGCCCCGAGGTGGTCGACGAGGTCGGCCCCCGGCCCCGGTTCTCCCAGATCCGTCACCGTCACCAGCGGCGCGTCCTCAACGGACCGCGGGTGCTTCACCGGTCTCGCTCACCATCTTCTGGCCGGAGGCCGCCCAGGCGACCATCCCGCCGTCGACATTGAGGACGTCGAAGCCGTTTTCGTTCAACCAGCCGACGGCACGACCCGATCGAGCACCGGACCGGCAGATCACCACGATCTGGTCGTCCGGCGAGAGTTCGCCGACTCGGGCCGGCAGATCTGCCAACGGGATGTGGACAGCGCCCTGGATGTGCCCGGCCTGCCATTCATCGGGTTCACGGACGTCGAGGAACACGGCGTCGGCGGAGATCCCATCAGGATCCACGGACGGGACCGGCGGCGGGAACAAGCGGCACCTCCTGTGCGAGATCACGGTGACTCACCATCATGCGGCTGATGCCGGACGGCGGAGCAGACCTATCCTCTCAGGCCGACGGGGTCGGACCGCACGTCGACATGACGCAGCAAACGACCCGGTCACAACGGGTGACGGACAAAATCTGCAAATGCCCGACAGAAGTACCCAGCCAATCGGAACCCACGGGGAACCTGAACCGGCGTTGGTGCGTCGAAGAGTGGACAGTCCCACCGACCGGAAGGATGCTGGCCGTGGCAACGGATCAAACAACGACCTGGATCTCGGGCAACCGAACCGTCGGTACGGCGGAAGTTCGGCGAGCAACTGGCTCCGGGCCGGATCGGCGACTCCGCCTGGTCTTCGCCCTGGCCGCGCTCCCTCTCCTGGTGGCCGGATGTGCAGACAGTGACAAGACCGTGACGCCGCAGGCCCCGGCGTCCGAGACCGGAGGAAGCGTGACCACCGACCTGACCATCGTCAGCGACGACGGCAAGGGAAAGACTGAGACCTGGACGCTCACCTGCGACCCGGCCGGTGGCACCCACCCGACCCCGGAAGCCGCCTGCGCCGCCCTGACCGGCAAGGGCACGACGGCCATGCCGGCCGTCGCCAAGGACAAGATCTGCACCCAGATCTACGGCGGCCCACAGACCGCAAAGATCACCGGAACCTGGCGGGGCGAGGCCGTGAACGCGAGCTTCTCCCGGAAGAACGGCTGCGAGATCAGTCGGTGGCAGTCTCTGAAGGGCCTGCTGCCGGATGCGGGCGCCTCCGTCGCTCAATAGCGATAGCGCCCACCACGATCGCCGTCAGCAGCACCAGCCCGGCGATCGCGAGCGCGGTGGTCGCGCCGGAGTTGGGCTGAGCTGGCTGGGTGGTCGGCCCGGGCATGCCGACCATCCCCGGCATCGCGCCGGTCATCTCCGGCGCGGCGGTGTGAGTGGTTGGGCTCGCCGCCGCGGTCGGGCCGGCGCTGGTGGCCGGCGCGGCCGGCGACCCGGTGGGTTCGACCGGTGCTCGCAACCCGAATCGGAGGGTGCCGTCCATCGGCTCACCGCCCTGCGCGGTGACCTGCCAGCGGACGGTGTACTGGCCGTCGGCCAGGTCACCGACGAGCGGCCAGCTGACCGTTTTGCCCTTTAATTTCGCCACTCCGGACTCAACGGCACCATCGGGCCCTTTGACCGTGATTGTTGCCCCGAGTTTGAGCACATCGTCGCTGAACGTCAGACTGACCCGGCCGGGGGCGGCGGTGAGCTTCTTGCCGTCCACCGGGGTGGTGTCAACCAATTGCGTATCCGCCGAAGCTTGGCCTGCCGAAAGCATCCCGATCAGCACCATCAGGATCAGGAGTAACGCCGAAAGCCATGATTTGCGCCGTCTCCGCAACCTATTCACGACAGCATGGTAGAGGGCGAAACTGGCTGGTAGAGCATGGAATAACGAAAAGGATCAGACTCGTCGCAGATCTATCCCTTTCTTGACCTTCGGCCCTATGCTCGCCGAGCGAAACATAATGTGATCTATAACCTAGGTGGGGGGCAATTGTTATGACCAGGTCTCGCCTGACCTCTGGTGTGCTCGTATCGGCAGTCATCTCCAGTGCGCTGATCGCCGTCCCAGGGCTTTCCGCAAGCGCTGCGACAACGGAATGTCCGACTTCGTTCCCTACTGCCTCGGCGGTGGACGGCGTCACCGGTACCGGCTACACGGTCGAGCGCGGCACCACCGCTGACCCGTTCACCGCCACGGTCCTCGGCCGGATCACGGACGGCATCGCGCCCGGAATCGACATGATCATGGCCGATCTCGCCTCGCCGGCGCTGACCCGGGCCGGGGGCGTCTGGGCCGGGATGTCCGGCTCGCCGGTGTACGCCGCCGACGGCCGGTTGATCGGCTCGGTGTCTTACGGTCTGGCTGCGTCGTCCCCGATCGCCGGAATCACCCCGGCCGAGGACATGGCCCAGTTGCTCTCCGCCCCGGCCACCGCCAGCACCAAGATCAAGGTCAATGCGGGGGTCGCGAAGCGGATCGCGAAGACCGGTGACGTCACCGCTGCGGCGGCCGACGACGGTTTCGTCCAGCTGAAGGTGCCGGTGAGCGTGTCCGGCGTCACCGGGCACAGCGCGAAGTTCCTGAAGCACCTGAAGAAGACCGCAGGCGTGCGGGTGCGGAGCAACGGAGCGCGAATCAGCGCCGCGGCGTCCTCACCGACGGAGATCACGGCCGGCAGCAACTTCGCCGCTGCCCTGTCCTACGGCGACATCTCGATCGCCGGGGTCGGCACCACGACCTTTGTCTGCGACGGCGAGGCGGTCGCCTTCGGACACCCGCTGATCGATGCGGGCAGCGTGCAGTTCAGCGCGCACCCGGCAACCGCGGTCTACATTCAGCCCGACCCGACCTACGGCCCGTTCAAGGTGGCCAACCCGGGCGGCCCGGTCGGCACCGTCGATCAGGACCGGACCACCGGCATCCGGGCCAAACTCGGCCAGGACCCGAGCACGAGCTTCCCGGTCACGACCTCGCTGGTGCCCGCCGGTGGCACCGCGGTGACCGGCACCACGACCGGCGTCTACCAGCCCTGGGCCGCCGACATCGCGGCCTTGCACTTGCAGTCCAACATCGTGAAGGCCCTCGGGTCGGACGGTGGTGGATCGGCGGCGCTGACGTTCACGATCAAGGGGCAGACTGCCGGGGGTTGGCCGTTCACCCTGGTCCGGTCGGATCATTACTCCGATCCCGACTACATCTCCTACGCCGCAGCGGATGACATGTACGGCCTGATCGCTGCGCTGGTCTACCAGCCGTTCAAGGACGTCAAGATCACCAGCGTGAACGTCACCGGCACGGTGGACACCGCGATCAACCAGTACCGGGTGACCTCGGTGAAGATGTACAAGAACGGCAAGTGGGTGAAGCAGCGCGGCACGATCCACGCGAAGGCCGGCAAGACGGTCTACCGACAGGTCACCCTGACGAAGTACCGCAGCAGCCAGACCATCATCGCCAAGCTGAAGGTCAAGATCCCGGCCCACACTCAGGGTTCGTCCGGCTCGTTGCTGATCTCGGACGGCTGGAACGCCGGGTTCTCGGAGAGCGAGCCCAAGTCGCTCACCGGGTTGCTGAAGCAGCTGAGCAGCTTGCCGACGCAGGATGCGGTGGCCGGCACCCTGTCGCTGGACGGCGCCGGTAAGTCGGTCAACACGGTGACGTTGTCCAAGGTCAACGCCAAGGTGTTGGACTACTACCGGACCCTCAACATCGTGGTCGCGCCCTGACCCGACGGCGGTGACCTGACAGTCCACGTTCACACCGCGGCCGATCCCCTCGGGGGTCGGCCGCGGCGTGCTTTGCTACTTGAGCAGCCGCGACATCCGCCGGTCGGCGAGGACCTTGCCACCGGTCTGACAGGTGGCGCAGTACTGCAGCGACGAATCCGCGAACGACACCTCGCGAACCGTGTCACCACAGACCGGGCAGGCCTGGCCGGTCCGGCCGTGGACCCGCATGCCGGCCCGCTTGGCGTCCTTCAACTCCTTGGCCGGCTTACCGGTGGCCGCCGCGATAGCGCTGGTCAGGACGTCGCGCAGGGCCTCGTACAGCCTGCTCACCTGGGCCTCGTCGAGCTTTGCGGCGGACGCGAACGGGGACAGCTTCGCCGCGTGCAGGACGTCGTCGGAGTAGGCGTTACCCACCCCGGCGAGCACGCTCTGGTCTCGCAGAAGACCTTTCACCTGCTGCCGGGAGGCGGCCAGGATCGCCGCGAGCGCCGCCCGGTCGAAATCGGGGGCGAGCGGATCCGGCCCGAGCCGGGCGATCCCCGGGACGTCGGACGGTGACCGCACCACATATACGGCGAGGCTCTTCTTGGTTCCCGCCTCGGTCAGGTCGAACCCCGGCTCGGCGTCGAGATCGTCCTCGGGCCCGGTCGAGGCATCCGCGTCCAGCACCGGGGTGAACCGCACCCGCAGCGCGATCGGGCTCTTGCCGGGCTTGACCATGGCTTTGGGCGCGGCGTCGTACCAGCGCAGCCAACCCGCCTTGGCCAGGTGAAAGATCAGATGCAGGCCATCGACGTCCAGGTCGACGAACTTGCCGTGCCGGGCCACCGAGGTCACGGTCAGGCCGCTGAGCGCGGTGGGCTGCGGGTCATAGGTCTTCAGGGTGTTGATCGTGCCGACGTCGACCCGATCGACGGCACGGCCGATCAGCCGCTCGCGCAGGAACGCGGCGAGCGCCTCCACCTCTGGCAGTTCGGGCACCCAGCCATCCTCTCGTGCCTTGACCAGTAGCGATAGACCCGACCCGGTCAGGTCGGGCCGATGAGAGACCTCTCATCTTGCTCTCATCTGCCGGACCGGTCCCGCAGGCAGGCTGGCGGAATGGAAAGACGTGGGATGACCGTGGTCGCCGTGGGCTCGGTCGTCGCCGTGATCGTGACCGGCGCGGTGGCCATGGCGAGCACCCGGCACGAGCCGGCGGCGGAGGTGCCGCTCGGCCCGGCCGTGGTGGCGAGCCTGACGCCGGACCCGGACGGGTCCGTGGACCCGAACGACCCGAACGACGGTCCGGACGACGGTCCGGACGACGACGACGCGGTTGTGGTGCCAGCGCCGGACCCGGCGTCGGCCAACGACCCGGACGATCTGGACGACTCCGACGGCACGGACGACGCGGACGGCCCGGAGGATTCCGACGATCCGGACGAGCTCGAGGACGAGCCTGACAGGCCGGAATCCCGGGACGACGACGATGATGGTTCCTGATGGAAAACACCGAACCGGTGGCCGGAACCCCGCGCGCTCGGCGCCGCACGATCAGCGTCCGGGCCCAGACGCTGGCGACCGTGCTGATTCTGGCCGCCCTGGGGATGCTCGGTGCTGGGGTCAGCACGGTGCTGATGCAACGTAATGCGCTGAACGATCGGGTGGATTCCTCGCTGAAGACGGAGGTCGACGAGTTCCGCGCGGTCGCCGCCGCAGGCACCGATCCGGCTACCGGCAAGCGGTTCACCTCGGTCGGCCAACTGCTGCGGGTCGCTCTGCAGAAGCAGGCCCCGGACCGGGACGAGACCTTCCTGACTCTGCTGAACGGCCGGCCGCAGTGGGTCCCCCGCGGTGAGCGCTTCCTGAAGTTGGAGCAGGAGCGGGCGTTGGTGAACAGGATTGCTGCCCTGCCGGTCGATGCTCCGGTCCGGCTGGCGGAGATCGACACCTCGGCGGGGCCGATCAGGTACGCCGCCGTCCAGGTCACCGTTCCGGGACAGGCGGGCGTCGGTACCTACCTGGTGGCCCATTCGCTGGCCCGCGACGATCGCGAAATTGCTGATATTGCAAAGCGTTTCGCCCTGGTTTCGGTAATCTCACTGGCGGTGATCGCGGGGGTCGGCTGGCTGGTCGCGGGTCGCCTGCTGCACCCGCTGCGGCTGCTGAGCGCAACCGCGGACCGGATCTCCCACGCCGACCTGACCGAGCGGATCAACGTCACCGGTACGGATGACATCAGCGAACTGGCTCTGACCTTCAACCGGATGCTGGACCGCTTGCAGCACGCCTTCGAGGCGCAGCAGGAGTTCCTCGACGACGCCGGGCATGAACTCCGCACCCCGATCACCATCATTCGTGGGCACCTCGAGCTGATGGCGGCCGGTGACGAGAGGGACGTCGCCGATACCCGTGACCTGGTGCTGGACGAACTCGATCGGATGGCGCGGCTGGTTCAGGACCTGATCGTGCTGGCCAAGTCGCGGCGTCCGGACTTCGTCCGGTTCGAGCCGGTGGAACTCGGGCTGCTGACGGATGAGGTCCTGGACAAGGCCCGCGGCCTGGGCGAGCGTCGCTGGCGAGTGGATGCCCGGGCGGACGGCGTCGTGTCGGCCGACCCGCAACGGTTGACCCAGGCGCTCCTGCAACTGGCCGACAATGCGGTCAAGCACACCGAGGTGGGGCAGGAGATCGCGGTCGGGAGCGAACTGGTGGATCACGGTGGACCGGCCGTCCGGCTCTGGGTCCGTGACGAAGGGCATGGCGTCGCGCCGGCCGACGCGGAACGAATCTTCGAGCGGTTCGGGCGGGCAACCGATGGACGCCGGGTCGAGGGCTCCGGGCTCGGCCTGTCGATCGTCACCGCGATTGCCCAGGCCCACGGCGGCCGAGCCGAACTCAGCGCCGTTACCGGACCGGGAGCCACCTTCGCCCTCGTCCTGCCGCAACACCCCCGGCCCGAACCGGGGCCAAGGACGGCACGCCCGAACCCGGAATCCGAACCGATCGAACGGATGGAGACGACGTGAACCGGATCCTGGTGGCCGAAGACGAGGACCGGATTGCCTCCTTCGTCGCGAAAGGACTGCGCTCCAGCGGGTACTCCCCGACCGTGGTAACAGACGGCATCAGCGCCTTCGACTACGCGATGACCGGCGAATTCGACCTGCTCGTGCTGGATATCGGCCTGCCTGGGATGGACGGTTTCACCGTGCTGCGGCGGATTCGGCAGGCCCGGAACACCCTCCCGGTCATCATCTTGACCGCACGGCAATCGATCACCGACACCGTGGCCGGCCTGGAGGGCGGCGCCGACGACTACATGTCCAAGCCGTTCAGGTTCGAAGAACTGCTGGCCCGGGTCCGGCTGCGGCTGCGCGACGACCCGCACGCCCCGGAGCCGACCGTGCTCGACCACGGCGGCCTTGCCCTCGATCTGCGCAGCCGCCGGGCCAGTGTCGACGACCGCACGGTAGACCTGTCTGCTCGCGAATTCGCCCTCGCCGAAACCTTTTTACGGCATCCGGGGCAGGTGCTTTCACGCGAGCAACTGCTCAGCCACGTGTGGGGATACGACTTCGACCCCGGTTCTAACATCGTCGATGTCTACGTCCGGTACCTGAGACGCAAGCTTGGGGCGGAGCGGTTCGAGACCGTCCGTGGGATGGGTTACCGATTTGTCGACGGCTCGGAAGCCGGGTGAGCGCCGACAGCACCGCCCTGGACCAGCTGACCGGGCCGGACGCCGGTGATCTGTTGACGGCAGCGGTCGCCACCGGTGGTGGCCGGCTCGGCCGGTGGCGAGTCAGCCAGGTCGATCATCGCCCCGGCGACGTCACCACGGTGGCCTACCTGGCCCGAGTGAGCTGGCCGGACGGCGACCGGGACGACGTCCTCGGGGCCAGCCTGCGTTCTGCGCAGTCCACCGAAGAACTACCGAACATCCCCGGTATCATTACACTTTCGGATGGCGAGCAGCGGGTATCGGTGTGGTGCGTGCCGCACGACCCGGACCTGCCCGGTCTGACCGCTGCCCTCGACGTCGGCGTCCTGGCCAGGATGTTGACGTCGTTCGGGGTGGACTCGACGAACCTGCGAACCCGGCTCATCGCCTACCGGCCCCGGCGGCGCGCCGTGATCCAGGTGACAGCCCGAGGTGGAACCTGGTTCGTCAAGGTACTTCGGGCCGGCGAGGCCGAAGGGCTGCACCGACGGCATCGGTTGCTGCACCGAGCCGGGGTGCCGGTCCCGCCCAGCCTGGGCTGGAGCGACGAAGGGCTTCTGGTGTTGGACGGCCTACCCGGCACCGGGTTGCGCAGCTTGCTGGCCCGCGCCCCCCTGACCCGCTCGCCGTTGAGCCCTTCCCCGCCAACCCAGTCGCCCCTGACCCAGTCGCCCCTGACCCAGTCGCCGCCGACTCACTCGCCGCCGAGTCGTTCGCCCCTGATCTACTCGCGGCCAGCCGACCCCGCGCCAGCCCACCCCGCGCCAGCCCACCCCGCGCCGGCCCTCTCCCCGCCAGCCTTCTCCCCACCGGCCCACTCGGCCGGACCGCGGCCGACCTCGCTACCGACCGCCGAGGAGGTGCTCGCCGTCCTCGATCGGTTTCCGTCCGAGGTGGTGGACCTGCCCCGGCGCACACCGTGGAGCCTGCTCGGCGACCGGTACGCCGAGGTGATCGCCGCAGCGCTGCCGTCCGAGCGGGTCCGGGTGCGCGAGCTCGCCCGCGCCGTGGCGGCGGGGTTGACCGGCGCCGACCCCGGATCCGAGCCAACCCACGGCGACTTCTACGAGGCTCAGCTACTGGTGGCCGACGGCCGGGTG
>DATINJ010000313.1:0-8511 GCA_035474375.1 Kineosporiaceae bacterium | reverse complement strand
TTGCAGTCCGGCGTCATCTCGTACAGCCCGGCCCAGCCACGCACCAGGGGCACCTCGGTCAGGCTCGGCGCGCAGCGCGCCACGGCCTGCCGCAGTAGCGGCAACCAGGATTCGTCGTAGCCGGTTTCGAACCCGACCGGCTGATCCGGGTCGGCGATCCCGAGCAGCAATCCGCCGTCCCCGGAGCCGTGGAAGTAGAACGTTGAGTCGTAGTCGATGGTGAACGGGATCCGCGGCGGGGTCGGAGTCAACGGTGAGGTGAAGGCAATCTGCCGGCGCAGTGGTTCGACCGGTAGATCGAGCCCGGCCATCGCGGCGATCCGCCCCGACCAGGCTCCGGCCGCGCAGATCACGGTAGCCGTGGCAATCGTTTCGTTCGCCGTCCGGACCGCCGTGATCTGACTGCCGGCCAGGTCGATCCCGGTCACCGGAGTCTGAGTTCGGAACCGCACCCCGAGCCGACTGGCTGCCGCGGCGTACCCCTGCACCACGGAACCGGGATGCGCATAGCCATCCTCCGGCGACCAGGCGGCCGCGATCACGCCATCGGACTCCAGGTAGGGATTCAGCCTGTGGGCCTCGGCCGCGGTGATCATCCGGCTCGGCACGCCAAGCTCGTTCTGCATCTGCACGCTGGCCTCGAAGCCGGCGACGTCTTCCGCGGTGCGCAAAAGAAACAGGTAGCCCACCTGCTCCAGACCGATCTGGGCGCCGGTGGCGTCGGCGAAGTCCCGGTACGCGGCCAGGCTGCGAGCGCCGAGCCGAACGTTCGCCGGGCTGGAGAACTGGGCCCGAACGCCGCCCAGCGGTTTGCCGGAGGAACCGGAACCCAGTTCGTTGGCCTCCAGCAGCAACACGTCTGTCACTCCGACCTGGGCCAGGTGCCAGGCGATGGCGGTGCCCATCACCCCGCCACCCACGATCACGATCTCGGCGCTCTCCAAGCCTGCATCGTTACCGACGCGGCGGTCCAGCACCAGAGGTTGAGGAGGGAATTTCAGCCCTCAGGGCGGTCCCCCCGCTCGGATATCGTCAGGTCCGGTCACGCTGATGAGCGGCCATTCGAATGATTACCGGCCGGATATCGGCCAAGACTCCAACGGCTGATCAAGCGACCCAGGTGGAGTTCCGACTGACGGGTATGACCTTTCGCCGAATGACGTCACGTCACCTGATGGTGGCCGTGCCCGTGGCGGGATATCTCATCATTAGTACCATTTTCGTCTTCCGACTGGCGAGCCCGGTGGCGCTCAGCAGGCTGTCCGGCTGGTCCCTGACGCTGGCGGCGATCGGCGCCGGGAGCGCCTGCCTGCTCCGATCCCGTTCGTGGCCCGAACCCCGAACCAAGGCCGCCTGGCAACTGTTGGGTGCCTCCTGCTACGTCTGGAGCGGCAGCCAGGCCCTGACCACCCTCGACGAATTCTTGCTGGCCCCGCAGGTGCTCCGGTCGATCGGGAACGCCGGATACCTGCTCGCCCTCCCGCTGACCGTAGCCGGGCTGCTCGCCCTGGCGATCCCGGCCAACCAGATCGCCAGCCGGATCCGCGCCGTCCTTGACGGGCTACTGATCGGCATCGCGTTGCTCCTGGTCACCTGGGTCACCGTGCTGGAGCCGGTGGCGCACGCCAGTGCCGACGGCCTGATCAGCAAGATCGTCCTGCTGGCCTACCCGGTCACCGACGTCGCCTTGATCACCTTGGTGGCCTACGTCGCCCTCCGGTTCCGGGCCACCGGCAAGCGCCCACCCGTCCCACTCGGGCTGTTCGCGATCGCTCTCGGCTGTTTCGCGGTAGCCGACAGTGGATTCGCCTACCTGTCGCTATTGCAGGAGTACTCCCCCGGGAGCGCAATCGACGCCGGCTGGCTGGCTGGATTCACCCTGCTCCTGGTCGCCGCCGTGCTCCCGGCTCGGCCTGCTGAAGCGGAGGCGCTGGCCCAGGCCCGGCCTCGGGGCATCCTGCTGCCCTATATCTTCGTCGTGGTGGCGGCGATCATCTCGTCGGTGGTGGATGTCGATCAGATGGATCCGTTCACGCACTGGATCCGGACGGCGATGATCCTTCTGCTGGTCGTCCGTCAGGTGCTCACGCTGCTGGAGAACTCCCAATTGACCCGCACGCTGGAACGCCGGGTGGACGACCGGACGGTCGAACTGGAACTCAGCACGGATCGGTTTCGGGCCCTGGTGGAACACAGCTCCGACGTGATCAGCCTGATTCGGCCGAGCGGTGACGTGATTTACCAGAGTGCTTCCAGTATGAGAGTTTTCGGATACTCGAGTGCAGAACTGTTAGGTCGCCGGTTCGCTGAATTGCTGGATCAACCGTCCCGGATCAAGTTCAATGCGGCGGTCCTCGAGGCGGCGAAGAGTACCTCCCGCAACGACGCGCTGGAACTGCGCCTGGTCCACGGGGACGGCGCCTGGCGGCAGGTCGAGACCACGGTGACGAACCTCCTGGATGATCCCGCCGTCCAGGCCTTGGTGCTCAACACCCGCGACGTCAGCGAGCGCCGCGAACTCGAGGATCAGTTGCTTCACCAGGCCTTCCACGACTCGTTGACCAGCCTGGCGAACCGGGCGCTGTTTTACGATCGGGTGCGGCACGCGATGCAGCGGCGGACCCTGAACGACTCGGTCGGCGTGCTGTTCCTCGACCTCGACGGCTTCAAAGAGGTCAACGACAGCCTGGGACACGCCTGCGGGGATGCACTGCTGATCGAGGTGGCTGCCCGGCTGCACACCTGCGTGCGCCCCGGCGACACGATTGCCCGGCTCGGCGGTGACGAGTTCGCCATCCTGGTCGAGGGCGCCAAGGCGACCATCGAGTTCGTCGCCGTCGCCGAGCGGATCCGGTCGGCGTTGCGAGCGCCGATCGCGCTCAACGGCAGGTCCCTTTTCATCCAGGCGAGCATCGGGATCGCCACGGCGGACCCGGGGACGAACGACGCGGATCAGTTGATCCGCAACGCCGACCTGGCGATGTACCGGGCCAAGGAACTACAGGACGGCGAGTTCGCGCTCTACGACCCGAGCATGCACAGCACGCTGGTCGAGCGGTTGGCGTTGGAGGCCGAGCTGCGCCTGGCGGTGACGCACGAACTGCTGGCCGTGCATTACCAACCGACCTACACCCTGGACACCGGGAAACTGGTCGGGGTGGAGGCCCTGGTCCGCTGGAACCATCCCGAGCGCGGACAGATCCCGCCCGACGCGTTCATCCCGCTAGCCGAGCAGACCGGTCTGATCCACGAGCTCGGACTCTTCGTCCTGCGCGAGGCCTGCCTGCAGGGTCGGCGCTGGCTCGAGACCTCGCCCGGGACGCCGCTCTCGATCGGGGTGAACATCTCTGGCAAGCAGTTGCAGCGGGCCGGATTCCCCGCGGAGGTCCGCGAGGTGCTGGCGGAGAGCGGCCTGCCACCGAGGTCTCTGGTGCTGGAGATGACCGAGAGCGTTCTGATGGATGACACTGACGGCAGCGCGCAGGCCCTGGCCGAACTGAAGGAGATGGGGATCCGGATCGCCATCGACGACTTCGGCACCGGCTACTCCTCGCTGAGCTACCTGCACCGATTCCCGGTCGACATCCTCAAGATCGACCGCTCCTTCGTCGAGCGGCTCTCCGGGGCACACGCCGAGGAAAGCCTGGTGCAGAGCATCGTTCAGCTCGCTCAGACCCTGCACTTGGAGACCATCGCCGAGGGGATCGAGGATCACGGACAGCTGCTGGCGCTGCGCCGACTGGGTTGCCAGGTGGCACAGGGGTATCACTTCGGCCGACCCGGACCGCCGGACATCGTGGGCCAGTTGCTGCTCGATGCCGGACTCGATGCCGTCAAGGTTCCGGTCAATGGACTTCCGGTTCAGCGGGACGCCGCGTCGTCCAGCCAAGACGTCGATTCCTTGCCGACTGCGGCGGCAACCTGAGGCTCTGCTCTCCGATCAACTCAGAGCGAAGCTCTCGAATCAACTCAGAGCGAAATGCTCCGGCCAGTCCGGGCGGACTCCTGCACGGCGTCCACCACGCGGAGCGTGTTCAGCCCATCGCGACCGCTGACGATCGGTTCGGCCCGGCCCCGGATCACCGCGGCGAAGTGTTCGATCTGGTTCGCGAACGGGTCCGTACGCTCGATGTCCTCGCTGGATTCCTCGAACGGCTCGTTCCAGGAAGGCTTTCCGAGGAACAACCGGCGACGCATGGTAGGAACGGAGAGCGACCCTCGGGTTCCGGCGATGTGGTAGCAATCTTCCTCCGGGTACGCGGCGAAACTCTTGTTCTCTTGCGACGTTTGTTCCCAGGACCGGGGGGAACCTGCGACGTCCGAGAGCAGGAACGTACCCAAGGCCCCGTTGGCGAAGCGGAAGATCATGGCTGCGGTGTCTTCCACCGGGAACCGCCGGGTCGCGTTCGAGGTCACTGCCTGCACGCCGACGATGTCGCCGACCAAGGACAGCAGATTGTTGACGTCGTGAACCAGGTTGAGTAGCACCGGACCGCCACCCGGTTCCCGTCGCCATCCACCGCCGATCTCGAAATACTCGTCCGGCTTGCGGAACAGTGCGGTTCCGACGACAGCAACGAGCGGGCCAAGTCGACCACTGCGGATGATCGCTCTGGCACTTGCCATGATCGGGCTGTACTGCCGGTGATGTCCGGTCAGGATCGGCACTCCGGCCGCTTCCCCAGCTTCGACGAGGGCACTGGCCGCTTCCACGCTGTCCGCGATCGGTCGCTCCACCAGAACCGAGATGCCGGCCTCCACGCAGATCAAGCCGGCGTCGGCGGGCAACCGGTTCGGAGCGGCCAGGATGACGCCGTCCGGCGGGTCCAGATCGAGCAATTGCTCGAGGGTTGGGTAGTGCTGAACTCGGTACTGCAGAGCGGTTTCTGGGCCGTTCGGGCCAGGATCGACGATCGCAGCGAGTTCGGCGGACTGCGCGGCCAGCAGTTGCTCGGCCTGCCGCTTGCCGGCTTCACCCGTACCCGCGACCGCGATCCGCACCTTGCTCATGGTGTGCTCATCTTCTTGCTCCCGATCTCCTCGCTGCCGCCACCTCGCTCCCCAGTCTCCTCACTCCCCGTTCTCCCGTCTCCGCTTCCCGGTTCCTCGTCACCCGGTGTACTCGCTCCCGGACTACCAGCGTCCTCCGGTTTCAGCGGCCGAGACGGATCAGGTGGGCCACGCCGTAACGGTCTGAGTGCCGATTGTCCGCACTCGCCGACCAGGTTGGGAACGTCCAGTTCCGCTCGCTGGGAAACCAAGCCTGGACCGATTTCACTTCAGGAGCCCGGCTGCAGCGCGCGTCCGGGGCGCCGCCTGATCGGGCGACGCCCCGGATGCTTCTCACACCGATGCTTCTCACACCGGGCGCCTTCTCACAGCGGCGCCTTCTCACACCAGGTGTGTGATCGATCAGCCGAGCGGCGTCGTCACCACGAACGACGCATCGTTGTTGAAAGTGGTGCTGCCATCACCCCGATCGACACGCAACGCGTAGTTGCTGTGCCGGATGTAGAAGCCCGGGTAGTTGTAGGACTCCAGGGAAATACTTCCCCCGCCGCCCAGGCCCGACCGGCCGCAGAACGTCGCGTCGCTGGCGAATGCGGCCGTTCCGTCGTTGAGCGCAAGCACCAATTGGTAATTGGAATGCCGCAGGTAGTAGCCGGAGAGGTTGGACGCCTGGAAGGAGTAGCAATTGGAGTTTGCCAGGCCGGTGCGCACCGTGAGAGTGGCATCCGCCCGATCCGCCGCCGAACTGGAGGCCGACAGCGGGTCGATGTATCCGACATAATTTCGGTGCCGAACATAGTAGCCAGCAACGTTGAGGGAGCGCAGCGATCGATTGCCGGTGGCCACCGCAGTCGAGTCACCCACATCTTCACGCAGGACCGTGAAATGCCGTGCGACACCGGAGAGGACCGGTAGCTCCACCTTGGCATTCCAGCTACTCAGGGTCGAACTGTCGGAGTAGTAATAGTGCCCTGCGGCGTAATTGTCGAAATAGATCCGCCATTGCCCGTTCGGCAACTGCACGAGGGCCGGGCCCTCCATTCCCGATCCCCACCCCGCCCAGTTTCCGGTCCCGGTGAAGGTCCACGGGCCGGTCAACGCAGATGCCGTGGCGTGCTCGATGTATTTAGTGGTCTCGTTCTTCGTGAACGCGTGATAAGTGCTACCCGACTTGATGACGAAGGTATCGATGTGATTCGCCGGGATGCCGATGGCCACCCGAGAACTCCAGGTGGAGAGCGCGCTGTTGGTGGCTGTGATCTTGTATGACGCGAATTGCCCCGCAGTACCGGCCGTGGATGCGGAGAAGATCACGTTCACGCTGCCGTCGGTGTCCTTGAACCATTCCGGCGCCCAGGTGCTGCCGGTAGACCCGTTGAGCCCGACCACCACGTTGCGCAGGAAAGTCCAGGTGACGTGGTCGGTGCTGCGAGCGAAACCGATGGTGTCGCCCGTCCAGTTGGTGGTGTAAACCAGGTAGTAGTAGCCGTCTGTGTGCCGCATGACGCTGGGATCGCGGACCAGGCCGGACGGTGGCGTGTAGGCGTTGGCCTTGATCAGGTTGTAGCCGGTCGCATTCGACGAGTCGTACACGTTCATGTTCGACTCGCTGGAGTTCGTGAACGCGGTCATCAGGTAGTGCGGAGCCGGGCCGACTGCCTGCGCTTGGGTTGCGGCGGTGGCAAGCAGGCCAGTGGCAGCGAGCGAGCCCACAACGAGCCTGGCCAGGGTTCGCCGCAGGCGCGGTGCCCGCTTCAGGGCCTGACCTGACGGGCGATTATCGATGGTCATCATTGATCTCCGATAGTTAGGGCTACTAACTGGCACGAACGGCAGGACGACGCGTCCTTGGTGATGGCCCGCAGCCTCGACTGGGGCGGAATAACTACCGGTTTCCGGCAGATGACTTAGTGTTAACGCTCACAATGATCACGTCAAGATCTCGGCGGATACCGCTGCATCAACCAAGATTCGGGCCTGGCTGCGCGCTACGCGCTACGACAAGATGCCCGCGAGCCGGCGTCGCGGTTGCGGCGTCCGGCTGGTAGGCCGGACGCCGCAACCCCTTACCTCAAGCCGGCGATGAGGTGACCGCTCGGCCGAAATGCCGGGCGAAGAACCGGACCGCGCTGTCAACCTCGAATCTGGGCAGCTCCTTGTGCCTGCCCGCGTTGGCGTGCAACGTCTTTTCCTTCGAGGCGAAGGCGTTGAACAAGGCCAGACCGGCCTCGCGCGGGATGTGCTCATCGTCCCACTGCATGTCGAACTCGATCGGGATGGTGATCTGCTTCGCCTTCTCGGCCAGGACATCGGGCCAGTGCTGACCGAAGACGGCGGCCGTGATCCTGGGTTCAATCGCCACCAGCGGCACACCGATCGCGGTGCCCATGTTGAGGCCGAAGTATCCGACCGGCCCGTCGGGGCCGATCTCCGGCAGATTCTGAAGAGCGTCCAGGGTGGCCTGCCACTCGGGCACGGCGAGCTCCGCCAGGTAGGCGTTGTAGCGGACGACGATCGGGCCTTCCGGTTCACCCGCCGCCCGCGCCCGGAACAGCTCAGCGATCTCTTGCTCGTCGTGCTCCGTGCGTGGCCGGTCACCGTGGCCGGGCGCATCGATGGCGATGACGTGAAAGCCGCAGCCGGTCACGAGACGTTGCGCCCGACCGGCCATCGCTGGATGCTTCTTGTGATTGCCGCCGCCGTGGCCCATCAGGATGAGCGGCGTGCGATGGGCGGTGCCGGAGACCAGCGACCAGAGGACGCCGGGGATGTCGCCAACGGTGAAGTCGCGCTCAAGCATGCCGTTCGATGACGACTCGGCAGTGAACTGCAAGGAGTACATAGGTGTCGCCTTTCGGGAGGGCCTAGTTGTCGAGGCGCTCCCGGCGACACCTACGTCAGTCGCCCAGCCGTGACGGCAGGGGGAGCACCCACATCTGCAAAGCGTTCATGGGTTGCACCTCCTCCGCTGGTGTCACGGTCAAGTGCAAGTTACCAAGCCGGTCATCATCCGCCAACTCTTTTGTCCATCGCGAGATCACCAAGACGGGCTGATCAGCCGCCGAACGTGAACCGCGTGGCGTCGGTGGGGAACGCGAACCAAGCCAACGCTCGGTGCGGGGTGAACACTCGCAATCCCCCGCCCTCTTCGCCGTCCCAGGCGTCTGCCTCCGGCCGGTATCCAAGCTCGTGGTACTTGGCGAACGCCTCGGCGATCCGGATGCCAAGCGTCTGCGCAGGTGCTCGCGCGGGAAGCGACTCACCTTCCACGATGACAGCCTCGGTGCCGTTCTCAAGGTTCAGCGAGCAGGCATGGTTGGCTGCCAGATTGCGGACATGCACAGTGGTGGGAGCGCCGTCGTACCAGAACCGGCCGTCCAGCCACACGCCCCAGCGAGGGACCACGTGTGGTCTGCCGTCCGGCCGGACCGTGGCCAGCCAGTAGACGGTCGCGGCCACCAACCGCGCCTCAACATCGGCCCATTCCAGCATTCCATCGGT
>DATINJ010000312.1:0-10270 GCA_035474375.1 Kineosporiaceae bacterium | reverse complement strand
CGCTTGGCGGGGCCTTCGGCACCTGCCGCGGCGGGCATTGTTTCCCGGAGCTTGCGAACAACCGGGGGCTCAACGGTCGACGATGCCGACCGGACGAACTCGCCCATTTCTTGCAACTTAGCCAGAACTTCCTTGCTTTCGTATCCGAGCTCTTTCGCGAGCTCGTAGACCCGGACCTTTGCCACGTCTCTCCTGTCTCGGTCCGAGCCAGGGCAGGCAGCGGACCGTCGTTACGGTGGTGGGGTGCTCATCGGAGCGCGCTCATCGGGTGCTCATCAGCGTTGGACCCGCTTTCGACTGGACGGTTCTGGTGAACCGTTTTTCCTTGTGGACCGTTATTTGACTGAGACGAACTCACGTACCGGTGCCAATTCCAGCGGGGCACCCCGGCGCAGGGCCCGGGTGAACGCTTTACGGCGCTCGGCGAGTTCGAAGCAGCCGAGTGCGGGATGCAGGGACGCACCTCGCCCAGGCAACCTGTGACGTGGATCGGGAACGACGCACCAATTGCCGTCGACCTGCACCGCAGCCACTCGCAGTAGGACTGACCGATCGGCACGCTCTCGGCAACCCACACATGTTCGCACCGACCTCTGTGGAGGCCTTGTGACAGGCGTGGACTGCCCGACCGCGTGACCGGCCACTGAAAGCATAGCCCTCACCGCGCCTCGATTGTTCCCGGGACCTGCTGCCCACCCGTCCCCTGCTGGTTCTGCTGCCCGCTCGACCGCCTTCCGGGCTGGTCGTTCGGCGCTACCGTGACGGCGGCCTGCGGGTCCACTGCGGTGTCGGAGCGGATGTCGATCCGCCAACCGGTCAGCTTCGCGGCCAGTCGGGCGTTCTGCCCTTCCTTGCCGATCGCCAGCGAGAGTTGGTAATCCGGGACGACGACCCGGGCCGAGCGCGCCTCCAGGTCGACGATCTCCACCGAGGAAACCCGGGCCGGCGACAGCGCGCTGGCCACAAAGGCCGCCGGACTGTCGTTGAAGTCCACGATGTCGATCTTTTCCCCGTGCAGTTCGGCCATCACCGCACGCACCCGCTGACCCATCGGCCCGATGCAGGCACCCTTGGCGTTCACCCCGGCGACGGTCGCGTGCACGGCCACCTTCGAGCGGTGACCGGCCTCGCGAGCCAGCGCCCGGATCTCGACCGTGCCGTCGGCCACCTCGGGCACCTCCAGCGCGAACAGCTTGCGCACCAGGTTGGGGTGGGACCGCGACAGCGTGATCGACGGACCCTTCATCCCCTTCCGGACGCCGATCACGAAACACCGGATCCGGGCGCCGTGCACATACGACTCCCCCGGTACCTGCTCGGCCGGGGGCAGCACAGCCTCGACCGTACCGAGGTCGACGTGCACCATTCTGGGGTCCGAGCTCTGCTGGATGACCCCGGAGATGATGTCGCCCTCGCGACCCCGGAACTCACCGAGCACCTGCTCGTCCTCGGCGTCCCGCAACCGCTGCATGATCGTCTGCCGAGCGGTGGTGGCGGCGATCCGGCCGAAGCCCTCCGGGGTGTCGTCCCACTCCCGGACGAAGTTGCCGTCCTCCCACTCCTGAGCCCAGACGATCACGTGCCCGCTGGTGCGATCGAGCTCTACCCGGGCCGGCGTCTGGGTGCCCTGGTTGCGGTGATACGCCAGCAACAGGGCCTGCTCGATCGTCCGGATCAGGAGGTCGAGCGGTATTTCCTTCTCGCGCTCAAGGGCTCTCAAGGCCGCAAGGTCGATGTCCATCGCTCAGCCCTCACCCTCTGTGTCGTCGTCTTCATCATCATCGTCTTCGCTGTCGTCGTCCTGATCTGCAGCCAGATCGTCTTCGGTCAGTTCCTCGTCGGCAGGGCGGCCGAACTCGACCTCGACCCGACCGGAGGCGATCGCCGCCCAGCTGACCTCGCGGTCGCCGTCCAGGATCACCCCGCTCTCGGTGACCTCGGTCAGCCGACCCTGCGGCGGCACCGGCTGCCCGGCGGCGGGAAACACGTTCACCAACCTGCCGCGGGCGCGCAACCAGTGCCGACGCTCGGTCAGCGGTCGATCGGCACCGGGTGAGCTGACCTCGAGCACGTAGGGCATGCCGCCCATCACCGAGCTCTCGTCCAGAGCGGCGGAGATCGACTGAGCGGCCGTCGCGACGGCGTCCATCGGAACTCCCCCGCTGCTGTCCTCGGGGAGGTCGACGATCACCCGAAGCACGCGGCGCTTACCGGCCGGGGTAACCGTGACGCTCTCCACCACGAGACCGGCGTCGCGGGCCAGTGGTTCGGCCAAGGCACGGACGCCATCGGCCTGGGAGGGCGCAACCATGCGGACCTCCTCGATATGCAGGTTGGCCGGCAGCGCTCTGGCGAGTCGACTGCCGGTATGACTAGATGTTCGGTGCGGAGCCTGTGCAGATCCGCGCCCTACAGCCTACCGGCCCGAGTCGATCCCGCCGACGCCACCGGCGTAGCGGACCAGCGCACCCGTGGGATGATCCGATGGTGCTGATGCGGTCGGGGATCTCGGGGAACCGGCTGCCCAGAAGATCTTCCCGGACCGGTTTGCTCTCTCGACGCCAGTTGCTTGCGTTGGGCGCCACGCTCGGGCTGGTGACCGGGCTCACCGGATGCCGAGAACAGACCGCTGCGGCGCCGATCCCGCTCGAACCGGACGAACTGGCGGTAAACCGGGCGGTGAGCGCCGCGACGGCGCTGCGCACCGATGCCCTTGCCCTGGCCGTGGCGGAGCCCGCACTATCCGTTCTGCTGAACCGGATGGTCGCCGTCCACGAGCAGCACCTGGCCGCGCTCGGCTCGCCGATCCCCTCGACCTCCGCAACCCCAGCCGGCTCGAGCCCGGCAGCGAACGCCGATCCAGCGGCGGCGCCGACCCAGACACCGACCCGGACGCCGACCCAGCTGATCAAGTCCGAGATCGCGGCGGCCCAGGTGGCGCTGCGCGACGGGGAGGCGGCGGCACCGGCCTTCGCCGTCCTGCTCTGCCGGATCGCCGCCGCCCGGATCATCAACGCCGATCTGCTCGGTGCCGCCATCGGCCGGGCTCCGTCCGGCGTTCTGCGACCCGCTCCGGCCGAGCTGGCCGGCTCGACAGCTTCCGCTGCGCCGACCGCCGGCCCAACCGCCGCTGACCCGACCGCCGACTTGGCTGACCAGGGCGACCCGGGCGACCTCACCGACCAGCGCGATCTGAGCGAGCCGAGCACGCCGGTGCAGGTCGCCTTGGTCCGGCTACTGGCTGGCCAGCATGCGGCGGTCTTCGCTTATCCGCTGGTCGTCGCCCGTACCTCCGGTAGTCGCCGGACCCTGGCCGGCACGCTCTGGCAGGCCCATCGGACCGAGCGCGACGAGCTCTCGGTCCAGCTCTTGACCGCGCGAATCCAGCCCGCCGTGGCCGAACCGGCGTACGACGTGGGCACCCCGCCAACCAGCTCAGCGAAGGCCGCAGCGCTGGCCGCCCGAGTCGAGCGCGGGCTCGCGGCGCTGGCAACAGAGCTGCTCGCGGCCGGAACCGCCGGGGACGACGACCGCGTTCTCGGCGCCGATCAGCTGGCCGTCGCCGCTCGCCGGATGGCGGGCTGGACCGGTAAGCCGACCGCGTTCCCCGGCCTCATCGAGCGCTCCACCCCCGCCGCGACGCCGTCCGCCACCGAGGGCAACTCGCTCAACAACCCGACCACCGCGGCGAACAGCTCCTTCACCCCGCCCGGCGCCCTGCCCACGGCCATCGCGCCGACGGCGCCTTGATCAAACCCCGTTCCAGGCGTCGACCAGGGCGAGGACGTCGAGCAGTCGGTGCGCCACGCCGTCCGGGGTGACGTCGACCGGCACTTGCTGATCGGCGGGGATGTCGCTGTGCGGCACCAGGACGGCCCGCATCCCGACCCGCTGGGCGCCATGGACGTCCTCGTACGGCCGGTCGCCAACGTACACACACCGCGCCGGATCACTCACTCCGACCGCCGCCATTGCCGCCCCGAATGCCTCCGGATGCGGCTTCACCCAAGGGATTTCAGAGGTGTACACGTCGCCGTCGATGAGCGTCAGGACGCCGTCTCGGGCGAACACCCGCTGGTGGTAGTCCCGGGACCAAATGGTGTTGCTCAGGACCCCGATCCGCACCCCACGCTCGCGTAGGGCGGCGAACAGCACCGGCACGTCCGGGTCGATGTAGGTGTGCGGCTCCCAGAACTCCTCGTACGCGATCTGCGCCGCCGGATGCCCGGGGTAGTCGATGTTGATCCCGACGGCATCGAACACGTCGATCAGCCGAGCGCTCGCGCCGTCCCGCTTGAGCCGGGCCCACGCCTCCTGCTCGGCCACCGCCATCCGGGCGGCCAGGTCCTTGCCGCCGTCCGGGTGCTCGTCGGCGTGATGCCGGGCGTAGTGCTCGGCGTAGACCCGCCACTGCTCGACCAGGTCGATGGTGTGCCAGGGGGTGAGCGTGCCACCCCAGTCGAAGATCACTGCCTGGACGCCGCACACTCGGGTCTCATCCATCCCGACCACCCCATTCATCGTGTAACCCCGTCCTCGAAACTCCCGCGCGTCATCTCCGCAACACCACGAGCAGGGCTCGGGCATACGCAGATTCGGCATCACTGTCGACCTCGCGATGCTCCCCGTCCAGATCGATCACCACGGCGAAGCCCCCGGTCACCGCCTCCAACCGGAGGAATCGCTCGTCAAGCAGTTCCCGCAACTGCTCCTCCCTCGGCATCCACACCACCTGACCGTGCTCCAGGCTGTCCAACGCCCATTCGGTGGTGCCGTTGAAGCCGATGATCTGCCCGGTCGGCGCGTCCTGAACCTCGACCACCATGTTGCTGATCACGAACACCTCTTCGTCCATCCCGCGATCCGGGACGACGAAACGGTCACCTGGCAGCGGGTTCCAGGGCAGCCCGGCGGCCCGCAAGCTCTGCGCCAGAACCAAGGCGATCATCTACTCGCACCCCTCTTGGCCCACAGGTCATTCATCACGACGGTAACCGTAGTGCTGTCGGGTTTCAGCGCCCGTCTGCCCGACCGGCAGCCGGCCGCCTGCCGGTCAACAGCCCGGCCCGGCGGCCCGTCTGCAGCCGTCGACAGCGCGGCTCGTCGGCCGGTCAGCAGCGCGGCTCGCCTGCCGCACGGCTTGCCGGCGACCGCTACTCGGTGACGATGGAGACGAGCCGCTTCACTGCCTCGCCGACCGGCACCTCTTCGACGTCATCGGAGCGCCGGTCGCGGATCTCCACGGTGCCGGCGAGCAGGCCCTTGCCGACGATCATGATCGTCGGGACGCCGATCAGCTCGGCATCCTTGAACTTGATCCCCGGCGAGGTCTTGGGCCGGTCGTCGTAGAGCACCCGCACCCCGGCAGACTCCAGTTCTTCCGCCAGCCGTCCGGCGGTCTCGAACACCTCCACATCCTTAGTGGCCTTACCCGCCGCCATGATGTGCACGTCGGCCGGCGCCACCTCGCGCGGCCAGCACAGGCCCTTCTCGTCGTAGTTGGCCTCGGCGATCGCCGCCATCGCCCGGGAGACACCGATTCCGTAGGACCCCATCGTGACCGTGACCAGCTTGCCGTTCTGGTCCAGCACCTTCAGCCCGAGCGCCTCGGCGTACTTGCGGCCGAGCTGGAAGATGTGGGCGATCTCCACCCCGCGAGCGATGGTCAGGGTGCCCTCCGCGCAGTTCGGGCAGGGGTCGCCCTCGAACACCTCGGCCGCCTCGACAATGCCGTCGCCGGTGAAGTCCCGGCCCGCGACCAGGTCGAAGACGTGCCGACCGGGCTCGTTGGCGCCGGTGATCCAGGCGGTGCCGTCGACCACGCGAGGGTCGAGCAGCAGGCGGATCCCGGTGGCGGAGTCCGCTCCCAGTGCCGCCGGCCCGATGTAACCCTTCACCAGGCGGGGGTGCTTGGCGAAGTCGGCCTCGGTGAACGCGTCCACCTCGGCCGGAGCCACCGTCGCCTCCAGCCGCTTGGTGTCCACTTCGCGGTTGCCGGGCAGTCCGATCGCCACCGGCTCACGCCAGCCTTCGGGGTGTTCCTTGTCCGCCGGGTGCACCAGGGTGATGAGGACGTTCTTCAGCGTGTCGGCGGCGGTCCAAGGCCGGTCCGGGCGGGGGAAGCTGGCGTTCGCCACCGCGACCAGGGTGTCGATGGTCGGCGTGTCCGGGGTGTCCTCGACGTGCGCGGCGGCGGCACCGTCGGCGCTGATCGCGGGCGGCGCCGGCGTCTTCACCGCCTCGGTGTTAGCGGCGTAGTCACAGGAGGTGCAGCGGACGAAGGTGTCCTCACCGATCTCCGTCGGGTGCAGGAACTCCTCGCTCCGGCTACCGCCCATCGCGCCGGACATCGCGGCGACGATCACGTAGTCCAGCCCGAGCCGGTCGAACGTCTTGATGTACGCCGCGCGGTGCTTCTCGTACGAGGCCTCCAGCCCGGCGTCATCGACATCGAACGAGTAGGAGTCCTTCATCACGAACTCGCGGCCGCGCAGCAGACCGGCCCGGGGGCGGGCCTCGTCCCGGTACTTGGTCTGGATCTGGTAGAGCGACACCGGCAGGTCCTTGTACGAGCCGTACAGGTCCTTCACCAGGAGGGTGAACATCTCCTCATGCGTGGGGCCGAGCAGATAGTCGTTTCCCCGGCGGTCCTTCAGCTTGAACAGGTTGGGCCCGTATTCGGCCCAGCGACCGGTGGTCTCGTAGGGCTCGCGCGGCAGCAGGGCGGGGAAGTGCACCTCCTGGAAGCCGGCTGCATCCATCTCCTCGCGGACGATGTTCTCCACGTTCTGGTAGGTGCGGTAGCCGATCGGCAGCCAGGAGAAGATCCCGGGCGCCGCCCGCCGCACGTACCCGGCCCGGACCAGCAGGCGGTGCCCCGGGATCTCGGCGTCCGCCGGGTCCTCGCGAAGGGTCCGCAGGAACAACGACGACATCCGCAACAACACGTGGGTCCTCCTGAGCTGGGGCCACCCGGCAAACGGCCGGGCGATCGAGGGGTTACCCCTCGGCGGTGAGAATATCCTCCTCGCGTGGCTCCCTTCACCGGGTTAACTCGCCGAGGACCGCGCGAGCTGACACGAGGACCTGTCACCATGTCCCGCGTGACGACGCCGGATGCGACGCCTGAGCCAGACGTGCCGGTACGGCGGGACGACTTCCCGGTGCTGCGCCGGATCACCACCCGCTGGGCGGACAACGACGTCTACGGTCACGTCAATAACGTCGTCTACTACTCGTTCTTCGATACCGCCGTGAACGGCTGGCTGATCGAGGCGACCGGTGTCGACATCCGCGAGCTGCCGGCGATCGGCCTGGTGGCCGAGACGTCCTGCCGGTTTCTCGCGTCATTGAGCTTCCCGGATCAGGTGGTGGCCGGCCTCGCTCTGGAGAAACTCGGCCGCAGCAGCGTGATCTATCGGATCGGCTTGTTCTGCGGCGACCAGACCGAACCGGTGGCGATCGGCCGCTTCGTCCACGTCTACGTCGACCGCCAAACCCGCACTCCCACCCCCGTCCCGGACCTGATTCGCGTCGCTTTGACCGCTCTGGCCTGACTCGCGGTCACGCGAACACGCATAACCCGCATGGAAACGTCTCCATCGGTGCGTTCAGCAGGTTATGCGTGTTCGCGTGCACCTGTGGATAACAAAATCCGTTTCCTGCTGTTCTGCGGCAATGTTTCTCCGATGGCGATCCCGGCGGAATCCGTGCTCAAGCAGCTCGGTGGGACGGCGACTTGGGCCGAGATCCGGAACCACACGACCCGTCGGGCACTGCTCACCGCAGTAGCCAAGGGGGATGTGGAGCGAATCGCTCGAGACGTCTACGCCCTTCCTGGGGCATTGCTGATGCAGAAACGAGCCGCCGAGATGCACGGCGTCATCTCGCATCAGAGCGCGGCCGCCTACTGGCGGATGGCCGCGCTCTTCGAACCGACCTCGATCCACATCACGGTGCCCCGGAACCACCGGCCACTCCCCCGCAAGGGCGTGACCCTGCACTACGCGGATCGTGAGGACGAGAAGGTCACGTCGCCCCTGCGTACCGTGCTCGACTGCGCCATCACTCTGCCGTTCAGCGAGGGACTGGCGATCGCCGATTCCGCGTGCCGAAGCGTGTTGATCGACACCGATCAGCTCCAGCTGGGCGCGGCCCAGCTGATCGGCCCGGGTCGGCTCCGGGCTCAGCAGGTGGCGAAGCACGCAGATCCCAGAGCCGCCAACCCATTCGAGAGCGGGATGCGAGCGATCGCCATCCAAGCCGGGATCACCGGGTTCGAGCCGCAGTTGGTGATCCCCGGTTCACATCCCCAGAAACGTGTCGATCTCGGCAACTCGGAGCTGATGATCGTGTTCGAGGCGGACAGCTTCTCCTTCCACGGCAGCCCTGAGGCACTCGAACGCGACTGCCGCCGGTACGACGAGCTCGTCAGCCTCGGATGGCTGGTCCAGCGGTTCACCTACCGCCACGTGGCGGTTGAGCAGGAGTGGACCCGCCAGATGATGCTCAGCGTCTATGCGCAGCGATCAGGGAAGGTCACCCGAACACGCATAACCCCGGGATGAGACCGGAAAGCGGGCAGGCCCCGAGGTTATGCGTGCCTGAATGACCGGGGTTTACCGAGCCGAGAACGCCTCGCTCAGAACAGGATCGTCGCGTAAGTCCCCACGGTCTGAAAGCCAACCCGCTCATAAGCCCGCACCGCCCGAGTGTTGTAACCGTTCACGTACAGGCTCACCACCGGCGCCACCTCCCGCTGGACGATGTTGACCAGGGCCGCCATCGCCGGCGCGGCGAGCCCTCGGCCGCGGTATCGCGGAGCCACCCAGACCCCTTGGACCTGCACCGCTTCCTGGATCACCGAGCCGAGCTCGGCCTTGAAGACCACGTGCGGCCCGACGCCGGTGTTGTCGATCCGGACGAACGATCGCCCGGCCGTCACCAGGCTGTTGACCTGGGCCCGGTAGACCGCCCCACCGTCCGCGGCGACCGGTGAGTAGCCGACTTCCTCGGTGAACATCGCGACGCAGGCCGGGACGAGCAGTTCGAGCTCGGCCGGGGTGCTGCGGCGAACCAGCGGGTCCGGCGCCACCAGCGGCGGCCCGGACAGCGCCATCAATGGCTGGTTCGCCCTGATGTCTCGGGCCGGACCCCAGGAGCTCTGCAGGTGCTGCCAGAGCCCGAGGACGGCAATCGCCGGACCGACGATCGACGAGCACTGCCGACCATTGCGTCGGGCTCGATGTGCGAACGCCTCGATCGCTTGCTCGGTGGCCGAGACCGGCACCAGGTTGGCCCCGGACCAGCACGCCGAGCGCATCTCACCGCCCTCGTACCAGCCCCAGATCTCACCGCCATGCCGACGCGGATCGGCTCGCAAAGCCATCAACCGAGCAGCAACGAAGAGGTTCGCGACCGGTTCGCGGGCGCACAGCACCAACGCCTCGTCCACGTCGTCCTTGGCCAGAACTTTCAGCGCCGAGCGGAGCACGAACCAATCCTCACTCACCGGTGCCGGTCAGGGCCACCGGAGAACCGATCGACAGCTATCAGCGGACGCTTACCTCTGGGCTGCCCGTCTCGGCATCTTCGCCCATTTCCTCTGCCATCCGCATCGCTTCTTCGATCAGTGTTTCAACAATCTTTGATTCCGGCACGGTCTTGATCACCTGACCCCGGACGAAGATCTGGCCTTTACCGTTACCGGAAGCCACACCGAGGTCGGCCTCACGGGCCTCTCCCGGCCCGTTCACGACGCAGCCCATCACGGCTACCCGCAACGGCACCTCCATCCCCTCCAGCCCGGCAGTGACCTGCTCGGCAAGGGTGTACACGTCTACCTGGGCGCGCCCGCAGGACGGGCAGGAAACGATCTCCAGCTTGCGCGGGCGCAGGTTCAGCGACTGCAGGATCTGGATCCCGACCTTGACCTCCTCGACCGGCGGAGCCGAGAGCGAGACCCGGATGGTGTCGCCGATCCCCTGGCCGAGCAGGTGCCCGAAGGCGACCGAGGACTTGATCGTGCCCTGGAACGCCGGGCCGGCCTCGGTCACACCGAGGTGCAGCGGCCAGTCCCCGCGGGCCGCGAGCAGTTCGTAGGCCCGGACCATAACCACTGGGTCATTGTGCTTGACCGAGATCTTGAAGTCGTGGAAGCCGTGCTCCTCGAACAGCGAGGCTTCCCAGACCGCCGATTCCACCAGCGCCTCGGGCGTGGCCTTGCCGTACTTGGCCAGGAGGCGCGGGTCCAGGGAGCCGGCGTTGACGC
>DATINJ010000311.1:0-4851 GCA_035474375.1 Kineosporiaceae bacterium | reverse complement strand
CTGGACGGCTTCGCGGACGAGGTGAGCTACTTCGACCCGATCCTCGAGAACATCGTCGTCGGCAAGGAGAAGACCGTCGCGTGGCTGTCGTCCATCTACTCCAACCCGCACATCGTGCGCAGCGAGTACCTCAACCCGACGGTCCACGTCGGCGACAGCGGCGACTTCGCCGTCCTGGCTTACAACCTGAAGACCTACGTGCTCGACGAGGACGGCAACGAGAATCAGCGGCGCGCCTGGAACGCCACGCACGGCTACCGGCTCGTCGAGGGACAGTGGCTCATCGTGCACTCCAACTGGGCGTTCTCCCAGACCGTGACCGAAAGGGTCGCCTCCTGACCGCGCGGCGGAGCCTGTGGGCCCCAGCCTGACCGGGTTCCTCCGGCATGGCGAGCGGGGCTCCGCCTGTGCCGCGGGCATCCGGTCAGTGGTCGTCCCAGCCGCAACCGATCAGCTCCGAGACACGCCCCGAGACACCAGCGCACCCCGAATGACCGAAGGGTTTCAGAGTGCGTCCCGTTCCAGGAGGAATGGTGAGAAGGGGATGGGAAGTGGACGCCCCGGAACTGCCTGACACCCGACGTCATCAACCGACAGCCAGACCCGTGACACCCTGCACAGATCACGCTGGTCGTCCGAATCCTCTTCGAGCCTCCTGCCGGGTCCTCGAACATGTCGGCAAGGGCCGAGCCAGCGCGGCCAGCGCGACGCGGCGTGCGGGACCTCCGGCCCCGACCACGCCGTACACCTGCGCGCTACTCCCGGCTAGACCCTGCTCTAGACCGACACTAACCGCAGGTGACAAACCCGGCTGGGCATGGCTCCATCGCACTAACCATCGCCACCAGCGACTCCGACTCCGGTTCTACGACAGCATCATTCAGATCCGGTTGCACCTGAGTCTCGGCGCGCCCGCCCCCGCGTGACGGATCCCACGCCGGTACCGTCGGCCCGGCGGGCTGCGCGACTCGATTCGTCGGAGAGCAGCGCCCCGACCCGTTGCCGGGTGACCCCGAACAACACGGCGATTTGCTCCTGGCTGAGCCCCTCGCCGTGCAGGACCCGGGCCTCCGCCTTGCGGAACGCCGCACCGTGCCGCGCCAGCGCTTCAAGGATCTCGGTGAGACGTTCGACGATCAGCGGCTGCTGTTGACCGGTCACCGACTCACTCCAGGACTGACCGCTGTCGATCGCGTCGGCCCGGGCCCGCGCGCGTTCCGCCAGTTCCCGCAGATCCACAGCCGTGGAGTCCATCACCTTCGCCAGCTGGATCAGTGCTTGCACCGTCGTACCGTCGCTCATGGTGTCTCCGTCCTGCTCGCCGTACCACCATCCTGCCTGCCGGACCTGCACGGCGAGCGCCACCCACCGGCATCTCGCTTCGTGTATCCGGCTGATCACGGCGGGTGCGACATAGGGCCGCTGGCGGGGGCCAGTGAAAAATCTTTGGACCACAGGTGAACTGAGCGGGACGCCGCGCCGTAGTGATCGGTACGCAATAGGGGTTGCCCCCCGCAAACGTGCCACCGGGACCGACTCTGATCCCCGCCGACAGGGAGAGCCGCTGCAATGAGCTACGACACCCGCCCGCCCTTCCAGCGAAACAGAAACACGCTTTTCCTGAAAGTCTTGATCGTGGTGGCACTCGTCGGGGCACTGCTCTCGTTCGGCATCCAAGTCGCCGCCGTCAAGAACATCACCGCCAGCGACACCCCCAAGCCGGACCATGCGAACCACGCCGAGCCGGTGGCCTTCGAGGCCATCACCGCCAACCGCATCGCGGCCGCCGGACCGGTTACCGCCCTGGACAAGGAACTCCTCGTCCGGGTCCGCCAGGCGAACCTCTGGGAGCTGCCCTCCGGCCGCCTCGCCCAGGATCGGGGCTCCAACGAGCAGGTCAAGCGCGCAGGTCTGCACCTTATGGAGGGCCACTCCCACCTCGACCAGATCGTCCGCGAGATGGCCGTCGCGCTGAACGTGGAGATTCCCAACGAGCCGAACGCGGATCAGCAGAGCTGGGTCAAGGAGATGGAGAACCTGCAAGGCAGGGAGTTCGACAGGTATTTCGCCAACATCCTCCGCGAGGCGCACGGAAAAATCTTCCCCGTGGTCGCGACCGTGCGCAGCACCACGAAGAACTCCATGATCCGCGACCTGGCCACTGAAACCATCAAAGCCGTCTCCGACCACATGGAGGTCCTCGAGGACACCGGCCAGGTCGAGCCCGGCACCCTAGACAAGGTCCGCAACGCGCTCGCCAAGCCCTAACCCGGGCTTCGCCCCCATCAGCCCGACGAGACATGTCCGTGAGCTGAGCGAGGCGTGGCCGGTCGGGCCTCGCCAACGGCGGCGACGCGCTGCACGATGGCTGGCTTTTCAACGGGTTCAGTGACTCCCGTCGCTCCACCCGGAAGTTGACGTGCCGCTGATGGTGGGGTCGGTCAGATCAATCACCCGGTCGGGTCCGCCAGGTCCAGAAGCCCCCGTCCATTGATCTCCGAATCAGCAATGGCAGCCCGACTTTACCGGCGCTAGGCTGCGGATGATGGATATCAAATTTCCATTGAAGGTCGACGCCGTAGTGGTGTCGCACTTGCACGCGGACCACTTCGGCGGGTTACCGTTCCTCATTCTCGATGCCCAATTTCGGCGGCAGACCACGCCACTGAGGGTTCACGGGGGTCAGCGGCGCCGGTGCGGGATGTCGCCAGTGCCGGTGAAGATCTCCGCGACGTCACGGAGTTTGAGGTTGGCTTCGGAGCTGGCCTTAATCAGGACCTGGAACGCCTGATCGGCGGTGAGCTTGAAGCGTTCCATCAGGATGCCTTTGGCCTGCCCGATGACGTCTCTACTGTCGATCGCGATCCGCAACTGCTGCTCGCGTCGGGCGGCGGCCATCGCGACCGCGGCGTGAGAGGCGAACAGCAACCCGATCTGCTCGGACTCATCGCTGAAGGCCCGCGCCTGACGGGAGTACACGTTCAGGGCAGCCATGTCGTCGTTGTGGACGTACAGCTGCAGCGCCAGTTCGCTGCCAGCGCCCAGGTCGCGGGCACGAGCGGCGAAGGCCGGCCACCGCTGCTCGGTGGCGAAGTCCTCGATCCGCACGGTGCGGTGCTGATAGGCCGAATGCAAGCACGGACCTTCCGCCTCCTCGTACTGGACGGTGTCCAGGTCGACGACGAACTGATCACTGGCGTAACGAACATCCAGTTGCAGGCCATGCTTGTGGACAAACGTGATCCCGGCGGAGTCGGCGCCGGGGATCGCGTCCACGGCCGCAGCGACCAGCGCATCAAGGGTGTCGTCCTCCCCCCGCTCGGTATCCAACCGCCGGGCGATACTGGCCATCAAATGAGCGACGTCCTCCGCCGGAACACCAGCGCTGGAGTATTCGAACGAGGGTTGCCCTCGTTCCTGTTCGTCTCCGAGGTGGCGCTCAGATCTGGGCGGTGACATGCGTATCGTCCTCCTCAAGCTCGCGTTTCGCAGCCCCACGGCCCACACCGTTCAGGATCTACGCGGGCCAACGGCGCGAATCGTGACAGCTACAGAATGACAGTGCGCGCAGAACCCCCAACGCGCCAGCCGTCAACGCCACATCACGCGCGCCGCATCGACCCTGCCCGTCAAGCACCACCAGACGAAGCACCACCGCCCTCCGTGGTCAGTACAGATAGTAAGGTTATCTGACTACTATCAGTAGTCTCGACGGTTGGGCAAAGGGTCGTGCACATGGATGCGTCAACGTCAGCTGCGGACGCGCCGGATGCTGCGGAGCTGCCGCTCGGCGTCCTGCTGTTCATTCCGTACCGGGCGATGGAGGCCGCGACCCTTAACGGGCTCGCGCGCGCCGGCTACGCCGACATGACGGTCGCGCAAGCACGCATCGCCGCCCGGATCGACCCCGGCGGGTCGAGGGTCACCCGGCTCGCCGAAGCCGCACAGGTCACCAAGCAGACTGCCGGCTTCCTGGTCGAGCAACTGGAACGCGCGGGCTATGTCGAACGAGTCCCGGACCCGACCGACGGTCGCGCCCGGCTGGTCAAGCTCGCCGCCCGAGGCCACGCGGCGAGAGAGGAGGTTCTCCCTGCCCTCGCCGAAGTCGAGGCGCATTGGCTGGCGCACATCGGACCCGAGCGGATGGCGCAACTGCGGGAGACGCTCACCATGTTGCGCGAGATCACCGACCCCTTCCTGAAGGACCACATCACTTGAACTAGACAGATTCTCTGTCTATTGTGGATTGGCGGTTGATTCTAGGGAGCGCCATGGGCATCGAAGAGGATTGGCAGGTCGTAGTCGAGCAGCGGCTGGCCCTTGCGGAGCTGCTCACCAGGCTGTCCGAGGCGGATTGGGAGCAGCCGTCATTGTGTGCCGGCTGGCGGGTCCGCGACGTCGCCGCCCACGTGACCCTGATCCCCATACCGCCCTCACCAGGCAGCCTGCTGGTCGACTTCGCGAAGGCCCGCGGCAACTACGCCCGATTCAACACCGTGGCCAGCCAGCGCCGCGCGGCGCGAACGCCCACCGAGATCGTGCAGGACTTCCGGACCTCCGCCGAGTCCCGTTCGGTCCCCCGGGTCGTCAATCCCGCCAACGTGATGTGGGACATCTTGGTGCACGCTCAGGACATCGCGATCCCGCTGGGAATCGACTTCCCCACCCCGCCGGACGCCGGTGCCGCCGCCGCTTCCCGGATCTGGGACCTCCGCTGGCCGTTCTCGTTCGGGGCCAAGCACCGGCTGGGCCGGTTCACGCTTACTGCAACCGACGCGGACTGGACTCTCGGCACCGGCCCTGAGATTGCCGGCCCGATCTCGGCGATCCTGCTCCTTCTGACCGGCCGCA
>DATINJ010000310.1:0-22853 GCA_035474375.1 Kineosporiaceae bacterium | reverse complement strand
AGGTGGGCAGCCGTGAGCGATCAAGTGGCTGAACGGGGCAGGCGACCCCAAACTTTCTGCGGTGATCATGCACGGTTACCCGCTTTGAGACGGGCAACCGTGCATGATCACGGGCCAGAGGTGGGCAACCGTGAGGGATCAAGTGGCTGAACGGGGCAGGCGACCCCAAACTTCCTGCGGTGATCATGCACGGTTACCCGCTTTGAGACGGGCAACCGTGCATGATCACGGGCCTGAGGTGGGCAACCGTGAGCGACCAAGTGCATGATCACGGGCCTGAGGTGGGCAACCGTGCATGATCACGGGCCTGAGGTGGGCAACCGTGCATGATCACGGGCCTGAGGTGGGCAACCGTGCATGATCACGGGCCAGAGGTGGGCAACCGTGCATGATCACGGGCTCGAGGTGCGGGCACAGCGAACGTCCAGGGTTCGCACCGGATCGAGTCAGGTCGGCGTCCGACAGTAGGGCCCATGACGACGACCACGCCCCCCAGGCAAGCGCCGGTCCCGGGCACCGAGCGAATCCCCAGCCGGCACAGCGAGCTACCCACCGCCTCTCCTCCGAGCCGGCGCTCGTTCGGCACCCGGGTGGTGCGCGGCGCTGCCGAGGATCCGTCGTGGGCCCGGCCCGCCCTGCTCGGCCTGCTCGCCGTGACCGCCGTCCTCTATCTGTGGAATCTCTCCGCTTCCGGCTATGGCAACTCGTTCTACGCCGCGGCCGCCCAGGCCGCCTCGGTGAGCTGGAAGGCCATGTTCTTCGGCTCTTTCGACGCGAGCAACCTGATCACCGTGGACAAGCCGCCGGCCTCGCTCTGGGTGATGGGCCTGTCCGGTCGGATCTTCGGATTCAGCAGCTGGAGCATGCTGGCGCCACAAGCGCTGGAGGGTGTCGCCGCGGTCGGCCTGGTCTACGGGGCGGTGCGGCGCTGGTCCGGCCCGGCGGCCGGGCTGCTGGCGGGGGCTGCGCTGGCGCTCACCCCGGCAGCCGCGCTGATGTTCCGGTTCAACAACCCCGACGCGATGCTGGTGCTGCTGCTCGTCGTCGCGGCCTACTGCGTGGTCCGCGCCCTGGAGCGGGCCAGTACCGGGTGGCTGCTGCTGGCCGGTACCGCCGTCGGGTTCGCGTTCCTGGCCAAGATGATGCAGGCGTTCCTGCCGCTGCCGGCCTTCGTCCTGGTGTATCTGATCTGCGCGCCGACCGGGTTGCGTCGCCGGGTGCTGCAACTCCTCGGGGCACTGGGCACGTTGCTGGTCTCGGCCGGCTGGTGGATCGCGATCGTCGAACTCCTGCCCGCCTCGTCCCGCCCGTACATCGGTGGCTCGGAGAACAACTCGATCCTGGAACTGGTGCTCGGCTACAACGGGCTCGGCCGAATCCTCGGCGGGGACGGTAACCGCAGCGGTGGCGGCGGGGGCGGCGCGGGTTCTGCCTTCGGCGGCGACACCGGGATCACTCGGCTGTTCGGCGCCGAGATGGGCAACGAGATCTCCTGGTTGCTGCCCGCGGCGCTGATCGCGCTGGTGATGGGCCTGATCGTGCTGCGCGGCGCGCCCCGCACGGACCGGGTGCGAGCGTCGCTGATCCTGTGGGGTGGCTGGCTTCTCGGGACCGGCCTGACCTTCAGCTACATGAAGGGCACGGTGCACCCGTACTACACGGTGGCGCTGGCTCCGGCGATCGCGGCTCTGGTGGCGGTCGGTGGCGGGCTGCTCTGGACCCGGCGTTCGCAGTGGTCGGCCCGAGCCGGACTCGGCGCGATGGTGCTGGTCACCGGATTGTGGTCGTTCACTCTGCTGGCCCGCAATGCCGACTGGCACCCCGAGCTGCGGTACGCCGTGCTCGCGTTGTCCGTGCTGGTCACCATCGGCCTACTGATTCCGGGACGGCGGGCAGCCCGGGGGCTGGTCGTGCTCGCCCTGGTCGGCACCATGGCCGGTCTGGCCGGGACCACGGCGTACGCCGTCACCACCGCCGGGACGGCGCACACCGGCTCCATTCCCTCGGTCGGCCCGGCCAGCGCCTCCACCGGAGGCTTCGGCGGCCCAGGAGGCGGCCGTGGCACCCGACCCACCGGTGGCGGTGCCGGCGGCGACAGCACCACGGACAGCACCGAGCTGACCGCGTTGCTGCAAGCGGCCGACACCAAGTGGGCTGCGGCCACGGTTGGTTCCAGCACAGCGGCGACCTTGCAGCTGGCCAGCGGCGAGCCGGTGATGGCGCTCGGCGGCTTCAACGGTGGCGACCCGGCCCCGACCCTGGCGCAGTTCCAGAAGTACGTCGCCGACGGGGATGTCCGATACTTCGTCTCTGGCGGCGGCGGCGGTGGCGGCGGCGGCGGCGGTGGCGGTGGCGGCAACCGGGGGAACGGCGAGATCGCGACCTGGGTTGCGGCGAACTACACCGCGACCACGATCGGCGGTCAGACGGTCTACGACCTGCAGGGCTAGGAGCCTCTAAAGCTCAGGTGATCGGCCGAAGTGCCTGATCGTCGGGCGTGACCCAGACTGAGTGCGGCGCCGCTGCGGATCCCCTTCCCGCAGCGACGCCGCACTCTTGCTTGCCGGCTCGAGTTGCCAAGTCAGCGAAATACGTCACACTCTGCGCATCGGGTCAGCAGCGTGGCTGCCTTCCGTTGGTCTACTCCGCACCGCTTCCGATCCTGTGCCGCTGTGGCTTGCCGCCGCGGAGCCGGACCCGACAAGGGACTCTTGATGGCGAACGATCAGAAGGCCGCCAGCTCATACTCGCTGAGGCGCAACCGGATGCCGGCCGAGGCACGGGCCCGGCTGACCGCACAGCATGAGCGTTTCGGCGGCATCCATTGGGGTGCTGCCTTCTTCGGCTGGTTGTCGGCGAACGGTCTGGCGGTTCTGGTGCTCGCGATGGTGTCCGCCACCGGGCTCGCGATCGGCTACACCGCCACCGCCGGCAATCTCGACGTCAATCGGCAACGGGCGGAGAACGGGTTGCTGGGCAGTACCGAGCAGATCGGGATGGCGGGCGGTATCACCGCGCTGGTGATCCTGGCGGTCGCCTACTTTGCCGGCGGATATGTCGCCGGGCGGATGTCCCGCTTCGACGGCATTCGACAGGGTCTGGCGGTCTGGGTGATCGGCCTGGTCGTCGTCATCCTGCTGGCCGGCGCGGGCACGGTGTTCAGCGCCAAGTACAACGTGCTCGCGCGGCTGGACCTGCCCCGGATCCCGGTGGGCGAAGGCACCGCCACCACCGGCGCGATCGTCGCCCTGGTGGCGATCCTCGTGGTCAGCGCTCTCGCGGCGATGCTCGGTGGAAAGGCCGGAGAGCGGTATCACCGAAGGATCGACCGGGCGGCCTTCCCCGGCTGAGCGATGGCTGCCCGATGGCTGGGGGAGGGCCGAGGTGGAGTTCGAGGAACTCGATCAGGGTGAACCCGACGAACCAACCGGCCTCAGCCTGCTGGCCTGGGCAGCGATCGCGGTGATCTGCCTGCTCGGCGGGGTGATGTTCATGCTCTTCCGCACTGACGCGGAGCCGGTCGAGGAGCCGTCGTCCAGCACCCCGGTGGCGCTGCCGAACTCGGCCCCGAACCTGACCACCGCCCGCAACCTGGACCAGCAACTGGGCCTGGGCCGGATCTGCCCGGCGGTGACGGACGGGCGCAAGGCCCTGGCCGTCTCGTTCAACCTGGTCAATCTCAGTGACACCGCGGTCACTGTGATGGACGTCGAACCGCGGCTACCGCTGGGCGGTTTGCGACCAAGCGGACCCAACACCGCGGGCGGCACCTGCGAGCATCCGGGCCGCCGGGCGCCCGGCGGCCTGCTCTTCCCTGGTGACACGCAGCTGATCACCATGCGCTTCCGGTTGCCGAAGAAGTGCCCGCAGGCTTACCCGGTGCAAGCGCGAGTCGCCTTGCGGGTCAACCAAATGGTGGGGATGACGACGGTACCGGTGTACAACGACCTGGGCGCCGTCGTCTTCGACAGCTGCCCGAACCCGGATTGACAACCGGTTACTCGCGGACTCGGTGGTGGACCCCGAGTGACGCGAAAGTGGCTACAGATGGCACTCTTTGGCTCGGGTTCTGGTCGACCGGCGAGCGAGCGGCCAGCCAGCTGCGAAAGGCCTCGGCCGGTAGCGGTCGGCTGTGCAGGTATCCCTGGCTCTCGTCGCAGCCCAGATCCCTGACCATCGCCAGGGTCGGGTCGTCCTCGACGCCCTCGGCGATCAGACGGATGTCGAGTCGGTGCGCCAGCTCGACGGTGCCGGCCACGATCGCCGCGGTGCGCCGGTCGCTGGTCAGCCGGGAGATGAAGGAACGGTCGATCTTGAGGTAGGTGGCGGGCAGGTCATGCAGGTATGTGAGCGGGCAGTAGCCGGTGCCGTAGTCGTCAATGCTGATCCCGACGCCGCAGGCGGCGATCCGGTGCATCGCGGCCAGGGCCTGAGCCGGATCCTTCAGCAGGCTGGTCTCGGTCACCTCCAGGACGAGATCCTCGGCCGGCATCCCGGCGGCGAGGAACTCGTCGATCAGTTCAAGCAGAGAACGGTCGGCCAGGCCGGCGGCGGACAAGTTCACCGACACCCGCAGCCGGTGCCCGCTCGCGCGCCAGCTTGCGCTCTGGATGGTGGCGGCTCGCAGCACGCGCTCGGTCAGCGACTGCATCAGCCCGTTCTGCTCGGCCAGACCGATGAACGCCTCCGGGCTCAGGAGGCCGAGCCGGCCATGCCGCCAGCGCACCAGAGCCTCGGCACCGACCACCCTGCCGGTACCGACGTCGAGTTGCGGCTGGAAGTAGACCAGGATCTGGTTGTCCTGCAGGGCAGGGTCTTTCAGGGCGATCCGGAGGTCTTCCAGGAGCTCCAGCCGTTCCTTCGCCGCCGCGTCCAACGCGCAGTCATAGACCTGCACCCCCGAGCCGGAGGCCTTGGCCTGGTACATCGCGGCGTCCGCCCGGCGAAGCAGTTCGCCGCCGTCGATTCCGGGCCGGTCCACGGTGGCGATCCCGATGCTCGAGCCAACCTGCAGGATCCGGCCCTTCAGGTCACGCATCGGGGCGGCGGCAGCCCGGGCCAGGTCGCGAGCGAATTCCGGGGGGTCAACGGCGTCCGCATCGGTGAGTAGCACGGCGAACTCGTCACCACCGAGCCGGGAGAGGAACGCCCCGGCCGGGATCTGGGTGGCGAAGGCCTCGGCTGCGTGCCGCAGCAGCCGATCCCCGGCCGCATGCCCGTACCGGTCGTTGATCTCCTTGAACCGGTCGAGGTCGATGATCAGCAGGCTGGTCGACCGCTGGTTGCGCAGCGCGTCGTCGACAGCGATCAGCAGCGCCCGCCGGTTCGGGATTCCGGTCAGCTCGTCGGTCATCGCCTGGTGCCGGGTCTGCGTCAGGTGACCGAGATCCCGAACCAGCCGCAGAATCCGCACACTCGCCCCGATCACCCCGGCCAGCGCGAACCCGGTGACCGACAGATCGTGGTCTGCCTCGAACGGATCGGCGACGGTCAGCAGAATGACCCCGACCGCCTGGACGAACAACGCTCCCAGGATCGTGGACCGACTGGCGGCCGGATGTGGGGTACCGGTCACGGCTCCGGGGGCGATCAGGGCGCCGGAGGCGATCAGACCTCCGCAGATCAGCCAGGCGGGCGTGTCGATGGCCGAGGCGGCACCACCGTTGAGCAGGGCCTCGATCTGGACCCCGGTGAGCAGGCTCAGCATGAGCCCGATCAACCAGAGCCGGTGATCGTGCAGCAGCCCACCGATCACCGAGATACAGACCGTCGTCCCGACCAGGACCAGCAGCATCGAGCAAGCCAGGACCCCGGCCTGGAACTGCCACTGCGCCAGCCCGTGCTGCGGTCGGCGACCTGAGACGAAGGCGAGGTTCACCAGAGCCGCCGTGACGAGGACCGCGCTCAACCCGTTCAGCGAGTCGGTGCGATCGGTCGCGCGAGTGCGGGCACGGTTCCAGCACACCAGCGCTTCGTACAGGACGGCACAGCCCAGAACGCATCCGCCGCTGAAGATGAGCTGCCCGACGGCGGAAGGGTAGGTGAAGGCCTGGGTGACGATCGCCGAGCCGGCGACGATTGCGACGCCAAGAAATATCAGCCGCCAGACCGGTTTTTCGGCCGGTAGCTGGGCTCGCGCACGGCTGACGCTGATCAGAGCGCCAAGTAGGGCAATTCCGGCAATGGTGACGGCAGTGGGTGGCACCTGGTCCGCTGTCACTGCACCCCCTCGATACCGCATCCCAACGCGCGGTGATCGCCGCAATTGGTGATCACTTTCTGTAGCTTCTTGCTCACAATAGCGACAATAAATATCGGAGGTATGGAATCCGGAAATCGGCGATCGACCTCTTAAGAAGCTCACAGGAACGTCCGTCACGCTGTATTCGCAACTTCTGTAACACCATTCACACCGGTTTAAGTAGGTAACCTGCGCAACGGCGTGGATGGTCGTGGGCGAGCTGTGCGGCAAGGAAGGGTGACGCATGACGATGCCGGAGGTGCTCGTCGTGGACGACGACGCCGACGTTCGGGAGGCGCTGCAACAAGGTCTCGGGCTTCAGGGCCTGGAGGTCCGGCAGTCGGCGGACGGATTGGCGGCGCTCGCCGATATCACCGCGCTGATGCCGGACGTCGTGCTCCTCGACGTGGGCATGCCCGGGATGAATGGTGTCGAGCTGGTCCGTCGCCTCCGAGCCGAGGGATACACCCTGCCGGTATGCATGCTGTCCGCGCGGGACGAGGTGGACGATCGGGTCGCCGGGCTGGCCGCAGGTGCCGACGACTACGTGGTCAAACCGTTCTCGGTGGTCGAGTTGGCGGCCCGCCTGCATGCCCTGGTGCGGCTGCACCGAGTGATGCACGGCCAGCCGTTGATCGTGAGTGATTTGGTGGTCGAACCGGATCGCCGGATGGCCAGCCGGGGCGGTCGCGATCTGGAGCTGACCGCACGGGAATTCGATCTGCTGCTCGCCTTCGCTCGACATCCCGGGCTGGTCCTGACTCGACCGCAGTTGCTGGAGCAGGTCTGGGGGTACACCTGGGACGTCGACAGCAATGTCGTCGACGTCTTCGTGGGCTATCTGCGCCGAAAACTCGAGGCCAACGACGGCAGCCGGATACTCCACACGGTGCGCGGGGCGGGATTCAAACTCCGCCCATGAGAAAACCGCCGTTCAGTCTGAGACAGAGCCTGCGGGCACAGTTGGCCGTGGCTGCCGCGGTGCTGGTGCTGTGCATCGTTGCGCTGTCCGGGATCGGGATCGCGATCCGGATCGATCATCGGGACCGCACGGCGGTCGACGAGCAGCTCACCGTCCGCGCCGAGCGGGTCCTGAAGGATCTCGACCGGATGCTGGGCCCGGACGGCCAGAACAAAGTCGGGCCCAAGGCGCCGCCGCCTCGCGGGGACACCTACGGGGACCTGCTCGACGGTAGCGAGTCGCTGGTGCGGATCATCACCAACGGGGAGATGCAGGTCCAGCGCGGCGCCATCCCGGTGCGGGACCTGCCGATTCCCGAGGGCGACGGATTCAGCAACGTGAGCGTGAACGCCCAACCGTGGCGGTCTTTGGTGCTCGCGTCCGCTACCCAGGCCGGAACCAGACTGCAGGTCGTGCAGACGCTGGTGCCGGTCAATGACCGGCTGGCCTCGAACGAACGATTGGTCGCCATGGTGACCGTGCTTGCCACTTTGGTGGCGGCAGTGGCCGGTTCGCTGGTCGGTCGACTGGTGCTGAACCCGCTGGCGCGCTTGGCTTCTGGTGCGGTGAAGATCGCGTACGATCCCGATCCGGGGCATCGGCTGCCGGCGATGACTAGCCCGGCCGAGGTTGCCGCACTTTCCACGACCTTGAACGGGATGCTCGATCGGCTCGGTTCCAACGTCGAGATGACTCGCCGGTTCAACGCCGATGTCGGCCACGAACTGCGGACGCCGCTGTCGGTGCTCGGTACCTATCTGGAGTCCATGCTCACCAACCCCACCTTGACCGCCGATGTCCGAGCTGCGTCGCTGAGCGCCATGTCGGCCCAGCACCGGCGGATGGTGTCGCTCCTGGACGGGTTGCAGACCCTGGCTCGGGCCGACGCCGGCGCCCTTCCGGTGAGTGCCGAGATCGAGGTCGGGACGCTGGTTGACGAGTGCGTGCGCCAGGCGGTTCGCCGCCATCTCGACATCACCTACACCTTCGGGGATACCTCCGGCGATGCCGTGACCGCCGGGTGGCGCGATGGCCTGCGGCTGGCGATCGACAATCTGCTGGACAACGCGGCGCTGCACGGGCGCTGCTCCGGCCGGGTCGACGTCTCGGTGGGGTTGCTGGCGGAGCACATCCTGGTGACGGTGACCGATGACGGGCCCGGGATACCCCCCGAGCATCGAGAACGAGTGCGGGCCAGGTTCGCTCGCGGTGAGCGCACCCGTAGCCGTGGCTCCGGGCTCGGGCTTGCCCTGGTCGAGCAGCAGGTCCGACTGCACGGCGGGGCGCTTGATCTCGCCGAATCCCAGCCGCACGGCTTGGTGGCTTCAATAACTCTCCGCCGCAGCTAAATTCGGCCACCGTTGCCGTGGCCCGCAGCTTCGCCTCACACCTGCCGGGCCTGATGGTGGTTGACTCCGGCAGTCGCAGTGGCTGGCGGAAATGGTCCGGGCGTTGGCTCGAAAGCAGTTCGTGGCCGGAAGGTTTGAGGCCGAGCGGCCCAACAGTCCGCGGGCGTTGCGGTCACGCACCCTCCGGCAGGATGAGGGTCTGCAGGAATCTCCCTTCGGCCCGGGGCTGCCGCATGCCGGAGCTGGGAACCTCGGCATTCAGCGGAAGTCATGGGTCACACCAACACGCGTAAGCATGGCAATGGATGACATCGCGGTTGAACCCCGGGGTTATGCGTGTCCGGGTGACCGCCAAGGGCTTGCAAAGTCCGGTCGCTCCGCCAGTGGGCCATTTGAACACGCAGATCGAGACCAAAGGCCCAGGTGGGCGCAGCGGCGATCATCGTTGTGCGTGCTCAAATGGCGCTTCTCCGCGTCTTTGCTTTGTGCGCCGGACCTCGAATTTGGCCGGTAGCACGCCAATGTGGGAGCGGGCTGGGAAAATAAGTGTTTCTCGGAACAGTCTTAGAGTATTTGCATGGTCTTGCCAGGTTCGGGCCAGAATTCTCGCAGGCTGGCCCGGAAATGTACGGGGTACGGCGAAAACGCCGTAGCCACACCGACAAAGGAGAACGCAATGGCCAAGATCATTAAGAACGCTCCCCGCCGCCCGGTGAAGGCAGCCCCAGTGAAGAGGACGCCCGCCGCGCCGGCGAAGTGCGCCTGACGCTTTGATCGGAGCCGGTGGGCGAGCGAACCGCCCACCGGCACCGGCCGCGTCGAACACGCATGAAACTCAACGCGAATCCGTCACCGGAGACCGGTTGGCGGATGGTGATGCACCGGTTCTGGCCGCACACCCGTGGATACCGCCGGGCGATGGCCGCCGCTGTGCTGATGTATTGCTTGGCGACTCTTGCCGATGCGGTCGGCGTTTCCATGCTGTCGGAACTGGTCGACGGCGCGCTGACCGACGGTGACCTGGACGCCTTCTGGGGTCCGGCCGGCCTGTGGGCCGTGGTCGTCCTCGTCGCCGCCTGCGTCATGTACGCCGCGGCCCTCCTCTCCTCGTACGCCTCGGAATCGTTCGGTGTGGGCGTGCGCGCCGACACCTACGCACACCTCCTGCGACTGTCTCCGGAGACCCTGGATCAGCACCCGACCGGAGACCTGCTCTCCCGCGTGGTCGACGATGTCGACGAGGTCGAGGCGCTGGTGGTGACCGGGATGATCGATGTCGCCGCCTGCACGGTCGGCGTCCTCGTCTTCGGCGGTGCGGCACTGCTTCTCAGTTGGCAGCTGGCCTTGATCGTGTTCGCCGGGGCGCCGGTGATGTGGTTGTTCAACCGGTGGATGAGCACCAGGTTCACCGAACTGTCGATGCATACCCGCCGCACCCACGGCGAGCTCACCACCGCACTGGAGCAAGGGCTCGGAAACGTTGCGCTGGTGCAGACTCACACCGGTCAGCGCGCCGAGGCCCGCCGGTTGGGCGGCACCTCCAGTCGCTTCATGCTGGCCCGGTTGCGCCAGCAGCGGGTCGCTGCAGTCCAGGGACCGCTCACCGAAACGATCGAAACTCTTGGTCTGCTCGGAGTTCTCGCGGTCGGCACGCTGCAGATTGCCGATGGTGCGTTGACCGTGGGCGGCCTGCTCGCCTTCACCGCCTACCTCGGGTTCCTCTACCCGGCCGTGACCGGGATCGGTCAGCTCGGGGTGACCATTGCGACGGCCGAGCCCAGCGCCGTCCGGTTGCTGGATCTCCTGGATGCCGATCCCGCGGTCAGCGAACCAGTCCAACCGGCGGGCAGCCCGGTAGCGCGCGGCGAGCTGGAGGTTCGGGGCGTCGGCGTCCTCGGCGCCGATGGTCGCTACCGCCTGGACGGGGTGAGTTTCCGGGTTCAGCCGGGCGAGATGGTCGCCATCACCGGCGCCAGCGGTTCGGGCAAGTCAACGCTGGTGCAGGTGCTTGCCCGACTGCGGGACCCGTCGTTCGGGCAGGTCCTGCTGGATGGGGTGGACGTGCGCGACTATCCGCTGGCTCGACTGCATCGGGCGATCACTGTGCTCTCCCAGGAGCCACTGATGTTCGACGGCACCGTGCGAGAGAACCTGATGTATGGATTGTCCGGCGGCACGGACGGGTCGGGGCCGGCCACCGAAGCGATCCGGGTGGTGACCGAGGCCGCCGGTGCGGAAGAGTTCCTGAGCCGGATGCCGGAAGGCTGGCGGACTCCGCTCGGCAATCGCGGCCGTTCGCTGTCCGGGGGGCAGCGGCAACGGATCGCCATCGCTCGGGCGTTGCTGCGCGACGGCGTCGTCCTGGTCCTGGATGAGCCCTCCACCGGGCTGGATGCCAGCGCGACCGCGCGACTCGTCGACACGCTGCGCGATTACGCCAGTCATCGGTCGGTCGTGGTGATCACCCACGATCCGCTGCTCACGTCGGCGGCGGATCGGGTGATTCATCTCGCCGGTGGCCGAATCGTGCCCAGCCCTGACCTGGCTAGCCCTGACCTGGCTGGCTCTGGCCTGGTGGGTTCTGAGTCTGGCTTTGGCTGGCCAGGCACTGACTCGCCTGGCTCGGCTGGCTCGGGCGGCTTGAGAACGGTGGATCGGTCCCGGGGTCCGGGCACAATATCCGAGTGATCGCCGGGAACAGCGGGAGCTCGTCAATCGGTCCGGACAGGACGGCGGCGAACGGGTCGTCGTCGCGGTCCGGTCGTTCGATGCCGGACAGCAACATCAAGGGGAGCCGCCGACCAGCTGGCAGGCGCCGGAGCACCATCGCCAACTGAACGCTGTCCAGCATCGGCATCTCGCCGTCAAGCATTGGCATCGCGCCGTCCAGGATCGCGATGTCGAAGCTCCGGCCGCCGCCCACCAGGTCCACCGCGTCCAGCGGCGAGGCGCTCGCGGTGCAGACCATCCCGTAGCTCTCCAGCGTCCGGCGCAGGATCTGCCGGTTGATCTCGTCGTCGACCACGAGCAGAACGTTGCGGTCGGCCAACCGGGCGAGTTCGGTGTTGCTGTGTCGGGGGCGGCACACTGCCTCCGGATCGTCGGAACGACCGAGGACGACGCCGAAGGTGAACTCCGAACCACCGCCCGGCATGCTGGTGACGGTGAGCTGACCGCCCATTGCCTCGACGATCGCCTTGCTGACTGGCAACCCGAGGCCGGGGCCGCCCTGGAACAGCCGGTCCAGGTGCTCCGGCGGGATTCCGATGCCGGTGTCCGCCACGGTGAAGCGCAGCCGGACCTGGTCCGGGTGCGGTGGTTGCGGATCAGCGGCGTCCAGCTCGACCCGGAGCAGGACGTCGCCGTGCGCGGTGAATCTCACGGCGTTGCCAACCAGGGTGCCCAAGACCTGGCGCAGCCGGACGACGTCCCCGACCACCATCGCCGGGCAGTCCTCCGCCAGGTGCGAGATCAGGTCAAGTTCACCCGCGGCGCCGGCGAACTGGGCGATCGCGTGCTCCACGGTGGTCCGCAGTTCGAACGGGTGGCTGTGCAACTCGTCGCAGTACTGGTCGTCAGGGCTCACCCAGTCTTCTTCGGCACCCAGATCCGTTCGATGAACCGATGACCGATTTCGGCTGCGGCCAAGGCACCGATCACAGTGGTCACGATGATGAAGACGGCGACCTTGGGGTTGTGCAGATCGAGATGGCGCAGCCGACAGGCCAGCACGATCGTCATCCGAACCGGCCCATGCAGGACATAAAGGGCGAACGACCTGCTCCCGAGCCATTGCGCGAGGCGGGAGTTGAGCAACTGCTGGGCGGGACCCGTACTCGGCTGGACCAGGCAGAAGATCAGCCAGGCCGCCACCGCGAACGCCGGGAGGAAGTGCAGCGGACGCAGATCGCGCTGGAAGTACAGGCAGGCGCCGAGAGCGAGCAGGCCGAGCAGGGCTCCGACCGCAGGCCAGCGGGCGGATCTGCCCCACCCGCGCCGCGCCCCGACGGTAAACGCCCAGAAGATGGTCATTCCGACGCCGAGCCCGGTCAGGCCGCGGGCGAAGGCCACCCACCCGATCGAATTCGACCCGTCGCGGCCCACGGTGAACAGGATGGCGATGCCGAGTGCCGCCGCGATCGGTCCGACCAGCAGTTTCCGGCGCCCCCACGGCACCGCCGCGATCGCGATCACCAGCAGGATGTTCGTCCACAGTTCGATCGACAGTGACCAGGCCGCCGCGTACCCGGCGAAGTGCGGCCCGATGAAGCCCTGGAGCAGCAGCGCAGAAGACAGGTAAGCCCAGGGCGACTGCTGCTCGGAGCTGAACGCCGGCCGGTGCGGCGCGTGCTGGTAGCCGTAGTGCTGCGTCAGCCAGGTCACCGCCACACACCCGAAGGCGATCGCCAGCCCGGTCAGATGCAACGGCAGGAACCGCCGGGCCCGTAGCGAGCCGAACCGGAAGACGTCGCGTGGCGTCCAGGTGTCGAGCATGCTCCGCGCCAGGACGAACCCGCTGAGCACGAAGAACAGGTCGACCATCAGGTACCCGCCGCGGATCAGCAGGGTCAGCGGTCGGGGCGGGCCGAGATCTTGGATGTAGCTGCTCAGGTGGAACACGACGACCAGCAGGGCGGCAGCGCCGCGCAGGCCGTCGAGCTCGGTGAAGCGCTTGCGGAGCTGTACCGGGATCCCGTTCGGGGCGGTCGGTAGTTCGGGTGCTTCCGAATCGAGGGTGACCTCGGTCCGGACGCCGGTCACCGGGTCAGTCGTGATTACGCTGAGTGAATCCGTTCGTTGGTTCTGGCCGTTGCTCTCAAGGTCGAGCCGGGCGAGGGCGCGCTCCATCAACAGCGTGTCGAACGCGGTGTGGGGCGCTTCCGGGGCAGGCATCGAGACGAGCTCAACCTTTCGGCTGTCGGCGCAGGAATCGAGCCGATTTTGGAGGGCAGACAACGGATTCGGGGTGGCCGAAGCCAACGGCTCAGGGAGGTTCGATGAATTGCATGCATCGATCATGAAGTGGAGACACAGCGGAATGCAAACTTCTGAGGCCATCTAGGACCGAGTTGGAGTTCCGTTGATCTTCGGTTAATTCGGCGACGCTCGGACAGTTGATCAGCCACCTGATCAACTGTGAGTGATCACGGCATCTCGTTGACTTCAGCCCGGGAAATTTCCAGGAAAGCATCGGTGAAGTAATCAGCCAGCGGGCGCGGGTCCGCGGTGTGCGCGGCCGAGCCAGGCGCGACAAGTAGCTCGGCGATGAACAGCGGGGCGTGCCGGGCCACCTCCAACGCGGTCACTCGGCGTGGCTCCTCGTCTGGTTCGTGGACTCCGAGAGCACCGGTGAGGACGACGATCAGCACCTGGACGTCGACCGCCGGATACCAGCCGAACGCCGTCCGAACGCAGCTCTTGATCAACTCCAGGAGATCGTCACTGGACACGCCGTCCGGGTGCAGGTCCTCCAGCAACGCCCGGACGACGACGCCGAGCACCACCCGGACCTGCTCCGGCTCGGCCGCCGCCAACCGCCCGGTCGCCTCGTCGAAGGCGTTGACGTCCTGGGCTCGGGCGGCCGAGACGGCGTCCGTCGTCGCGGCGGAGATCGCTCGCGCGGCTGCGGGGAGCTGAGGCTTCGGCATGCAACGAACCTACGGGTCGGCGGAGGGTCAGACGACGCCTGCGGCGGAGAGTGCCGCCACCACGTCGTCCTCACTGATCGGGGCGTAATCGTTGACGTCGACCCCGGCATTGAACTGCCGGCCGTTCAGCCGCCAGCTGGTGTGCACGTGACCGTGCACGATCGGCAGCCCGGTGTCGTAGGGCCGTTGTTCGAGGTAGCGGTCCGGGCCGTGGGAATCCCCTTCGTAGGGGAAGTGCCCGACCAGCACCGGGTACCGCCCGGCCAGGGTGAACCCGATCGTGCCCGGCACCACGGAGCTGAACCCGGCGGCGAGATACTTGGTCGTCCACTCCGCGCGGCGGCGCGGATCCGGGTCGAACGGCCGGTCGTGGTTGCCGACGATCAGATCCTTGGTGCCGTTCAGCTCGGCGAGCACCTGGAGGGTCTCGTCGATCCGACCGAGGGCGAAGTCGCCCAGCACCAGCACCCGGTCGCCCGGTGCGACAACGGCGTTCCAGCGCCGCACCAGCTCGCTGCGCATCGACTCCACCGAGTCGAACGGCCGGTCGCAGTACTTGATGATGTTGGCGTGGCCGAAGTGGGTGTCGGCGGTGAACCAGGTCTGCATCTCACTCAATTCTGCTTCTGCTTTAGCTCAATCAGTTCAAACCCTGCTGTGATCATGCAAACGTACGCGGGCAAGTCTGCCTGATCACGGCAGGCTTGGGGGCGGGCAGCCCGCGCGGGAGCAACGGGTGTACCAACGGGATCGGCAGCAGACTACGGTTCTGAACCATGAGGGCAGCGCGCTTGCACGGGATCGGCGACATCCGAATCAGCGAGGAGCCGGTGCCGGTCCCGGTTCCGGGCAGCAGCCTGATCAAGGTCACGGCGGTCGGGATCTGCGGCTCCGACCTGCACTGGTACGAGGACGCCGGGATCGGCGACGCGCAGCTGGCGGCACCGCTGGTGCCCGGGCACGAGTTCGCCGGAGTGATCTCTGGCGGGCCGCGCAACGGTGAGCGGGTCGCGGTCGATCCGGCGCTGCCGTGCGGGGTCTGCGAGCAGTGCCTGGAGGGCAACCGAAACCTGTGCCCGTTCGTCGGCTTCTCCGGCCACAGCACCACGGACGGCGCCCTGCGCGAGTACCTGACCTGGCCGAACGAGTTGCTGCACCCGTTGCCGGATGCGCTCTCCGACCCCGACGGAGCGATGCTGGAACCGCTCGGCGTCGCGGTGCATGCCTACGACTTGGGGCACGTCCGGATCGGTTCCACGGTGGCGGTGATCGGCTGCGGGCCGATCGGGCTCTGCCTGGTGCAGTTGGCTCGGGCCGGCGGGGCGACGCAGGTAATCGCCTTCGATCCGCTGCCGCATCGCCGGCAGGCCGCGCTGCGCTACGGCGCGGATCTCGCGCTCACCGCCGATCCGCTCGAGTACCTGCCTGCTCTGGCCGAGGCCACCGAAGGCCGAGGCGCCGACGTCGGGTTCGAGGTCGCGGGCACCGATGACGGCGTGGCGGTGACGCTGGAAGCCGTCCGGCCCGGTGCCCGGGTGGTGCTGGTCGGGATCCCGAGCAGTGACCAGACCACGTTCTCGGCCTCGACGGCGCGGCGCAAAGGGCTCTCGTTGATCATGGTTCGGCGGATGAAGGAGTCCGTGTATCCGCGAGCGATTCGGCTGGTCGAGCGCGGCGCGGTAGACGTCCGGACGATGGTCACCGCGCGCTTCGGGTTGTCCCGGGTCGAGCAGGCGTTCCGGACCGCCCAGACCCGCGACGGGCTCAAGGTGATCGTCGAAGCGGATGCTCCGGACGACGTCCTGGGGGTCTGGGGCGACGTGCTGTCCGCGGATGAATGACCCGGCCTTGAATCCGGCCGAGGCTCCGCAGCTGTACCTGGCCGTCGACTGCTCCACGACGGCGTCGAAGGCGGTGATCTTCGACGCGGTAGGCGGCACGGTGACGGCCGCCTCGCGACCACTGGCCCTGCGGCACCCCGGACCTTCCCGCTACGAACAGGCCGCCGAGGACTGGTGGCTGGCGACCCAGGCGGCGATCACCGAGGTCACAGCGCGGGTGGACGCCGCCCGGATCCAGGCGATCTGCCTCACTCACCAGCGCGAATCGTTCGTCTGCCTGGACGCCGCCGGGGAAGCGCTGCGTCCGGCGATCCTCTGGGCGGACGGCCGGGCCGGAGCGCAGATCGCCGCCCTGGGCAGTGCCCAGGTGCACGAGCTGTCCGGCAAGCCGCCGGACGTCACCCCCGCGCTCTACAAACTGAGCTGGCTTCGCGAGCACGAGCCCAGGGTGCTGGCCGAGGCCGCCCGGATCGGGGACGTGCAGGCGTACCTGTCCTGGAAGCTGACCGGCCGGTGGGCCACCAGTCACGTCAGCGCCGACACCCTCGGGCTGCTGGATCTGCGCCGGCTGGCCTGGGCGCCGCAGTTGCTGGCGATGGCCGGGGTCCGGCTGGAGCAGTTGCCGGAGTTGTGTACCGCCGGGGAGGAGATCGGCCGCCTCGACAGCGCGGTCGCCGCCTCGCTGGGCTTGCGAATCCTCCCCGGCGGTACCGGGCCGCCGCTGATCGCCGGGATCGGGGACGGTCAGGCGGCCGGCCTTGGTGCCAATGTGACCGCGCCCGGCATCGGGTACCTCAATCTCGGTACCTCGATGGTGCTCGGCGTGCAGACCGACAGCTACCAGTACGGCCCCGCCTTCCGGACGCTGGCCGGCGCCGTGCCGGGAACCTTCGTCCTGGAGACGATTCTCAACTCGGCGGCGTACCTGGCCGGGTGGTTCCGCGAGCAGTTCGGTGACCCGACGCTGGCCGGTGCCCCGGATCCGGTGCTGGAAGCGGAGGCCGCCGCACTCCCACCGGGAGCAGACGGCCTCTTGACGTTGCCGTACTGGAACGCCGCGCAGACGCCGTACTGGGATGCCGACGCCCGTGGCGCAACGATCGGCTGGCACGGCGGACACACCCGGGCGCACCTGTACCGCTCCATCCTGGAGTCCGTCGGATTCGAGCTGAGGCTTCACCTGGAAGGCTTGGAAAAATCCACCGGGCAGAAGGTTTCGGTGCTGCGAGCGATGGGCGGCGGCTCTCGGAGTCGGCTCTGGACGCAGCTGGTGGCGGACATCAGCCAGCTTCCGGTGCAGATCGCCGCTCAGGACGAGGTGAGCGCGCTCGGCGCGGCGGTGATTGCTCGGGCCTGGGCCGACGGTCGGGGAGCAGCCGGTATCCCGGCGGCGGCAGCGGCGATGGCCGGGACCAGCCGGGTGGTGCAGCCGCGACCGGAGGTGGCCGCGACGTACGAGCGGCTGTTCGCGGTCTATCGCGGTCTCTACCCGGCGTTGAAGCCGGTATTCGCCGAGCTTGCCGCCGTCCCCACTTCGGGTGTCCCTACCTCGGGCGGCTGACGGTGGGGCTCGCTAGTGTCCAGCCTGTGCCGTCATGGATGCGCCGATTCACCGCCTCGCTGGGCTCGTCCTCGGACTCGACTTCGGACTCGGACTCGGACTCGGACTCCGGCTCGGGCTCGGACTCGACTTCGGACTCGGGCTCGACCAGGCGAGTGACCGGGGACCGGCCCTCGGTCAGGTTTCTCCTGTTCGTTGGCCTGGTCCTGGCCGCGTCGGTGGTCGTCCGGCTGGTACTGCTCGGCCGGCAGAGCTACTGGATCGATGAACTGTTCTCGGTCAACGAGTCGTCCGCGAGCTTCCGGCGGATGCTTCGGATCGGCTCAACCGAGATCCACACCCCGTTCTACGCGGCGCTGCTGTGGGTCTGGATGAAGATCGGTAGCACCCACGAGGTGTGGACCCGGTCTCTGAGCACGCTCTGCGCGGTGATCGCCGTCCCGGTCACCTACCGCGGTCTGGCCGCTGTCCGGCTCGGTGATCACGTCCGGTGGGCGCTCACCGTGGCGCTGGCGGCCGGCGGCACCTCGATCGTCTACTCGCTGGAGACCCGCAGCTACGCCCTGCTGCTGCTCGGCTCCGCCGGCCTGACGGTCGTCACGCTTCGGGCGGCGCTGCTCACCCTGTCCGGCGCGGACATTCCCCGCCGGGTGTACCTGAGCTGGGCCGGATGGGTCACCCTGGCGGCCACGGCGCACCTCTTCGGTGCCGTCCTGACCTTCGGCGCGGTGACCGTACTCGTCGTCGTCACCGTGGTTCGCGCCCCGAGGGCGAGCGTGCGTCGGGTTCTGACCTGGGCAGTGCTGGCCGCCGCCGGGTGCGCCCTGCAGGTTGCCTGGGTCGTTCACGGGCTGCAGCAGCCGGAATTCGCCTCGGGCACCGACTGGATTCGGGCACCGAACCGCGCGGACCTCTGGGATCTGGCGACGACGACCTTCAGTTCCGGCACCATGAAGACGCACACCGACGGCTTCGCCTGGATCTCCCCGATCGGCGTGCTCAGCGTCGTCGCGCTGGTCCTGCTCTCGGCCGGGTACGGGTACCGAGCCCGTCGGCGAACCGCGCAGGCCGAGGTGACGGGCCCGGTCGAGGGGACGAGCCCGGTCGAGGTGACGCGGGAAGCCGAGGTGACGCGGGAAGGCCAGGCCGCTGCCGTTCTGCTGGCGCTCGCGACCATCGTGATCGTGCTCGTGTTCGGCATCTCCCAGTGGAAGCATGTCTGGACCCTGCGGAACATGGTGATCGTGATGCCGGCTCTGGTCTGGGGGGTGATCTGCCTCAGTGCCTGGGCCGCCCGGACCGCGGCCGGTCGCCGCCGGGTCGCTACCGTCGTCGTCGCTCTGCTCGGTCTGAGTCTGATCCCCACCACCATTGGACTGACGCATCCGTACAAAACCGACTTCCGTGGGCTCCTCGACTACCTGAGCGCCGTCCAGGCCGAGCAGCCGGCCGCCCGGGCCGTCTTCATCGGCCGGGATTCACCGAAGAATTGGCGAGCCGCCAGCGGTCGCCCCGACGATCCGGTCTTGGCTGCCGTCTATCGCCAGGCAATCCGGTATCGGCGGCTGAGCGCTTACCCGAAACCACCGCTCGACGGGGGCGCCCGGCCGTCGGAAACTGAGGTCGTGGTCTACTACCCCGGTGTCGCCAGTCGTCACTTCGAAGAGCGGGCTGCCAGCCTTCTCGCTCGGTTTGATCAGAGCAGTTGCCGGCGGATCCCGATCCACGGCCTGATCGTCATCCGGTGCCACTGACCATCTGAACCGAGGGTGGTCGGCCGGCGTAGGCCGGAGTGGACTCACCGCACGCAGGGAAGGATTCTGGAGTTGTCGATCTTCACGGGCGTTCCGTCCAGGGATGACGGCGTTCCGCCTGGAGACGACGGCGTTCCGCCCGGGGATGACGGTGTTCCGCCGGGGAACGCGAGTGTCCCTGCGGGGGATGACGGCAAGCGCCGGGCCGGTCGCCGCGTCGCCGGGTGGGTAATCACCGTCGTGGCCGGTCTGCTGGTGCTGTTCGCCCTGGTCACGCCGAACCAGATCGACCGCATGTCGCCGGTGGCGTTCATCCGCCTCCCGGTCGAGGCGATCCTGGCCGTCGCCCTGAGCTTGGTGCTGCCGAGGCGGACCAGGCAGGTGGCGGCCGTGCTGGCCGGCGTGATCCTCGGTCTGCTGACCATCATGAAGATCGCTGACATGGGTTTCTACTCGGTGCTCGTCCGGCCCTCCGACCCGGTACTCGACTGGACCTACCTCGCGGACGGCGTGGAGTTCCTCAACTCGTCGATGGGACGGGTCGGGGCGATCGGCGTCGTGATCGCGGTCGGGGCTGCCGCTGTCGCGCTGCCGATCCTGATGGCGCTCTCGGTCCTGCGGCTGACCAACCTGGTGGCCCGGCGCAGCCGCAGACTGACCGGAGCCATCGCGGCCCTCGCGGTGGTCTGGGTCGGCTGCTCCATGCTGGGCGTGCAGATCGACCACGGCCAGTCGCTCGCCTCCAGCAGCGCTGCCACCTTCGCCTACGACAAGGTGCAACAGGTCGGCAAGGGCCTGCATGACCAGCGGGCCTTCGCCGCCGAGGTGAAAGTGGACGCCTTCCGGGCAACCCCAGGCGATCGGTTGCTGACCGGGCTGCGCGGCAAGGACGTGATGTTCACCTTCATCGAGAGTTATGGGCGCTCCGCGATCGAGGATCCGGCGATGGCGCCGCAGGTGGACGCCGTGCTGGCGGCCGGAACGCAGCGGCTGAGTGCCGCCGGGTACACCGCCCGCAGCGGTTTCCTCACCTCGTCCACCGCCGGGGGCGGCAGCTGGTTGGCCCATTCCACCTTGCTGTCCGGCCTGTGGATCAACAACCAGCAGCGCTACACCAACCTCGTGACCACCGATCGCTTCACCCTCAATGGTGCCTTCCGGCGCGCACATTGGCGGACGGTCGCGGTGATGCCCGGCCTGACCCGAGCCTGGCCGGAAGGTTCCTTCTACGGCGACGACAAGATCTACGGCGAGAAGGACCTCGATTATCACGGGCCGAGCTTCGCCTGGGCCACGATGCCTGACCAGTTCGCCCTGGCTGCCTTCCAGCGTCTGGAGCGGGCGAATCCCGACCATGCCCCGGTGATGGCCGAGATCGCGCTGGTCTCCAGCCACGCTCCCTGGGCGCCGATTCCGAGCATGGTGGACTGGAACAAGGTCGGCAACGGCTCGATCTTCAACGGCATGCCGGAGGCCGGTGAGAAGGCCGGCGTCGTCTGGCGCGATGCCAGCCGGGTGCGCACCGAATACCGGCGTTCGGTGGAGTACTCGCTGAACGCCCTCATCACGTACGTGGAGAAGTACGGCGACAAGAACCTGGTGCTGGTCTTCTTGGGCGACCATCAGCCGGCACCGATCGTCACCGGAACCGACGCCGGGCGGGACGTACCGATCACGATCGTCGCCCAGGATCCAGCGGTTCTGGACCGGATCTCCGGATGGGGCTGGACGCCCGGTCTGAAACCCGATCCGAAGGCCCCGGTCTGGCAGATGAGTGCGTTCCGCGACCGGTTCCTCACCGCCTTCGGCCCCCAGGGAAATTAGGTCGAGCCTGGTTCTCCGGCCGCACTGGCCCGGGTGTAGCGCTTGGCCAGGGCGCGCAGCTCGGTAGCCAGTTCGGGGGAGTCGATGACCTCGAAGTCGGCGCCGAGGAAGCCGAGCCAGGCCGCCATCACCTCGGCCGAGGTGGAGCCGAGGCTGACCAGGCATCGATCGTCGTCCAGGACTTCCACGGATACTGCTGCGGAGCCAATCTTTTCGGTGATCACCGCGGCCGGGGCCTGAACCAGTAGCCGGGCGACGAACTTTGACTGCGCGGCCCGCGATCTCTGGCGAACGAAGGCTGCGGCGTCCCCACCCGGCGACTCGCGCTCGGCGAACCGCACGCCGACCGCTCTCGGTGCCTCGATCCGGTCCACGCGGAAGGTGCGCCAGTCGCTCCGGTCGACGTCCCAACCGAGCAGGTACCAACGCCGTCCCCAGTTCACCAACCGGTGCGGCTCAACCGCGCGCGAGGTCGCCGCACCGGAATGGTCGAGGTAGCCGAACCGTAGCCGTTCGCGATCTCGGCAACCGGCCGCGAGCAGCGCCAGGTTCGCGCCGTCCACGGTCGGCCCGGGCGGGCCGGCGACGCTGACGGTGTAGGTCTGCAGCGCGTCCACCCGTCGGCTCAGCCGGCTCGGCAGTACCTGCTGCAGCTTGGTCAGGGCTCGAAGCGCGGTCTCCTCGATCCCAGCGACGGCGCCCCCGGCGGCGGTGCGCAAGCTGACCGCGATCGCGACCGCCTCGTCGTCGTCCAACAACAGCGGCGGCATGGCCGCGCCCGCCCCCAGCCGGTAGCCACCGATCGCCCCTCGGGTGGCGTCCACCGGGTAGCCCAGCGAGCGCAGTCGCTCGATGTCGTTGCGAATCGTGCGGGTGCTGACGCCGAGCCGGTCGGCCAGTTCCGGGCCCGGCCACTCGCGCGGCGTCTGCAGCAGCGAGAGCAGCCGCAGTAGACGTGCGGAGGTCTCCAACATGTCCCGACCCTAGCCCGGTATCAGGCAGACTCCGTTCCTGATGGTGGCCCGTTAGGGGCAGGGGCAGGTCGGGTTGACGGCGCTCGGTACGGTGCCGAGGTGGACTTCGCGAGCAATCCGATCGACGGCCTTCCGATCGCCTACCGCGCTACCGGGGAAGGGCCGGCCATCGTGCTGGTTCACGGGTCGGCGCTGTCGCAGGTGATCTGGCGGGGATTCGGCTACGTCCGGGACCTGGCGAGCGATCACACGGTGATCACGCTCGACCTTCGTGGGCACGGGCGCAGCGGGAAACCGCACGAAGGCTCTGCCTACCGAATGGAACTCTTCGTCGCCGATGTGCTGGCCGTGCTCGACGTGCTTGAGGTCGAGCGCGCCGATTACCTCGGGTACTCCCTCGGTGGCCGGGTCGGGTTCTCGCTGGCAGACGCCTTCCCGGCGCGGATCGGCCGCTTCGTCAGCGCGGCCGGCGCGCCGGGGAATCAGCAGGGTGCCTTCGATCGGCTCTTCTTCCCGGGGTGCATCGATACCCTGGAAACCGCTGGGATGACTGGCTTTCTGGAAAGCTGGCAACAGCACTCCGGGCAACCGATCGATCGGTCGACCCGGGCGGCGTTGCTCGCCAACGACGCCACCGCGCTGGCCGCTTACATGCGCCAGGCCGAGGTCGACACCGGCGTGCCGGAGAGCCGACTGGCCA
>DATINJ010000309.1:0-10243 GCA_035474375.1 Kineosporiaceae bacterium | reverse complement strand
CTTGTAGCTGCAGTCGGAACGTTGAACGGTCATGACTGAGGAGGGGCAGTCCCGTCGCCGTGGCCTGTTCGGGCGGTTCGCGGCCCGTGCGGTTACCGTCGGCACGTTGTTCTCCGTGTTCGACGAAATATTCACGCCCGCCAAGCACGATGCCAAGATCGTGGCGGAGGCGCAGCAACGAGCCGGCAAGCCGGCCCCGTCGCCAGCCGATCCGCCGGATCTCGAGCTCGACGGGTTGGGGCAGGCAGGCGGGCGGTTCAGCGCGCGAATCATTCTGCCAGAAAGCACTTTTCCGGATTCATCGGTCAGCCCTCTGGACGATCGCTGAGGCGGCGAGTCACCGCCGGCCAGGGCTGCTACCCGAGTGGCGCGACTCCTTTCAACGCGTCTCCCGGTACCACGGCGTGGGCAAGGTACTTTCGCCAACTGCCGAAGTGAGTGAGGTCCACGCTCTCGGCACCGGCGAAGCCCTCGCAGACAAATCCAAGCACCTGCTCCCCGCCGGCGAGAACGACGGAGCCGATGGCTAGCGGCGACGCCACCGTGACCAGCAAAGGGCCAAGGGCGGCAACCGCGATCCGGTATACCTCCACCTCCAGGGCGCTTCCGCCGGTTCGGCAGCGAATCAGGCCAGGGCGTGGCACGGCACCCTCAGCCAGCAGCACCATGGTGTAGAGCGGTGCGGTCCTGGTGACCTCCACCAGGACCGCACCCAGTCGCAGCAGCATCGGGTGCAGCGGCTGGCCTTGCAAATGCGCTCCACAGACCGCGAGCAAGGCGGTGCTCTCGGTGGTCACGCAACCTCGACGATCGGCCCGGACAGGACGGTCAGCAACGCCGCTGCGGAGGCCACGGCCCCGAACACGCCGCCCTGCATAGTGACCATCTTCAGCGCCGCATCGTGGTTTCCCTGGTCGGTCGCACCGGTGGCATCTGAGAGGACCAGACACTCGAAGCCCCGGTCGTTGGCATCCCGCATGGTCGTGTGCACGCAGACGTCAGTGGTGATACCGGTGAAGATCAGGTGCGTGATGCCCTTGGTCCGCAGCAGCAACTCCAGGTCGGTGGCGTAGAAGGAGCCCTTTCCCGGCTTGTCGATGATGGGTTCCCCTTCTATTGGTGCCATTTCCGGCACAATCTCCCAGCCGGGTTCGCCCCGGATCAGGATCCGCCCGCAGGGACCGGCGTCACCGATGCCGGCCCCGATCGATCTCGACCGCCAGAGCTTGTTCGGCGGGCAGTCGGACAGGTCTGGCCGATGCCCTTCGCGGGTGTGGATGACGTGCAGCCCGGCAGCCCGGGCGGCCGCCAAAACCGTGGCGGCCGGCCCGAGCGGTGTGCGGGTGAGGGTGAGGTCGTACCCCATCCGGTCGACGTAGCCACCGGTCCCGCAGAAGTCGACTTGCCAGTCGATGTTGATCAGGGCGGTGGCTCCGGCGTTGAAGCTCCCGTCGTACGGCCAGGCATACGGCGTCGACTTCACCGCCGGAAAGGCATTTTTCACAGCCTGACCCCTACTTTGCGATCTTGCCGACGACGCCGTCCACGAACCAGTCCATGCCCTCAATCCCGGCCGAGCCGTAAGCCAGCGAATCGCCGTCCTTGATCTTGACCGCGCCGTCCTGATCCTTGATCGGCCCGGTGAAGACGGACGAACCCTGCACCTTGAGCTTCGTCAGGTCCTCGGCGATCAGGCTCTTCGTCTCGGCACTGACAGTCGGGCCAAATGCCGACTGGACGAAGGGGTTTTCGCCGTTCTGGAAGCCGACCCGGTAGTTGGCGTTGTACTTGCTCCCGGTGAACTTGCCGTCCAGCGCGGTCTGCACAATGTCGTCATAGAGCGGTGCCCAAGCCCACTGCGAGCCGGTCAGCCAACCCTTCGGCGCCAGAGACTGGGCGTCCGCGTGGTAACCGACGGTGTCGGCACCGGCCGCTTCGGTGGCCTGAATGATCGTGCTGGTGCAGTCCTGGTGCTGGGTGACGACGTCGATCTGCTGCGAGAGCAGGCTGTCGACCGCGGTCTTCTGCTTCTGCGGGTCACACCAGCTGCCGGTGTTCACGGCGTAGGTCTTGGCCTCCGGGTTCACCGACTGGGCGCCGAGTTCGAAAGCATTGATGTTGTTGATGGTCTGCGGGATCGGGAAGGCGTAGATGTAGCCGAGCTTGTTGCTCTTGGTGGCCTTGCCCGCCGCGACACCGGCCAGGAAGACCGGTTCGTACACGGTGCCGAAGTAGGTGCCGAGGTTCGCCGGGACTGCCCCGTCAATGACGTTGCCCTGCTGGACGACGACTACATCGGGATGCGCCTTGGCGACCTTCTCGGCAGCCTGGAGGTGACCGTAACTGGTCGCGAAGATGATCTTCGCGCCCCGGCTGATCATGCCTTCCATGGCCCGAGCGGCGTTGTCGTCCTCGGGCACGTTCTCCTGAGTCAGGACCTTCAGGTTGGGAAACTTCTTTGCCACTTCCTGGCTGCCTTCATAGGCGGCCTGGTTGTAGCCGAAGTCGGTCTTCGGGCCGACGAAGATGAATCCCACAGCCTTGCTACCCGTTCCGGGTGCCGTGGACGAGGACGTCGTCGAACTGGTGGCGCTGGAGCACGCGGCCAGAGCGAGGACTGCCGAGGTGGCCACGAAGGTGGTGACGAGACGACGCTGAGTCACGGTCGTTCCTTTCGATCGATGGTCGACATGGTGGAGCGGAGGTGTGCGGGACAGCGGTGGGCCGGAATCGGCCCGGGCGAGGCAGTCGAAGCTCGTGCGGTTACGTGGCCGTGTTGTCGAAAACTCGGCGTAGCTCCGCTGGGGCGCTGAGCAGGGTTCGCTTGCCAAGGAAGGCGAGCACCAGCAGCGTCACGAGGAAGGGCAGCACGTCGAGGGCGAACTGGTTGATCCCGATGCCCCGCGCCTGCAAGGCCGGCGACAAGGCGAGTGCGGCTCCGAAGAGATAGGCCCCGACCATCACCCGTAACGGTTGCCAGCTTGCGAAGATCACCAGTGCGACGGCGATGAAACCGCGCCCCACAATCATGTTCTCGAACCAGGACTGGGCGTAGGCGATGGACAGGTGAGCTCCGCCGATGCCCGCCAGCGCGCCGCCGGTGATCACGGCCGCATAGCGCGTGGTGGCTATCCGGTAACCGTGCACGGTGAGTACCTCGGCCCGCTCGCCCGCCGTCCGGAGCAGGAGTCCGGGCCGCGTCGACGCCATGATCCACCAAAGCGCGGGGGCGGTCAGATACGAGAGATAGGTCAGGGCGTCCTGGTGAAACAGGATCGGGCCGAGGAACGGGATGTCGGACAGGCCGGGGATCGCGATCGGGTTCAGCGCATGGATCTCCTTACCGACGTAGTCCGCTCCGTAGAGCGAGGTCAGACCCAAGGCGAAGAACAGCAGGGTGAGCCCGCTGGCGAACTGGTTCGCCCCCCGGCTGATCACCAGGATGGCGTGGATGCCGGCCAGCGCCCCACCACCGACCGCGGCGATCAGCACGCCCAGCCAGGGGTTACCGGTCGCGGAGGCGGTGGCGAATCCGGCCAGCGCACCGACCAGCATGCAACCCTCGGTGCCGAGGTTCACCACGCCGGCCTTCTCCGAGACCGTCTCGCCGAGAGCGCCGTACATCACTGAGGTGCCGCCGCGGACGGCGCCACTGAGCACGTCGACCACGAGACTCATCGGGAACTCGCCTTCTTTCGGGTGCCGGTCCAACCGAGGACGGCGATCAAGATCAACCCGGTCAAGATGTTCGCCGTGGCGGCGGGCAGGCCGGAGTCGAGTTGCAGGCTGTCGCCGGCGACGGCGAGCGCGGCCAGGACGGTGGCCGCCAGCAGCACCGCGCCAGGCTTGTGCCGGGCCAGCCAGCTGGCCAGGAAGCCGAGATAGCCGACCTGGGAAGCGAAACCGGGGCGCAGCTGGTACTCGACGCCAGTCAGGTGAATCGCTCCGCCGAGCCCCGCCAGCGCACCTCCGACCAGCATCGCGGTCAGCAGCAGGCGGGTCACCGGAAGCCCGGCCCGGCGCGCGGCCTCCGGGTTTCCGCCGACCGCCTGCAGCTGGTAACCCCAGGCGGTGTAACGGAACACGGCCCAGACGGCTACCGCTGCGGCGACCACCAGCAGCAAGCCCAGGTGTACCGAAGTCCCGGAGAAGACCGGCAACTTCGCCGCATCCTCGACCGGCCGGCTGGCGGGCTGGCCGGAGCCGAGCGGGTCCTTCCACGGCTGGTAGATCAGCGCCAGCAGCAGGTCCAGCGCCACGTAGTTCAGCAATAGCGTGCTGACCGCTTCATTCACGCTCACGGTCAGCCGCATCACGGCGGCGATCCCGGCCCACGCGGCACCGGCGAGCACGCCACCGAGAAGCATCACCAGGAGCATCAGCCCGCCGGGCAGCGACGCACCGAAGGCCAGATCGAGACCGGCAGCGGCGATCGCACCGACGATGACCTGCCCCTCGCCGCCGACGTTCACCAGTCCGGCTCGACTCGGGACGACGACGGCCAACGCGGCCAACGCGAACGGCGCGGCTTTGATCAGGATCTGTTGCACCGAGTAGCTGTTCAGCAGGGTGGCCGACCAGGTATCGGTGAAGACACTGATCGGATCGGTACCCTTGCTGATCAGGATCGCGGCGAAAATGATGATGGCTCCGGCGATCGCCCCCGCCCAGCGCAGCACTACCTCGCCCAGACCGGCCAGCCGTGAGCCTCCGGTCTCTGGTTCCGGTGTGGTGGGCGGATCCGTCGGTGGAGCCTCTGCCGTCGCGGTCATGCCGCGCTCCCCTCTTCCTGCTGTGTGGTCGCGTCCTGCTGAGTGGTCCCGGCGTCCACGGCGGCCTCGGCGCCGCCGAGCATCAGTTGACCGATGGCCATCCGGTCGGCACCGGCGGCGTCGACCACTCCGGCCAGGTGACCGTCGTGCATCACGGCGATCCGGTCCGCCAGGGAGATCAGCTCGTCCAGGTCCTCGGAGACGACCAGCACACCCGCCCCCTGCTTTGCCCGTTCCAGCAGAAGCTCCTGCGTGCGGCGGGTGTTCGCGATGTCCAGCCCACGGCTCGGGTAAGCAGCGACCACCAGAGTGGACTCACCGCCCAGGGCCCGAGTCAGGACGACGCGCTGGATGTTTCCACCGGACAGCTCGGCGACCCGGCGGTACAGCGGAGCCATTCGCAGTCCGGCGCGGCTGTCGTCCTCACGGGTCCGGGTCGCCAGTTTCGCCCAGTCGATTCCGAGGCCCTTGCGCGGTGCAGGTCTTCCGCCCAGCGGCATGTGCTCGAGCACGGTCAGCCCGGCCACCACGGAATCGGCCACCGGGTCCTCCGGGATCCCGACCGCACCTGCCTTCAGCGCACCCAGAACCGGGTTGTTCGCCAGCATGGTGCCACTGACGGTGACCGTGCCGGTGGTTGGTGGGCGGAGGCCGAGGGCGACCTCGCAGAGTTCCTTCTGCCCACTTCCGGCCACCCCCGCGACGCCGACGATTTCACCCGGAGCCACCGTCAGGCTGACCGCATGCAGGGCCTCGTGCCCGCGATCGCCGTCGGCGCTGACCCCCTGCAACACCAAAGCGGGCGTTTCGGTCTCCTGGACCTCGGTGCGCGGGCGGGCCAGCGGAGGCACCCGTCGTCCCACCATTGCCTCGACCAGAGAAGCGTCGTCATGGTCGGCGGGTTTCGCTCCGCGCAGCACCACCTGGCCGCCTCGAAGCACGGTGACTCGGTCCGCCACGGCCCGGACTTCGTTCAGCTTGTGCGTGACAATGACGACGCCATAGCCGTTGTCTCGCATCCGCCGGATGACCGCGAACAGCGACTCGACCTCCTGCGGTGCAAGCACACTGGTGGGCTCGTCGAGGATGATCAACCGGGCACCGGTCATCAGCACCTTGAGGATTTCGGTCCGCTGCCGCTCGCCGATCGACAGGTGCCGGACCAGGCGATCGGGGTTCACTGGAAGTCCGTGCTCCTCGCTGGCCGCCCGGATCCGTTCGGCTACCCGGTCCAAACCGAGCCGAAACCGCCCACCTAGGGCCAAACCAATATTCTCTGCCACGGTCAGAGCAGGAACCAGTCGCAGGTCCTGAAACACCATGCCGATCCCGAGCGCCCGCGCGTCGGCCGGCGAACCGATCAAGACCTGCTTGCCACCGGCCATCACTTCGCCCGAATCGGGCTGATATACCCCGTAAATCAGCTTGAGCAGGGTTGACTTTCCGGCCCCGTTCTCACCGACGAGCGCGTGCACCTCGCCGGGCAGGACGTCGAAGTCCACGCCTTGGTTGGCCTTCACCTGGCCGAAGGTGATGGTGTACCCAAGCACCTCCAGTAGCGGATGCACCCTGGGGTGGCCGCCTTCTGCTGTGGTCATAGCCGAGGAAGTTAGAAAGCGCCTGTGTCCTGTCCGGCGACCCAGTGTTAACTTCCGGTTAAACTGTCGACAATCGACTATCTGACAAATCCGCTCCTCCCAGATCTGGCAGGCTGCGCAGATGCGAGGTCCGGTTCGCGCAGTTCACGAGGTGGTCTCCGGCATCACCCCCGCAGACCCGCTGGAGCGCCGGCATCAGAACGATGCTTTGGCCTGGCTCGAGACCACCGATGACATCTTCCGGCGGGCCAAGCCCGCCACGCCGGACCAGCACCTGGTCTCCTACGTGGTCCTGGTCGACCCGGAGGACGGCAGCACGCTGCTGGTGAACCACCTCATTTCCGGGTTGTGGTTGCCGCCGGGCGGGCATGTGGAGCCGGATGAGCATCCGGCCGATGCGGCCGACCGTGAAGCCCGCGAGGAACTCGGGATCGAACCGGTGTTCGCGCACCCGTCCAGGCAGCCGTTCTTCGTCACCGTTACCCGAACGGTGGGTGACGCTCCTAGCCACACCGACGTCAGTCTGTGGTTCTTGCTGGTCGGACGGCGAGGACTAGCACTGACCCCGGAGCAACGTGAGTTCACCGAGGTTCGCTGGTGGACCACGGAACAGGTTCAGGCCGACGCCGCCGGTCGCTTCGACCCGCACTACCAGCGGTTCCTGGCCAAGCTGAGAGATCACGAGTTCCCGCAGTTCCAGCCCGGGTAGCTCGGCTACCCCGGGCCCGCCGTGCACGCGTACGCCCTTCGCAGGAGCACCTCGCGTTCGGGCGCATTTCGGGTGAGCTCGGCGGCCCGCTCGAATTCCACCCGGGCCTCGTCCATCCGCCCGAGTTTGGCCAGCAGATCGCCGCGCACCGCCGGCAACAAGTGGTAATTCCGCAGCGCCGAATGCCCGGTCAGCTCGTCGACCATGTTCAGGCCGACCGCTGGACCAGCCGTCATCGATACCGCCACCGCATGATTGAGCCGTGCCACCGGTGAAGGCGCCACCTGCAGGAGCGTCTGGTAGAGGGTGGCGATCTGTTCCCAGTTGGTGTCCTCGGCCCGTCGGGCTTGGGCATGGCAGGCCGCGATGGCCGCTTGCAGCACGTACGGACCGATCGGAGCGTTCAGGTTGCGGGCCCGCAGCAAGGCGGTGAAGCCGCGCCGAATGAGGAGCTGGTCCCAGCGACCTCGGTTCTGGTCCGACAGCGTGATGGGCCGGCCGGTCGGATCGACCCGAGCCCGGAATCGTGAGGCCTGGATCTCCATCAGTGCTACCAGGCCGTGCACCTCGGGCTCGCCCGGTGCGAGTTCGGCGAGCATGCGGCCCAGGCGCAGCGCTTCCTGGCACAGCTCAGGCCGGAGCAAGTCGTCGCCGACCGTGGCCGAGTAACCCTCATTGAAGATCAGGTAGACGACTTCAAGTACCGAGCCCAGGCGTTCTGCACGTTCCGGCTGCGACGGCAACTCGAAGGGGATCTGCCTCTCGCCGAGGGTCTTCTTGGCTCGGACGATTCGTTGGGCGATGGTCGGCTCAGCGACCATGAACGCGCGGGCGATCTCTTCGGTGGTCAGGCCACCGAGCAAGCGCAGGGTCAGCGCGATCCGGGACGGGGTCGGAAGCACCGGATGGCACGCGATGAAGATCAGTCGAAGGACGTCGTCCGTGAGGTCCTCGTGGTCGATGACCGCGTCGAAGTCGCCTGTGCCGTCGTGGATCGCCGTCCGCCGGCGTTCGGCGACGTCCTGGCCAAGCTGCGCGACCTTGTCGTCGAGCCGGTCGTTGCGCCGCAGCCGGTCGATCGCTCGATGCTTGGCGGTGAGCATCAGCCAACCGCCAGGGTTTTCGGGAACCCCTAGGCGCGGCCAGTCCTGCAGTGCGGCAACCAGCGCGTCCTGAACCAGCTCCTCGGCCAGGCCGACGTCGCGGACCAGCCGGGCCATGCTGGCTACGATGCGAGCCGATTCCAGCCGCCACACCGTCTCCACGGTACGGCGAGCTTCGGCTTCAGATACTGCGTCGGCCATCGAGCAAGGAGCTCTCAGTCAGCAGGGCCGTAGACCTGACGCATGTCGCCTTCACCATCACCGACGACCTTCCAGAAACGCTTGGCCAACTCGATCGCCTCGTCCTGCGTGCGCGCCTCGATCAGGGCGAAGCTGACAATCGATTCCTTCGCCTCGGTGTACGGTCCGTCGGTCAGAGTGACCTGGCCGCTCGTGGCCGAGAAGTGAGTGCCGTTCGGATCGAGCCCACCGCTGGCCAGCAGGACGCCGGCCTTGGTCATCTCCTCGACGAACCGGCCCATCTCCGCGTACAGCTCGGGGGTAGGCGCGGGACCGCCACCGTTCGTCGTCATCAGGAAGCGCATGACAGTCCTTTCGCTCGACCGGAAGGCTGCCCATCGTCGCACAAAAGAATCTCCAAACAATCTTGTCGATCGTGTCGATCCGGCCCTGGGTCGTTCGCTGCACCAGTACAGGACGACCTACTTCGAGGAGAGACATCATGCGAAAGATCGTCGCGGGCTTGCACATCTCACTGGACGGCGTGATCGAGTCACCGGAGAAATGGAGCTTCGACTACTACTGCGACGAGGTCGGGCAGTCCATCCAGGCTCGCCGAGAATCGACCGACACGCTACTGCTGGGCCGGAACATGTACCAGGAGTTCGCCGCGTTCTGGCCCGGGCAGACCGGGGAGATCGCCGACTTCATGAACAAGACGCCGAAACTGGTGGCTTCGACCACGCTGACCTGCCTCGAGTGGGAGGGTGCCACCCTGATCGAAGGGGACGTCGTGGCGGCCCTGACCGCGCTCAAGCAGGGGTCCGGCGGGAACATCTCGATCACCGGCAGCGCCGGCCTGGTCCGGTCGCTGGTCCGCGCCGGGGTGCTCGACGAGCTGCACCTCTGGGTCTGTCCGATCGTGCTGGGCAGCGGCAAGCGTCTTTTCGACGAATCCGGCGGGCGGGTGCCGTTGCAGTTCACCGGCTCGCAGACCTTCTCGACCGGCGTCGTCCACCTGTCCTACCAATTGGGCTGAAGCGCGCTCCAAACCACTTCGTGATCATGCACGGTTGCTCCCGTGTCCGGGGCAACCGTGCATGATCACGTGGTGGAGCGGGCTACAGTGCCGGGTAAGACTTTTCAGTGTCTTCGTCCTGTTCGAACAGGTCTACCCCACGGCCGATGATCAGCCCGTCCGGCCGGCCGACGACGTCGGGATCCTTGTCATCGTAATCGAATTGGTTCAGCACGTACCGCATCGATTCCAGCCGAGCTCGCTTCTTGTCGTTGCTCTTCACCACCGTCCACGGCGCGTCCACCGAGTCGGTGTAGAAGAACATGGCCTCCTTGGCCTCGGTGTAGTCCTCCCATTTATCCAGCGAAGCGATATCCATCGGCGAGAGCTTCCAGTGCCGGACCGGATCGACCTGCCGGATGGCGAAACGCGTACGTTGCTCGGCCCGCGAGACCGAGAACCAGAACTTGACCAGATGAATACCGGAGCGCACCAGCATGCGCTCAAAGTCGGGGGCCTGTCGCATGAACTCCTGGTACTCCAGAGGGCTGCAGAAGCCCATCACCCGCTCGACACCGGCCCGGTTGTACCAGGACCGGTCGAACAACACGATCTCACCGGCCGCCGGCAGATGGTCGATGTAGCGCTGGAAGTACCACTGGGTGCTCTCCCGCTCGCTCGGCTTCTCCAGCGCCACCACCGAGGCGCCGCGGGGGTTCAGGTGCTCCATGAAGCGCTTGATCGTGCCGCCCTTGCCGGCCGCGTCCCGGCCCTCGAACAGGATGACCAGCCGCTCGCCGGTGGATTTGCACCACTTCTGCAGCTTGAGCAGCTCGATCTGGAGCAGCCGCTTGTCATGGTCG
>DATINJ010000308.1:0-37901 GCA_035474375.1 Kineosporiaceae bacterium | reverse complement strand
CAGCGACATCTACAATTCTCACCTACCTGATGCGCTGGCAGCCGTGCAGCAATTCGCCGCCGAGCACACCGAGCAGATCAGCAAGGCTCGGCAAGGATGGGAAGAGATCGAGGCAGCCGCGGCCAAGCTCGGCTACACCGGTCAGGCCGGCCCACTCGGACGTTGAAACCGGGCGGCGGGCCGTTGCGCTCCTCGGCTTCACGGCGAGAGATTTTCGGCTGAAGTGATATTGAGGCGACGGTAGCCCTCTTCTTGCTGCACAGTTCAGCCGTGAAGATCAACGAAACCGTGCCCGCCGTCCACCTGAACGAGGTGGTTCCCGCTACTGAGCTCGCCGCTGCCGTCGCGGACGGTCTGGTGCGGGTGCAGCGCCATCCTTCGCTGCCGTTGCGCATCTTCAACTACACCGAGCTGGCCGTGTTCAGTCGGACCTGGACGGTCGTGACCACCCAGTGTCGGGGGCTGATTGTGGACGCCGACGACCGGGTGGTGGCCCGGCCCTGGAAGAAATTCTTCAACCATGGCGAGCACTCCGCTGACGAGCTCGATCTGCACTCGCCGGTGGAGGTCACGGACAAGGCGGACGGCTCGCTCGGGATCCTCTATGTCACCGCCGACGGCCCGGCGATCGCCACCCGAGGTAGCTTCGCCAGCGAGCAGGCCCAGCACGCGACCGAGGTATACCTCGACCGGTATGCCGGAAAGTGGCAGCCGCGCGACGGCTGGACCTACCTGTTCGAGATCATCTTCCCGTCAAATCGGATCGTCCTCGATTACGGCGGCATGGACGACCTCGTGCTGCTCGGTGCGGTGCAGATCAGCGTCGGGACGACGGTCGGTCCGCTCGACGAGGTGTGCGCGGCCTGGCCCGGTCCGCGAACAGAAGTGCACGCCTACCAGACCCTGGCCGGGGCTCTCGCAGCGGAACCGCGGGAGAATGCTGAAGGTCTCGTCGTCCGTTATCTGGCAGGTGGACCGCTGGCCGGAACAATGACAAAGCTCAAGCAAGCGGACTACATCCAGCTGCATCGGATCGTGACCGGCCTGACCGCTCGGCGGCTGTGGGAACGTTCGGCTGTGCACGCTGCACTGGCCGACGACCCCGAGGTCTCCCTGCGGCGACTCGGTCAGGTGCTGCGGTTGGCTCCGGACGACGTCCAGGCGATGCTTGATGGCGGGCCGGACTGGCTGGAGCAGGTACGGCAGTCGGTACCCGAGGAGTTCCTGGACTGGATCGCGCAGACCAACGACCGGCACCGGGCCCAGGTTGAAGCGGTGCTGGCCGAGGTTGCCGCAATGGTGGCGAAGGTGTCCGGCATGGAGCGTAAGCAGATTGCCCTTGAGATTTCAGAAAGCCCTTATCGGGCAATGGTATTCGCTGCACTCGACGGGCGGCCGATCGTTCCGCAGGCGTGGGCGGTGATCCGGCCGGCCGCCGAGCGTGGCATCGGAGCTCGTGGAGAGGACGTGGCCTGATGGCCGGGCTGGTGATCACTCGGGGGCTGCCGGCCTCCGGCAAGAGCACGTGGGCTCGAGAATGGGTTGCGGCCGACCCGGCCGAACGGGCCCGGGTTAATCGGGATGACCTGCGATTCAACCTGTTCGGCACGGCGCGGCCGACGCATCGGCAGGAAGCCGCGATCAACGTCGTCCAGCAGGCCTCGGTCCGGGCGCTGCTGGCGGCCGGCCGGTCGGTCGTGGTGGACGACATGCATCTTCGAGCTCGCTACGTGAGCGCCTGGGTACAGCTGGCTGCAGAGGCGGGAGCGGAGTTCGCCGTCCAGGATTTCACCGACGTCCCGGTACTGGAGTGCATCCGGCGGGACGACGAGCGGGCCGCGCGTGGTGAACGGGCGGTGGGTTCGGAGCTGATCCGTGAACTGCACACCCGGTTCCTGGCCTCCGGTCGGGGGCTACCTGCCTCGGCGCTCGTTCCGAAGTCGGCGGCGGGCGGTTCGGAGGTTTTCGGCTCGGTCTATCGGCCGGACCCCGAACTCCCGGCCGCCTGGCTGGTGGACATTGACGGCACGTTGGCGTTGATGGCGACCACGGAGGGTGCCCGAAGTCCGTTCGAGTGGCATCGGGTGGGGGAGGACACACCCAACCCGGCGGTGGTGGAACTCGTTCAGGCGCTCGCCACCGGTGCCCAGATCGTGGTGATGTCGGGCCGGGACGAGAGTTGCCGGCTCCTGACCGAGCAGTGGCTGGCCAAGCACGAGGTGCCGTACGCCGATTTGTTCATGCGTCCGGCCGGGGATGCCCGGAAGGACTCGATCGTCAAGCGGGAGCTGTTCGACCGGCACGTAGCGGCTCGCTGGGCGGTCCGTGGCGTGATCGACGACCGGAAGCAGGTGGTCGAGATGTGGCGGGCGATGGGCCTGATGTGCGCGCAGGTTGCTCCCGGCGACTTCTAGGGCCGGGTCTGTTCTAGGCGGCGTGAGGATCGGGGTCCGGGTTCGGATCGTCGGTGAGCTGCTCCGGGTGGTTCGCGAGCGGGTGTGCCGCTCGGCGGGGCATCGGGATCACCCGGGGCAGCGTGATCACCTGAGCCAGGCCCGGCACGTCGGGCACGTCCTGCCGGATCACCGGCCGGCCGAAGTCCGGGTGCAGGGCGGCCAGCAGGCCGGGTCGGCCCGCACCCTCGATCGCGGCGGCGAGCACCGAAGACAAGACAATGCTGAGCGGCGGACGGTTCATGTCTCTCCTCCTCGGTCTTCCCATTCATCGCCGTCCGACCAGCTCGTCTTGAGTCGCGCCGGGCGATTCGGTAGCGATCTGCCCCATCCGGCCCACGGCAGCCAGCCGGGACCCCACTAGGCTGGCGCGACCCGCGGACCTCAGTGGTTGCGCAGGTGCGGCCGGACAGATTCCGGTCGAATTCGACAAGTTTGTGGCGAGAGGGACAGGAATCATGGCTACCGAGCGGACGCTGGTTCTGATCAAGCCGGACGGCGTGCGTCATGGTCAGGTCGGCGAGGTTCTGCGCCGGATCGAGACCAAGGGCTACCTGATCGTCGCGCTGGAGATGCGGACGGCCGGTGGCGACCTGCTGGCGCAGCACTATGCCGAGCACCTCGGCAAACCGTTCTACAACAACCTGGTCGAGTTCATGGGCTCTGGCCCGGTGGTCGCTGCCGTGATCGAGGGTGAGCAGGTAGTGGCCGCCTTCCGGACCCTGGCCGGTGCCACCGACCCGGTCAAGGCGGCTCCCGGCTCGATCCGTGGCGATCTTGGTCGGGACTGGGGCAGCGCCGTTCAGCAGAACGTGGTGCACGGTTCCGACGCACCCGAATCGGCGACTCGCGAGATCGCGCTCTGGTTCCCCGGCCTGTAAACCCTGCCGTGATCATGCACGTCTGCTCTCTGCAGAGCGGGCAAGCGTGCATGATCACGGGTTGGGGTTTCGCAAGGGTGGAATGGTGGTAGCAGGCCCGCCCTGGATGCCGGCGATCCGACGGACCTGCCAGGCACGGTTAAGCTGACGGACATGCCTGGGTACTCGCACGCCGAATCGGTCTTCGACCGCCTGGAGCGGCTGTTGCCGCACGTTTCCAAGCCGATTCAGTACGTTGGTGGCGAATTGAACTCGCAAACCAAGGATTGGCAGGTCGGTGGGCCGAACACGGTCCGCTGGGCGCTGATGTACCCGGATGCCTACGAGGTCGGGCTGCCGAACCAGGGCCTGATGATCCTTTACGAAGTGCTGAACGAGCGCTCCGACGCTCTGGCCGAGCGCACCTATGCGGTGTGGCCGGACATGGAACGACTGATGCGCGAGCACGGCGTCCCGCAGTTCACCGTCGACGGGCATCGGCCGGTGAAGTCGTTCGACCTGTTCGGAGTCTCGTTCTCCACCGAACTGGGTTACACGAACTTGCTGACCGCCCTGGACCTGGGCGGCATCCCGATGCTGGCCGTGGACCGTGGCGATGACGACCCGATCGTGGTTGCCGGTGGGCACGCGGCGTTCAACCCGGAACCGATCTCGGACTTCATCGACTGTGCCGTGCTCGGCGACGGCGAGCAGGCCGTCGGCGCGATCACCGACCTGGTCCGCACCTGGAAGGAAGAAGGCAGCCCCGGCGGCCGTCCGGAGTTGCTGTTCCGGCTGGCCCGGATGGGTGGCGTCTACGTTCCCAGCCTGTACACCGTCGACTACCTGCCGGACGGCCGGATCCAGAAGGTGGCGCCGAACCGTCCGGGCGTTCCGTGGCGGATCAGCAAGCACACCGTGATGGACCTCGATGAGTGGCCGTACCCGAAGCAGCCGCTGGTGCCGGTGGCTGAAAGCGTGCACGAGCGGATGAGCGTCGAGATCTTCCGAGGCTGCACTCGGGGCTGCCGGTTCTGCCAGGCGGGGATGATCACTCGTCCGGTCCGGGAACGCTCGATCGAGGGCATCGGGAAGATGGTCGAGGCTGGCCTGGCCGCTACCGGGTTCGAGGAGGTGGGCCTGCTCAGCCTCTCCAGCGCGGACCACTCCGAGATCGCCGAGGTCACCAAGCAACTCGCGGACCGCTACGAGGGCACCCAGACCGGCCTGTCGCTGCCGAGTACCCGGGTGGACGCATTCAACGTCGACCTGGCCAAGGAGATCTCCCGCAACGGCCGGCGCTCCGGGCTGACCTTCGCCCCGGAGGGCGGCAGCGAGCGGATCCGCAAGGTGATCAACAAGATGGTCACCGAGGACGACTTGGTCAACACCGTCGCCACGGCCTACGGCAACGGCTGGCGGCAGGTGAAGCTGTACTTCATGTGCGGCTTGCCGACCGAGACCGACGAGGATGTGCTGCAGATCGCGGAGCTCGCGAAGCGGGTGATTCAGACCGGTCGCGAGGTATCCGGCAGCCGGGACATTCGGTGCACGGTGTCGATCGGTGGGTTCGTCCCGAAGCCGCACACGCCATTCCAGTGGGTCGGCCAGACCGCACCCGAGCTGGTGGACGCGCGGCTGGCCAAGCTGCGCGACGCCATCCGGTCGGACAAGCGCTATGCGAAGGCGATCGGCTTCCGCTATCACGATGGCAAGCCGGGCCAGATCGAGGGCCTGCTCTCACGCGGCGATCGCCGCGTCGGCAAGGTGATTCGTGCGGTCTGGGAAGGCGGCGGTCGGTTCGACGGCTGGAGCGAGCACTTCTCTTACGACCGCTGGATGGACGCCGCAGCAACGGCTTTGGCCGACGAACCGGTCGACGTCGAGTGGTACACCACCCGGGAGCGCGATTTCACCGAGGTTCTGCCCTGGGACCACCTGGACTCTGGCCTGGACAAGGACTGGCTGTGGGAGGACTGGCAGGACGCGCTCACCGAGGATGAGGTCGAAGACTGCCGGTGGACGCCGTGTTTCGACTGCGGGGTGTGTCCGCAGCTGGATCTCGACATCCAGATCGGGCCGACCGGTCGCAAGTTGATCCCGGTCACCATCGGAGCTCCGCCCAGCTACGCCCCGCCGCAGTAGCGTCGGTCAGGTCAGGTTGAGCTGGAGCAGCAGGGCGGGGGAGCTGGCCTCGGCCGGGATGGTGGCCAGCCATCCGCCCGAGACCTCCTTGCCGCACAGCATTTTCGTGGTCGGGGCGCTCGGGCAGGTGGCGCCGCCGACCGCGGATCCCTGGACGCCCTCGGCCAGGACCACGAGTGGCAGCCCTTGCTCGCGCAGGGTCTGGCCGAGCAGCGGCAGTGACACGCCGAGCGCTCGGCCCGAACTCGAGGCAGGGGTACGAACGATCGCGCCGTCAATCCGATAGCTGAGCTGGACAGTGTGGATTCGCTCGTCGCCGGCCTTGGCCACCACCCAGCCAAGGCCGTCGCCGGTCGGGTCGGCTGGCGCCGGGGTGTCGTTCACCGCCACCCGCAAGTCCCGCACTGTCGGGGTCAACGCGGCCACCTTGCCGCCGAGTGAGGCCAGCGAGGGTAGTCGGAGATCGATCTGCGGTGAGCCGCCCGGCCCGAACCGGGCCTGCTCGATGACATCGAGCGAGCCGTCCTTGGTGGCCTGGACCAGCATCATGGTTCCGGGCTGATCGATCCCGGGGCCGTTCGCGGGCAGGGTGCCGCCCGGCGCCGATCGCGGGGCGGGCGCCGACCGTTTGGCCGGTGTCGATGGTTTGGCTGAAGCAGACGGCGCGGCCGAACCGGGCGCGGCCGAACCGGGCGCAGCTGAACCGGAGGGCGCGGGGGTGGCGATCAGGGTGGACGTCGGAATCAGCGCCGGGGCGGCCTGCGCGGCCGGCGAAGCGATCGGGGATGGTGCCGAATTCCCGTTGAGGTCGGACCACGGAACCAGGAGCGCCGCCGCGATCACGGTGCTGACCGCGCCGACGGCGAGGAAGCCGAACCAGGGCCGCAAGGTACGCCTGCGGGACGGCGAAAGAGGTGGCGGCCCGTCGTCCAACTGACGGCGCAACTGATCGAGGTCTGCGCGTAGTTCCCGGGCCGCAGCGACCTGATGCTTCAGCAGGGCCTCGGTCGGGTAGCCCGGTGGGATCTCCTCAGTCGGAGCCGAGTTGCGATCGACCATCGTGGCTCTCCCTTGCTGTCAGTCCCCGGCAACCACTTGCTCGTCCGCGCTGCCTCGGGCGTGTCTCCTAACTCCGCGTCCGGCTGCGGGCCCCCCGGAGGCCAGCTCGCGGCGTTGTCGTCGGCCCGCATAGCTCCGCTATGAGGGCCTCCTCCGCCTTGCGAGCCGACCTCCGGGCGGCTCCTCGCTCGGTCGCCGAGTTAGGAGACACGCCCTAGCCGTTGTCGGCGCAATGCCCGATTCCTCCTGATTGCCTGCTCGTACCAACGGATTACGGCCCGGTCGGCCGTTCGTCTCGAACCGTGCGCTGGCCAGAGCTGATCGCTGACAGTGTCGCTGGCGGTAACAGTAGACCGGAAGGGGTAACTGGCAGTGGTTTAGACGTGAAATACCTGCGGTCTGGCCGATGGAAGTGACAGGGTGTTGATCAATCAAACGTTAGCCGGAGCCCTGAGCGATCAGCGGTCACAGCGGGTAGATCAGCCAGAACCGTTTCGGAGGATCGCATGACGCAGCACCGCTCGGAATCCCCCAGGGCCAGGCCCGGTTCAACGCCCAGCGCCCAGGCGCGTCGTCCGTTTGGTGCGCCTTTTCGGGTTATCGGCGCGATTGTCCTTGCGGCGCTGGTCGGCTTGGCGATTCCGGCGGCGCTGGCCGGCCCCGCCGCTGCGGCCTCCGGAACGGCAGATGTCTATATCGTCCACGGCATCGCCGGTCAGGTCCTCGATATCTACGTGGACGCGAAAATGGTGCTCGCCAAGGCCGACCCCAAGGCGATCGTCGGCCCGCTACGGCTGGATTCCGGTAGCCACCGGGTGGCCCTGAAAGACGGGGACGAAACGGTCGTGCAGGCCAAGTTCACCGTCGCCGCCGGGCAGAGCCTGGACGTCGTCGCGCACCTGCGCTCCGACAGTTCGATGGCGGCCACCGTCACCACCTATCGCAATGACCTCTCGGCGGTCGGGCCGGGCAAACTCCGGCTCTCCGTCGCGCACACCGCCGCCGCGCCGCCGGCCGACATTCGGGTCAACGGCGATGTCCTGTTCAGCAACGTCGCCAATGGCGAGGCCCTGACCGTGGTGGTGCCCGCCGCGAAGTACCAGGTCGACATCGTGCCGGCGGCCACCGACGGCACGGCGATTCTCGGCCCGGTCAGCCTGACGTTGAAGAAGGGCACGCTGACCAGAGTGTTCGCCATCGGCAACGTGACTACCGGGTCGATGGACGCCGTGGTGCACAGCCTGAAGGCGAAGACCTCCGGCGCGAGTGCCCCGAGCTCGGTGCCGACCGGTAATGGTGGCCAAGCGGCTCAGGAGTTCGTCACCGACCGTTCCAGGACGGCCGAGGTGATGATGGCGTCCGCGATCGGGTTGTTCGCGGCGGCCGCGTTGGTCATGGTTACCGGTCGACGGATGCGGCGACGCGTCGCGCTGTGAGAGATCCCATAACGACTCCCTGGTACGTGCGGGTCGCCAGTTGCCTGGTGGTGGCCGGGATCGGCCTGTCGATCGGGGCGCTGGGGACCAGCGGTCTGCTGAACCTGCTGGTCGGTGCCGACGGCGATGCCGGTGTGGCGGTGGCCGCGGACGACGCGGTCCCGGGGTTGACCGGCATCGTGGGCGGTCCGAAGGTGCTGCAGGACGATCAGGTGATCGTGCCGTCCGAGGTTCCGGACGGCACGGCACTGACCGGTCGAGCCCCGATCGCTCGGGTGGCCCAAGAGCTGGGGGAGGTCGCCTTCATCCCCACCTCGATCCGGCTGCCCTCCGGTCGGCTGGCACCGATTCAGCCGGCGTCCGTGCATCCGGACGGCGTGCTGGACGTGCCGCAGAACCCGGACCGGATCGGCTGGTGGACCGGTGGCGCCCAAGCCGGAGAACCCTTCGGCGGCATCGTCCTGGCCGGTCACGTCGACTCGGCCGGGTACGGGATCGGCGTCCTGGCCGAGATGATCAACATGCGCCCCGGTCAAAATCTCAAGCTGGCCGATGGCACGCACGGCCAGATCTACCGGGTGGCGACTGTCCGCAAGCTGTCCAAGGCCAGGTTGGCGGCCGGAACCGACCTCTTTGATCAGCGCGGGAAGCATCGACTGGTAATGATCACTTGTGGCGGGCCGTTCGATCCGGAAACGCATCGCTACCGGGACAACGTGGTGATCGTGGCGAATCCACTGCGCTGAGCTGGGTACCGTGTGCTGGTTCATTCTGTATCACCGACAGTTCCCAGCTCTGGAGGCAACCCCGTGGCCCGAAGTCCGGACGGACCGCCCCCGCCCCCGGCGGTCCAGCGGCTCAGACTTCGCTACGCCAAGCGTGGTCGGCTGCGCTTCTCCAGCCACCGCGATTTTCAGCGAGCGCTGGAGCGAGCGCTGCGCCGGGCTGCCGTCCCGATGGCCTACTCGGCCGGGTTCAACCCGCACCCCAGGATCTCGTACGCCAACGCCGCGCCCACTGGTGCCGCCAGCGAGGCGGAGTACATCGAGATCGCCCTGGCCCGGCGCTGCGACGTCGAGCAGATCCGGGTGGCACTGGATCAAGCGCTACCACCCGGGCTGGACATCACCGAAGCCGTCGAGGCCGGTCCGGGCGCGCTCGCGGACCGGTTGCAGGCCTCGATCTGGCAGATCGAGCTGCCCGGATTGTCCGATAATGCGGTCGCTCTGGCCGATGTCGTCGAACGGTTCCTGGCCGCCGAACGAGTGGAAGTGCAGCGGATGACTAAAGCCGGTCTGCGCACGTTCGACGCTCGTGAGGCGGTCGTCAGGATCGAGGTCGAGGACGACTCGGCATCAAGTCCGACGCGCGATTGTGCGATACTGCGAGTGGTCGTACGGCACGCCACACCGGCCGTACGCCCCGACGATGTTCTCTCCGCTTTCCGCGCGGTAGCCGACTTCGCGCCTCCGTCACCACCCCTGGTGACGCGGCTGGCGCAGGGGTTACTCGACGAGGCAGACGGTTCGGTGACCGATCCACTGGTCCCCGATCGGGACGTCGGCGGCGCCTGAGAGGTGCCGCGCCCACCGTCACCGGTCGGCGCACGCCGCCACGGCGTAGGAACTGACTTCCGCCGCGCCGAACCGGTGCTGCGACTCAGCCGACCGCTCCGAGCGGCGCCGACTTCGGTGTGACCGGCGCCCGGGGTTGACGGGAGAACGCCCGTGACACTTGATAACGAGTCTCGCGACACGAACGACACGACCCCGGACGATCGTGATCCGGATTCGGCCGCTGCCGCGACTGGAGCCAGTGAGGGTACTGAGGCTGCTGCGCCGGTTGTCGGCGAGGGTGCTGAGGCGGTTACCAGTGAGGTCATCGCCCCCGTAGCGCAGCCGACCGCTGCTCCCCGGCGTCGGGCCAGTCGCGCTCGCACCACCAAGAAGGTGGCCGCCGCGCCGGAGACGGTGGACCCGCAGTCCGGGCTCGCGCCGTCCGACGCCGTTGCGAGCGCTGACCTGCCGAGTTCTGAAGTGCCGAGTTCTGGGGCCGGGACCGATGCGGCCGGGACACCCGGAATCGACGGGTCCGACGCTGCCGGTGCCACCTCGGACGACGCGGTCGATGCGGCACCCGCGCCGGTGAAGCGGACCAGGGCACCGCGCAAGCGCACCAGCCCTCGAGCTGCTCCGCGCGCCGCCCAGGAATCAACGACCGTGCCGAGCGCAGCCGACCTGGATACCGCCGACGCGGTGGCGAGCGTGGCCGGCACCGAGGGCGCCGCCCAGTCGGTCGTGGATCAGCCAGTCGTGGATCAGCCGGGCCACGGCTCGGCTCAGCCAGACGTCCTGGACCAGCCCGAGGTCGCGGGGGAGCCTGCGGTCGTGACCCGGTCTGAGGTCGCCGACCAGGCCGAAGTACCGGACCAGCCGGCGGCCGTGGTCCAGCCTGCCATCGTGGCGCAATCCGAGGTCGCCGACCAGGCCGACATCGTGGAGCAGCCCGGGGCTACGGAGCACTCCGATGCCCTGTTCGGGGATTCCGCCGAGTCGGCCAAGAAGCCGGCCCGGCGGCGCAGCCGGAAGGCTCCAGCGCCCAGTTCCGCGCCGTTCGCCGCGCCTGCCAGCAGCACCCCGACCAGTACCACCCCGACCAGCACCAGCGCTGCGTCGACCGGTGACGTCGCTGCCGAGCAGGTACCCCAGGTTCAGGTTGTCGTCGAGGTCGTGGCGCCGATCGAGACCTCGGCTCCGATTCGCGCGATCATGCCGCTGTTCCAGGCTCCTGAGCCGGTCGCTCCGCGGGCCCGCCGGGCCGCTTCCCGCCCGGCCGGTCCGCCGAAGGCTCCGGTCGTCCAGGAGCCCGAACCGACCGCAGCCGAGCCCGAGGCCGCGCCGGTCGAGATCGATGTCCAGACCCCGGCGGCGTCCGTCGAGGACGCGATCGTGGTCGAGCCCGACCTGGTCGACGACGTCGACGACGTCGACGATCTGGTCGAGGACCTGGTCGAGGACCTGGCCGAGGACGAGGACGACGACGAGGAAAGCGCGGACGAGGGCTCGACCCCCCGCCGCCGCCGTCGCCGTGGGGGTCGCGGACGTCGCGGCCGCGGGCGCACGGACGCCGATGCGGGTGAGGACGAGGCAGCCGAGGAGCAGCCGTCCGGCACCGCCGAGGACGAGGATGAGGACGAAGAGGCGGCTGCGGAAGCGACCGCAGACACCGAGGACGACGAGACCGAGGAGAGCGCCGGAGAGTCGTCCGGAAGCCGCCGTCGCCGTCGTCGTCGCCGTCGGGGCGCCAGCGGTGGAGACGGCGAGGCCGTCGTCGAGGACTCCACCCGGGTGGTCACCCGGGTTCGGGAGAGCACCCGGGACGACGTCACCGCCATCCGCGGCTCCACCCGGCTGGAAGCGAAGAAGCAGCGCCGTCGCGAGGGCCGGGAGGCCGGTCGACGCAAGAGCATCCTGACCGAGGCGGAATTCCTGACCCGGCGCGAGAGCGTGAACCGGGTGATGGTGGTCCGCGAGCGCGAGGGCCGTACCCAGATCGGCGTCCTCGAGGACAACGTGCTGGTCGAGCACTATGTGGCGCGCAAGACCCAGACCTCAACGGTCGGCAACGTCTATCTCGGCCGGGTGCAGAACGTCCTGCCCAGCATGGAAGCCGCGTTCATCGACATCGGCAAGGGTCGCAACGCCGTGCTCTACGCCGGTGAGGTGAACTGGGACGCGGCCGGCCTGGATGGTCAGCCACGCCGGATCGAGCACGCCCTGAAGGCCGGTGAGGCGGTTCTGGTGCAGGTCACCAAGGACCCGATCGGTCACAAGGGCGCCCGGCTGACCAGCCAGATCTCGATGCCCGGCCGCTACCTGGTGTACGTACCGGACGGCTCGATGACCGGGATCTCCCGCAAACTGCCGGACACCGAGCGCTCCCGGCTGAAGAAGATCCTGCGCGAGATCGTCCCGGACGACGCCGGTGTGATCGTGCGTACCGCTGCGGAAGGTGCCAGCGATGAGGAACTGGAGCGCGATGTCGCCCGGCTGCGTGCGCAGTGGGAAGACATCTCGGCCAAGGTCAAGACGGTCCAGGCGCCAGCCATGCTGTACGGCGAGCCGGACCTGGCGATCAAGGTGGTCCGGGACATCTTCAACGAGGACTTCAACAAGCTGATCGTCTCCGGTGACGAGGCCTGGGACACCCTGCAGGGCTACATCTCGCACGTTGCCCCGGACCTGGCGCCCCGGCTGGAGCGCTGGGACGCGGACCAGGACGTGTTCGCCGCGCACCGGATCGACGAGCAGCTGGCCAAGGGCATGGACCGCAAGGTCTGGCTGCCCTCGGGCGGCTCTCTGGTGATCGACCGGACCGAGGCGATGACCGTTGTCGACGTCAACACCGGCAAGTTCGTCGGTGCCGGCGGCAATCTCGAGGAGACCGTCACCAAGAACAACCTGGAGGCGGCCGAGGAGGTCGTCCACCAGCTGAGGCTGCGGGACATCGGCGGGATCATCGTCGTCGACTTCATCGACATGGTGCTGGAGTCCAACCGGGACCTGGTGCTGCGTCGGCTGCTGGAATGCCTGGGTCGGGACCGCACCCGGCACCAGGTCGCCGAGGTGACCTCGCTCGGATTGGTTCAGATGACTCGCAAGCGGGTCGGCCAGGGCCTGCTCGAGGTGTTCAGCGAGACCTGCGAGCACTGCGGCGGGCGCGGCCTGATCATTCATGAGGAGCCGGTGGAAAAGCGGCAGTCAGAGCTGCCCGGCAACCCCGGCGGTGGCGGTAACTCCGGTGGTGGCGGCGGTAACTCCGGTGGTGGCGGTAACTCCGGTGGTGGCGGTAACTCCCGCGGCCGAGGCCGCCACTAGGCAAAGCCGTGGTGATCATGCACGGTTGCCCGCCTCTGGCCCGCGATCATGCACGGTTGCCCATCTATTGCTCGCGATCATGCACGGTTGCCCGCTTCAAAGCGGGTAACCGTGCATGATCGCCGGCATTTTGCGGGCTAGCTCGTGGCTGGCGTGAAGAAGCGGTAGGTCGCGGTGTAGCGGATGCCGGTGGTGGTGCCGTCGGTGCAGGCGCCGGCCGGGGCGGTGCCGCCGGCCGTGTTCAACCGCTGGATGTAGCTGACCTTGCCGAAGATGCCGTCACCACGGTTGGTGGCGGCCTTCAGCAGCAGCTGAGCGATCGATCCGGGAACCGGCGAGTTGGCCACGGCGGTCGCGGTCACCAGCGAGCCGTCCGTGCTGGACTGCCAGCTCGGGCCACGGAAGTGGACCGCGGTCTGAACGGTGATCGGCCGAGTCAGCGTCCGGCCCAGCAGGTTGGCCGCCGGCTCCACGAAGACCCAGGCGCCGGCCGTGCACTGGTAGACCTGCACGCCCTGGGCAGCGAAGTCAGCGATCGCGACGTTTCCGGCCGGAACGGCAATCGCCTCCGGCACGCTGCTGGACCTGGCGACGGACTCGGCCGAGGTGCTGGCGGCCTCCGAGCTGGCGCTCCCGGCCAGGGCGATCGCGGTGCCGAGTACACCAACGCTCAGGGTGGCCAGGATCGAGCGGTTGATCATTTTCGGGCGGGTCATGGGTAAATCTCCTTTTTGTTGGGGGTCTCGCCTGCCAGATGATGACGCGCGGACGAAGTGTTACGGATGGGTATGGGTAGGTGTGTAACCTCGATTGGCAATTACCTGGAGCTACCGCAAGGTAGTCGACAGTGCTCTGGGTGGCTCGCCACCGGAGGTCTCCCGACCCCGGTTTGCTCTCCCAGCGTGTGCTCCGTACTCTTGAGGGCGGTGCGCCGCGTGGCACGCTTCTGCGCGCGTGAGCCGTTGCCTCGAATGTCGGGGCCGGATCGCACCCCTCGAAACGACCGGAGAGTGATTTCACGTGTACGCGATCGTTCGTGCTGGTGGCCGCCAGGAGAAGGTGTCCGTGGGTGACGTCCTCACCGTCGATCGGCTCGACGGAGCTGCGGGTGACAAGCTCAAGCTCATTCCGTTGATGCTCGTCGATGGTGCCGATGTGACGACCGGCGCCGACGCGCTCGGCAAGGTCTCTGTGACCGCCGAGATCGTCGAGGCCGTCAAGGGCCCCAAGATCATTATTCAGAAGTTCAAGAACAAGACCGGGTACAAGAAGCGCCAGGGTCACCGTCAGCAGCTGACCCGGATCAAGGTCACAGACATCACCAGCTAGGCAGTCCTCGCCCGTCAGGGCATCTAGACAACAGCGCAGCGGCACTCGGTAGCAGCCACAGCGGAGCAGCCAACCGGCCGCCAATCGACGCGTACAGAAGGCAGGGCAAGAGATGGCACACAAGAAGGGCGCCAGTTCCACCCGGAACGGGCGCGACTCACAGAGTCAGCGCCTCGGCGTCAAGCGTTTCGGCGGCCAGCTCGTCAACGCCGGCGAGATCATCGTCCGTCAGCGCGGCACGCACTTCCACCCGGGAGTGAACGTCGGTCGCGGGACTGACGACACGCTGTTCGCGCTTCAGCCTGGTGCCGTGCTCTTCGGTACGCGTCGTGGGCGTCGCATCATCAGCATTGTCCCGGTCGAGGCGCCGATCGAAGCTCCAGTCGCGGTAGACGCGTAGGGCTTCGCGCCAACAGACGAGGTGGTTTGAAGGGGCGAGCCGGTTGCGGCTCGCCCCTTCATCCTTTTCACCGCACGACGCCATAAATCAAGATCCACGTAGTAACCAATTGAAGGCAGGGCAGTCATGGTCACGTTCGTCGATCGGGTGACGTTGCACGTCGCCGCGGGCGATGGCGGGCACGGCTGTGCCTCCGTGCACCGCGAGAAGTTCAAGCCGCTCGGCGGCCCGGACGGCGGCAATGGCGGCAAGGGTGGCGACATCGTTCTGGTTGTCGACCCGCAGACCACCACCTTGCTGGAGTTCCACCGGTCGCCACACCGCCGAGCCTTCAACGGCAAGCCGGGGGAGGGCTCCAACCGCAACGGCGCCAACGGCACCGACGTGCTGCTGTCTGTCCCGGACGGCACCGTGGTGCGGGACGCCGACGGCAACCTGCTCGCCGACCTGGTCGGAAACGGCTCCCGGCACGTCGTCGGGGCCGGCGGCCGGGGCGGGCTCGGTAACGCCGCACTGGCGTCGTCCCGGCGCAAGGCTCCGGGCTTCGCCCTGCTCGGTGAGCCGGGCACGGCCGGGGACATCACCCTCGAGCTGAAGACCGTCGCCGACGTCGGCCTGATCGGGTATCCCAGTGCGGGCAAGTCCAGCCTGGTGGCCGCGATTTCCGCGGCCCGACCGAAGATCGCCGATTACCCCTTCACGACGCTGGTGCCGAACCTGGGCGTGGTCGAGGCCGGCGAGGTCCGCTACACCGTGGCCGATGTTCCCGGCCTGATCCCGGGAGCCAGTCAGGGCAAGGGACTCGGCCTGGAGTTCCTCCGGCACGTCGAGCGCTGCGCCGCCCTGGTCCATGTGATCGACTGCGCCACCTTCGACCCGGGCCGCGACCCGCTGAGCGACCTGGACGTGATCGAGGCCGAGCTGGCCGCCTACCCGGTTCAGGAGGGCATGGTCCCGCTGACCGACCGGCCTCGGATCGTCGTCCTGCACAAGGTCGACGTCCCGGACGCCCGGGACCTGGCCGAGCTGGTCAAGCCGGACCTGGAGGCCCGCGGCCTCGAGGTGCACCTGGTCTCCTCGGTGAGTCATGAAGGGCTTCGCGAGCTGCTGTTCGGGATGGCCAAGGTGGTTTCCGACGCGCGGATCGCGCTCGGCACCCCGGAACCGACCCGGGTGGTGCTGCGGCCGAAGGCGATCGACGACGCCGGGTTCACCGTGAAGCACGAGAACACCTCGGACGGCGAGATCTTCCGAGTGCGCGGGATCAAGCCCGAGCGCTGGGTACGGCAGACCGACTTCACCAACGACGAGGCTGTCGGTTACCTGGCCGACCGGTTGGCCCGGCTCGGCGTCGAGGATGCCCTGGTCAAGAACGGCGCGGTGGCTGGTGCCGTGGTGGTGATCGGCGGTGCCGACGGGGTGATGTTCGACTGGGAGCCGACGCTGCTGGCTGGTGCGGTTGCCCCGGCCGCGCCGCGAGGTTCCGACCTGCGCCTGGAAGAGCCTGCCCGGCCCACTCGGGATGCCCGGCGGGAGATCTACGAGGCGATGCGAGTGGCCCGTCGTGAGGCTCGTGGCGAGCTGGCGGACGAGCGGGAGGCCGGTCACTGGGTGGACCCGGGCGAGGGTGACCAGGATTCGATCGCGGTGTCCGACGGTATCGATGATGCTGACCGCGTCGAAGGCATCGAGGATGCCTTCAACGATGATCACGCAGTCGACCACCGCTGAGAGCCTGTTGTGGAAGTCCCCGCCTACTGCGGCGCACCCGGTGGGCGCCCCGCGGCGCCCGGAAAAGCCGCACGTAGCTCCGCTATGCACGGCCTTCCCGGGCTTGCGGTGCACTCCACCGGGCGCGTCCTCGTGACGGCGGGGACTTCCACAACAGGCTCTGAGTCCGGACGCCGCGCTCTCGCCGTCGCCGCCCGGATCGTCGTCAAGGTCGGTTCGTCGTCCCTGACCACCACCGAGGGTGGGTTGGACGACGACCGGCTGGACGGCCTGGTCGATGCGCTGGCGACACGCCGGCAGGCCGGCGCGGAGGTGGTGCTGGTCTCCTCGGGGGCGATCGCGGCCGGGCTCGCCCCGCTGGCGCTGCTGCGCCGTCCCAAGGACCTGGCCACCCAGCAGGCCGCCGCCAGTGTCGGCCAGGGGCTGCTGATGGCCCGGTACACCGAGGCTTTCGCTCGCCGTGGGCTGACTGTCGGGCAGGTGCTGCTGACCGCCGATGACGTCGTCCGGCGCGGCCACTACGCGAACGCCAGACGGACCCTCGGTCGCTTGCTGGGGCTCGGCGTCGTCCCGATCGTGAATGAGAACGACACCGTGGCGACGGACGAGATCCGGTTCGGCGACAACGATCGGCTGGCCGCACTGGTCGCGCATCTGGTTCGGGCGGATGCCTTGCTGCTGCTGTCCGATGTCGATGCGCTCTATGACGGACCGCCTTCAAAGGACGGCGCCAGGCGGGTGGAGTTGATCAGTACTCCGGCGGACCTGGAAGGGATCAAGATCGGCTCGGTGGGCAGCGGGGTCGGCACCGGCGGGATGATCACCAAGGTCGAGGCGGCCGGGATCGCCGCGACCGCCGGAATTCCGACCTTGCTCACCTCGGCACCGCAGGCGGCGGCTGCGCTGGCCGGTGCGGACGTCGGCACCTGGTTCGCCGCCTGGGGGTCCAAGACCGCCAGCCGATTGCTCTGGCTGGCCCACGCGGCTCGTCCGAACGGAATCCTGTGGCTCGATGAGGGTGCCGTCGCTGCTGTCACGCACCGCCGGATGTCGCTGCTGCCCGCCGGGGTGACCAAAGTCGAGGGCCGGTTCACCGCCGGCGAACCGGTAGATCTGGTCACTCCGGGCGGCGTCGTGGTCGCTCGAGGGCTGGTCAATTTCGACGCCGCCGAACTGCCGAACCTGCTCGGTCGCTCCACCCGGGTGCTGGCTCGCGAGCTCGGGCCGGACTACGCCCGCGAGATAGTCCATCGTGACGACCTGGTGTTACTCAATCGTCGCTCTGTGTAACGAACGTGATTTATCCATCGGCTGTTCAGCTCCACTGTCTCCAGGCTCCTGGTATGCGCATTTCGAGCCTTCCGCAGAGATCATCCGACGAATTCCGTGCTTCGTCGCCGAATCACAAGACGTAAGCGTCGTCATCTGGTCAACTAGAGCTGTGCCCGCCCGAAACAGCCCCGATCTCGCGCCGCTGACCTGCGTGCGACGTGCAGCGTTGCAACGTCGGCCGGTTGGCGTTCCGGTCGAGGAAATTGACGGTGCCCCGGCTCTGTGGTTCGTCAAGGTGACTGTCGGTGGTGATTCACTCGTCCCGAGTCGGGTGCACAAGGCGCTTGAGCGGTTGAGTGTGGAACGTGCCTTCCTGGTCAGCGCCCGCTACGGGGACGATCGGGTCGAGGTCCGATACTGGGATGAATGCGACGACGCCGATGAAGCGATCCGGCAGGCATTGTCGCTCTGGGGTGATGATGAGGTCGCGACCAGGCTCCCCGGCTGGCGCGTGATCGGCCTCGAGGTTGTTGATCAGCAGACCGCTCGGCGGCAGTGGGATCGTGGGGACCACCCCAGGGTCTTCGTGCTGGGGGAGATCCTCCCCTTTGACTGACGTCACTTATTGACTGAGTTCCTTTTGCCTGAGTTCTTTGATTTGCCTGTGCTGAAGACCCATTAAGCTGACCTGATGAGCACCACCGACACTGCTGCAGCGACTCCCCGTACTGCCGACGGCCACAGCGCCGCTCCGGCACCCTCGAGCGGATCCACTCAGCAGCCACCGGTGGCCATCGACGCCCCCAGAGAAGCCGTGCGGGCGATCGCCCGTCGGGCCCAGCAGGCCGCCCGGATCCTCGCCACCGCCACCCGCAGCCAGAAGGACGCCGGTCTGCTGGCGATCGCGGAGGCGCTTCAGGCCCAGGTCGACCGGATCGTCGCGGCGAATGCCGAGGATCTCCAGCGCGGTGCCGCCGAAGGGCTGGCGACGAACCTGCTGGATCGGCTTCGGTTGGACGCCGGCCGGGTGAACGCGATCGCTGCGGCGGTCCGGGACATCGCCGGGCTACCCGATCCGGTCGGTGCCGTGGTCCGTGGTTCCACGCTGCCCAACGGCCTGCGGTTGCGCCAGGTCAGGGTGCCGATGGGGGTCATCGGCATGGTTTACGAGGCTCGGCCCAACGTCACGGTGGACGCCGCCGCGCTGGCGTTGAAGAGTGGTAACGCCGCCGTGCTGCGCGGCGGGTCGGCCGCCGAGTCGACGAACACCGTGCTGGTCGAGGTGATCCGGGCGGCCTTGGTCGAGGTCGGGCTCCCGGCCGACGCGGTGGCCTCGATCGATGCCTGGGGCCGCGAGGGCGTTGGGCACCTGATGAAGGCGCGCGGGCTGGTTGATCTGCTGGTCCCGCGTGGTGGTGCCGGCTTGATCCGGACCGTGGTGGAGAATTCCACTGTGCCGGTGATCGAGACCGGAACCGGTAACTGTCACGTCTTCGTCGACTCCTCCGCCGACCTGGCGCAGGCGCTGGCGATCACGCTGAACGCCAAGACCCGGCGGACCAGCGTCTGCAACGCGGCCGAGACGCTCCTGGTGCACCGCGAGGTCGCGGCTGCTTTCCTGCCGATGGCGCTGACCGAACTGTCGAAGGCCGGGATCACCCTGCACGCTGATCCGCAGGCACTCGCCGCCGCCCAGGCGGCCGGAGTGGACGCCGTGCCGGCCACCGAGTACGACTGGGAGACCGAATACCTGTCTGCCGACCTCGCCGTGGCCGTAGTGGATTCGCTGGACGCGGCCATCGAGCACATTCGGACCTACTCCAGCGGTCATACCGAGGCCATCTGCACCAGCGACCTGCGTGCCGCGGAACGATTCACCACCGAGATCGACTCGGCGGTACTCGCGGTCAACGCCTCCACCGCCTTCACTGACGGCGCCGAGTTCGGCCTCGGTGCGGAGGTCGGTATCTCCACCCAGAAGCTGCACGCGCGCGGCCCGATGGGGCTCGGCGAACTGACGTCCACCAAGTGGATCGTGACCGGCGACGGTCATATCCGCGCTTGAGTTCCTAGCCCCCCACCCGACCTCCGATCCACCGTGAATCGGCGCAAATCAATAGCTTGGGAGCAGTTTTCGTATGGAGGCGACCGAGGTCCGTAAGCTGACCGCGCTCGAGGACCGACACTGGTGGTACCGCGAGCGGCGCCGCCTGCTGGCCCGCTCGGTCGCCGATCTGATCCCCGGCAAGGCGGTGGACGTCGGTGCGGCCGGTGGTGGTAACACCCGGGTCCTGCAGGGTCTGGGCTGGCAGGTGGCCGCGCTGGAGTTCGGTGCGGACGGCGCCGAAGTCTGCGCCGAGCGGTCGATTCCGGTGGTCCGGGGGGATGCCACCCGGCTGCCGATCGCGCCGAGCAGCCTCGATCTCGTCGTCGCCTTCGACGTCCTGGAACACCTGGAAGACGACAAGGCCGCCGCCACCGGGATTTTCGAGGCGCTGAAGCCGGGGGGCACGTTCCTGATCGCGGTCCCGGCCGACCCCCGGCTCTGGTCTGCGCATGACGATGCCGTCGGGCATGTCCGGCGCTACACCCGGCAAACGCTCAGCGATCTGCTGTCCGGCGCCGGATTCCAGTGCGAACCGATGCGTAGCTGGAACGTGTTGCTGCGTCCGGTGGTAGCGATGCGGCGGCGGAGCAGTTCCGGCAGCGACCTCGAGCACCTGCCCGCCGTGGTGAACACCGCTCTGCACGCCATCGTCGCGGCCGAGCGTTACCTGCCGGTCAAGTCGCTGCCAGGGGTGTCGCTCCTGGTCCGGGCCCAGCGCCCGGCACCCTTCTTCAGCTGAGTTGGATTTGCTCGCGAGCGAGGCGGCTTAACTCGTCGTCTTCCCTCCTCGACCGTTCCGCGCCTTCGGCGGGGCTGCGTCTCGTCAGTCCAGACAACGAGACGCCGCCTCGCTCGCTCGCGGGGAGTCCGCTTGAGGGAGTGATTGGGTGGTCTGCCCGCTTACCTTGGTCGCCGTTGTTCCTGCCTGGGCTACTGCCGTTTTGTTCCTGCCTCGGCTACTGGGCGTCCTGAGTCAGACGATTTCGTCGTCCTCGGAGTCGTAGGCGACGTAGTAGGTGGGGCGGCCTTGGAGCTGGGTGTAGAGGCGGCCGACGTATTCGCCCAGCAGTCCGAGACACAACAGTTGGACGGCGCCGACGGTGGCCACCGCGACGAACGTCGACGTCCAGCCGGGGACGGTGTGATCGGTGATGAAGGCCACCAGTGCGAAGGCCAGCAGGATCGCCGTCACCAGGGCACCGCCGAGCCCGAACCAGGTGGCCAGCCGTAGCGGGGCGATCGAGAAGCCGGTCAGGCTGTCGACGGTGAGCCGGATCATCCGGGACAACGGGTACTTCGTCGTCCCGGCCGCGCGCTCGTCGCGCACGTACGCCACCTGAGCACTGGGGAAACCGAGCGCCGGTACCACCAGTCGCAGCACCCGGTTCTGTTCCGGCAGTCGGTTCACCGCGTCCACGGTGGCCCGGCTCATCAGCCGGAAGTCGCCGGCGTCCGAAGGTACGTGGTGCCCGACCAAGCGGCGGATCATGCGGTAGTACACCGTCGCCGTGTACCGCTTGAACACCGAGTCGCTGCTGCGATCGCTGCGCACCCCGTAGACGACGTCCACCCCGGAGGTGGTCGCCTCGATCAGCATGTCGGCCAGCGTCTCCGGCGGATCCTGCAGGTCGGCGTCGATCGTCGCGACCCAGTTGCCACGGGCGCGCTGCAGCCCGGCGGACAGCGCAGCCTGGTGTCCGGAGTTCGCTCGCAACCGGATCACCCGTAGCTGCGGCCAGTCCCGGCGGGCCTTCTCCAGCAGGGCGGGGGTGGTGTCCCGGCTGCCGTCGTCCACCACGACCACCTCGTAGCTGCGGCCGAGAGCGTCGAGCACCGGTCGCAAGCGGGCTGCGAACAGCGGAATGACCGCTTCCTCGTCGTACATCGGGACGACGACACTGAGGTCGGGCTCAGCGCTCGCAGCGGTCGGGGAGGTCATTGTGGTGAGGGTAGTCGTAGTAGACGGATCGCGTCATGGCACACTCGACCATCGACAGCCCGTGCTACCGAGGCGCTGGGGCTTGGTTGAAAGGACAGGATCCGCGATGTTCACGTTCGCGCTCGCCGCTGCCGCCCAGGGTGCCGAAGAGCACCGGGACCTACCGATGCCCGCGTGGGCCTTCGGAGTGATCGCCCTCGGCGTCTTCTTCGTGCTGTTCGCTGTCACCTGGTCCTTCCGCAGCGTCGGTAACCGGCACTGAGCACCATTCCCGACTCCATGCCGGCGCGGCGCCGGATCGGCGTCATGGGCGGCACCTTCGACCCGATCCATCACGGTCACCTGGTTGCCGCCAGCGAGGTGGGCAGCCGGTTCGGCCTCGATGAAGTGGTTTTCGTGCCGACCGGCCAGCCATGGCAGAAGACCGACCGGGAAGTTTCGCCGGCCGAACACCGATATCTGATGACCGTGATCGCGACCGCCTCGAACCCGCGGTTCACCGTGAGCCGAGTGGACATCGACCGGCCCGGTCCGACCTTCACCACCGACACCCTGCGCGATCTGGCCGCCGAGCGGGCGAACGCGGACCTGTTCTTCATCACCGGGGCGGATGCCCTGGCGCAGATCCTCTCCTGGAAGAACGCCGACGAACTGTTCCAGTTGGCCTACTTCATCGGCGTCACCCGGCCCGGGCATCGGCTGGAGGGCACCGGATTGCCCGCCGATCGCCTGAGCCTGCTGGAGGTCCCAGCGATGGCGATCTCGTCCACCGACTGCCGAGACCGGGTCCAGCGCAGCGCGCCGGTCTGGTACCTGGTGCCGGACGGTGTGGTCCAGTACATCAACAAGCATCGCCTTTATGAGCCGACTTCTGCCCATCCGGTGTGATCGCTGGAGAATTGCAGGGGTCGGGCCTCCCCGTCCAGGCGTGAGAGGGTAGGGGTGTGACTGCTTCTGACCATGCCCTCGAACTTGCGACCCTTGCCGCCCGCGCGGCGTCCGGCAAGCTGGCCGGCGACGTCGTCGCCATTGACGTCAGCGAACACCTGGTGATCACGGATGTCTTCGTGCTCGCCTCGGCGCCGAACGATCGCCAGGTCAAGGCCATCGTCGAGGCTGTCGAGGTGGCGTTGAACACCGTTGGAGTCAAGCCGATCCGCCGGGAGGGTGAGCGCGACGGCCGCTGGGTGCTGCTCGACTTCGGCGAGCTGGTGGTGCACGTGCAGCACGCCGAGGAGCGCAGCTACTACTCGCTGGAGCGGCTCTGGCGCGACTGCCCGACGGTTCCGCTCCCGCAGGACGTCTTGACCTCGAACGCCGAAGCTCGGGAGCGTTCCAACGACCACTACGACGGCATCGATGACTCGTCGTTCGACGAGGGTGACCGCTCGATGCCGAGTACCGGCTCTGCAGTCCCCGGAGCCACCCGGGCGTGAGCGCCCAGCGGGTCATACTGCTGCGGCACGGCCGGACGGCGTACAACGCTGAGGCGCGCTTCCAAGGCCAGCTGGACGTCCCTCTCGATGAGGTGGGCCTCGGGCAGGCGAAGCGGGTCGCAGACACCCTCGCGAGCGAGCTGACCGGCGGCCCGGTCCGGGTCCTCTCCTCTGACCTGAGCCGAGCCGCGCAGACCGCTGAGGTGGTGGCCGCCCGGCTGGGTACCGAGGTCACCCTGGAACCACGGCTACGGGAGATCTACGCCGGGCAGTGGCAAGGGTTGCTGCGCGAGGAGATCGTCGCCGGTTGGCCGGAGAACTACGCTGCGTGGCGTCGCGGTGACGTCGACGTCCGGATCGGTGGTGGTGAAAGCCGGGCCGATGCCGGGCTTCGGGCCTCCGCCGCGATCACCGAGGCCGCTGGGTCAATGGACGGCGGGACGCTGATCTGCGTCTCGCATGGGGGCTCGCTGCGCTCGGCGATCTTCCTGCTACTGGGGACGCCGTCCTTTCCCTGGAACGCGCTCGAAGGGCTACGCAACGCGCACTGGGCAGAACTGCAGCAGACCAGCCGAGGCTGGCGGCTGAGCGTGTGGAACATCGGCAGCACCAGCGAACGCTGACGCGACCCGAATCTAGCGATTGGGGAAGATCGGGCCCTGGCCATGGACCGCGCCTTCCCCAATCGCGACCAGGGAGTCGTCAGGTCCCGGTCCGCGTGGGCCCTGCCGCCGGCCCCGCGATGGCCTCGAAGCGACGGCGCAGCTCGCCCATCCCCTCCGGCACGAGGGTTTCCTGGAACGCCGACTGCTGGTAGTTCACCGGGAAGAGCTGCTTCACCCGGTCGCGGTAGGACACCCCGTTCGAGGACTCGGCAACCTCCAGCTCTGGTGGTCCGGCACCGAACCGCATGACCAGCGGTGCAACCATTTTCATGGCCGAGTCGAAAGAGCGGCCGGCTTCGGCCAGAGCGCACATGTGGAAGCCGTAGACCGTGACCACATCCTCGACGGTGATCGCGTCGGCCGGCTCGTAACCGTAGACCCGCGTCCCGCAGACCAGGGGGCTCGGCCGCCCGGCCGCCCCGCCATGACCCTGATGGCCCTCCGGCGGAAGCTGTTCCAGGACGACGCGCATCTTCTGCGCCAGTGCGGCCCTGATCGCCACCGGCCCTCGGGTCGACTCGTCGGCTTGCCCAACGCCGTTCAGCCACAGCAGCAGCCCGACCGTGACCGTCAGGAGGGCAGCGAGGACAAGGACCTGCGGCCGACGTCTTGTCCGGGTCATCAGCGACACCTCAGAACCATCGGTGAGCCACCCTGTCGGCCGTCCGGGCCCTAGTCCACCATGGCCGAAACGGTCCCTTCAAGTGGTCGGTCGTCGCGATTGTCCAATGCGCTCGCGCCTTTCTCGACATACCGCTCAACGACATTGCGACGCAACATCTTTTGATGTCCAGGTGACTCGCGCGGGGAGGCGGGCCGAAGAACGCCGGTCAGGTCGTAGGGTGAGCCTTCCGTTGTCACGCAGGCCCGGAGGTTGCTGATGTCGCATGTCGTTGACTTCAAGAACGTCTCCACCGCTGGGGTGGAATCGTCCCCGGTGGCGGAGCGTCTGGCCGGCCTGAGGGCGAATGAGGCTCGGTACTTCAAGAACAAGTACGACCACGTTTTCACCGTCGAGGCCGCAAGCGAGTCGACCGAGACGATTGACTGGGTCAACAGCATCCTTGAGGAACGTGACATCGTCATTGCGTCCCGCCCCCTGGAGGCGGCCGGCTTCGTCACCGGGGGAATCCGGTTCGGCTATGTCTTCTACGAGTCCGGGCTCTCGATCAACGTGATGTACGGACTGGAGGAAGGGTCGAAGCGGGCTGTCGGGTTCAAGCTGTCCGAGGGAATGCCGGTCCCCGAGGAGCTGGCGTCGCGGTTCAAGTTCGCGACGCAGAAGTCGACGCTGGCCGGCGTCATCCGAGGCTCCTACTTCGTCATCAAGGGCGAGCATTAAAACGGCCGAAGCTGCCATGCTCGGCGGAGTCAGCCGAGCATGGCAGCGCCTCTTCAGGTGCAGGGGTCAGGTGCAGGGGTCAGGAACGTGATCGAGAGCCACTACCTAGTCGCAGGCCTTGTTCCGGGTAGTAGTTGTCTGCGGATGCGACCACTGCTCGAGCGCGCACCGGATACTCGGGCTCACGTTCCAGGTGCCGGTTGGGTGAGCCGCCGAAAGTCTGCGGCCGGACCATCCGGGTGGTGAAGAGAGCACCGGCGATGAGGGCCACCGCCAGCAGGACCCAGATCGCCGAGGTAGCCAGGCCGCTCGACTGGTTCTGGGTGGCATTGGCGGGCACGGTGAGCGGGGCCTCGGATTTCCCCAGCTCCTCGTAGCGGACCAGTCCGGTGCTCTCCAGGAGGGTGATGTGGGTGAGCACGAAGTTGTTGGAATCCTGGGCCAGTTTGCGAACCACGTCGTTGTGAGTGCCGGTTCGGACGGCAGCGATCACGGGGAGGATCTTGCCGTGAGCGGCCCGCAGCCGCATCACGTAGATGTCGTCGAAATCGGCGCCGTCAGCGGCCTTCATCTCGTCGAGCCACCGTACCTGTTGAGAGGTCGGCCGGTCCGGAAGTTCGACCCCGAGCTCCTTCGCTGCCGCTTTGTCCAGAGCGTCGAGCCGGACGTGCTGAGAGGCGATCATCTGGCCGATCTGTCGGACCCGAGGGGTCGTACCCTTCTCGATCGCCATCTGCCCGGCCGGTATCTCCCAAAGGCCCGCGAGCCGGACGGCGACCACGAGGTTGATGTCCGCCGCGGTCAGTTTCGCCTCTTCTGTCTGCAGGGTGACGCCGCCGGGCGGAGTCGCGGCACTTGCCGCGGCGTTCGTCCTTGGCGTGGATGACTGTGCCTCGGCTGCCCCGACGGGTCCGATGACGACGAGGGCGCCCATCACGGTCATGACAGACGCGTAGAGCATCCACCTGAGGTGCCGGTGATCACTGAGCATTTCCGCTCCCTTCTAGCTGGGATATGGGTCGACCTTGAATCTTCATGGCAGTCAACTCCGGGCACTTTCGAGGGTTCGCTGAGATGTGGGTCAAAATTCGTGGCAGACGGATTTGATAACGGTTCCTTAAAGTTCTTCTGGTGCGCATGCCGGCGATCTCATCAGCGATACGCGAAATAAAGACGGACGTTTCAACTCGTCCGTGACAACGTTCGTTGACATGGTTTGGTATTTTCGGTGGACGACTCGGGCGTCACCCAGAAACATCGTTGACCGCACCGGCAGGCGGGCAGAATCTCTTGTCAGAGGGCGAGTTTCGCTGCTGTTCAAGCAAGGGGAGTCGTGGCAGTTGGCGGGTTTCGTCATCAAACCGCAAAGTTTTCGACGGGTAACTGCAATGATTTAGCCGTAGCATAGTGGGCGATTTTTATCGCGGCGAACATTCTCGGCTACGGTCCGGCTGCGGCCTTTGGCGGGTCCGGCGCATATCGACCCGACGGCTTTGCTTCTGCCATTGTCGCCGCTGCGACGGCGCAACAGTCAAGGATTTTTAACGAAATAAAATAGTATCGGTGACGGGGGAGTGCTCTCCGGTTGTGACGTCCTGGTCCTGGTCGGAGTCGGCCTGGTCCGGCATCAGTGGGAGCCGGATGACGAAGCGTGCGCCGGGCCCGTCGGGCCGGTCGGTGCACCAGGCGGCGCCTCCGTGCTGTCGCAGCGTCTCGGCAACGATGCTGAGTCCCAGTCCAGTTCCGCTGCCGGACCCGCGCGGTGCGGCGCCCCGGGCAAATCGGGCGAAGATGCGTTCGCGCTGATCCGCCGGGACACCCGCACCCTGGTCGTGGACGGATACGTAGGCGTCGGTCCCGTCGGTTTCCACGTCGATGCGGTGGAGACCGCCGCCGTGTCGGTCGGCGTTGTCGATCAGATTCAGCAGCGCGCGCTCCACTTGCCGCCGGTTCACCCGCACGACGACGGGTGTGGCGTGCGGACCGGCCGGCACCGCCTCGGTGGTGGTCTCACGATCGCGCCCGAGGTCGTGCAGCATGTGGCGAACCAGCTCGCGCAGATCCGTCTCGGTCCGGTCGCCGGCCTCGGCCGGATTATCGGCGTCCAGCCAGGCCAGTTGTAACAGGTCCTCCAGAGTCCGCTGGAACCGGTCCAGTTCGCGGGTGACGACGTCCAATGCCCCGCGCGAACGCTCCGGTAGGTCCATCCGGTGAGCGGCGAGCAGTTCGACACCGGTGACGAGCGCGGTGAGTGGCGAGCGCAGTTCGTGACTGACATCGGCGGTGAAACGCGTCTCCCGCTCGATCCGGCTGGCGAGGGCGTCGACCATGGTGTTGAAGGATCCGACGATGGCGAGGAGATCCGGATCAGCGGTGCTCGCCACCCGGGTATCGATCTTCCCGGCCGCGATGGCGGACGCGGCGGTGGCTACTTGGTCCAGCGGGCGCATCACCCGGGCGGCCGCGGAGCGACCCAGCACGGCGGCGCCGACAGCGGTGATCGCCCCGACGGCGATCAGGACCCCGCGCAGGATCCCGAGCGTCCGTTCCAGCTCCACCACCGACGCCACTTCGTAGTACTGCGCATTTGCGGCGGGCAACGGGACCCCTACGAAAATTGCTTCCTGGCCGTGAATCTGGGCCCAGGCCAGACCCGGCGAGCCCTTCTCCACCGTGGTCGCCAGGGCCGCAGGGATATCACCGGGACGACTGTCGAGTTCCGAGGAGTACCAGCGTCCAGAGGCGCGGACCAGAACTGGGGACCCAGCCGGCAAGGAGATGTCTTTGATCACGTCGGTGGGGGAGGCGCCGGGAGCCAGAAGTCCGTCCCCGACAAAGCGGGCGTCGGCGTAGGCCTGCCGCAGCGCCGATCGTTCCCGCAGGTGGATGAGGTATTCGCGGGCGATCACGTAGGTGGCCGTGGCCAGGACCACAGACACCAGGAGACCGCTCAGCGCGAAGTATGTGGTGGTCCGTCGGCGTAGTCCCGGATTAGGTCGCCAACAGGTCAGCGCGGAGCGGAGGTTCATGACCGATCGAGCCGGTATCCGAGCCCGCGCACGGTGACCACAATGCGGGGCGAACCGGCGTCCACCTCGATCTTCGTTCGGAGCCGACGGACGTGGACGTCGACGATTCGGTCGTCACCGAAGAACCCGCGGTCCCAGATGCGATCCAGCAAGGTCTGGCGACTCAGGACCCGCCCGGCCGAGGAGGCCAGCTCGGAGAGCAGGCGGAACTCGGTGACGGTCAGATGCACCACCTCGTCGCCTCGGCGCAACTGCCCGGCCTCCGGCCAGAGCACCAACGGCGGCTGCGAGGTCTGGTCGAGCACCACGTGCGGGCCGGAACCGCTCAGGTCGGGTTCGATCAGCTGGCGACCACGGCGATGCAGTGCCCGGAGCCGGGCGGTGATCTCCTTGACCTGGAACGGCTTGGTCACGTAATCGTCCGCACCGGCCTCCAGCGCAGCGACGATGTCGTAGGTGTCCACCCGGGCGCTGATCACGACGATCGGCGCGTCGCTCTGTCGACGGACCCGATGGATGAAGGTCAGGCCATCCATCCCGCCGAGCATGAGGTCGACCAGCATCACCGAAACCGGGGCCTTGGCCAGGCCCTCCAAAGCATCCTCGGCCAGTGCGTACTCGAAGACGGCGTAACCCTCGTCCTCCATGGCCATCCGCAGCGTCGTGCGGATGCTGTCGTCGTCCTCGAGCAGCAGCAATCGCATGGAGGTCATGCTGGCAGTCGACGACAGCGTCGGCACACCCGGGTCGAGTGCGGCGCCTCAAGATCACCAGCTGCTGTTCCGACAACACTGGCATGACTCTGTCTGCAGCCGAACCAACCCCCGCGGGTCCCTCCGGGGTGAGTCGCCGGCGGTTCCTGCTTGCCGGTTCGGTGATGGCCGGATTCGCCGCGGCCGGCTGCTCCGGATCGGCCACCTCCGGGCCTTCGACGTCCGGGGCCGGCGGGTTCACCGGCAGCCTGACCACCCTGCTGCCGGGTGACGTTCCGATCGGCTGGGACCACGTACTGGAGCAGGTGAACGCCAAGCTCACCAAGGATCTTGGTTTCACGATCGATTCCCAGTTCATCCCCTGGGAGAACTATGGGCAGCAGGCTCTGCAGAAGTTCACCGCCGGGGCCACGTTCGACACGGCGCTGCAGGCACGGTGGCTGAACATGACCCAGTTGGCCCAGAGCGGAAAGCTGGTCGACCTCTCCGGGAAGCTGGCAAAGACGCCGAACCTGGCGAAAACCATCGACCCGACCGCGATCAAGGCGAACACTTGGAACGGCAAGCTGTGGGGTATTCCCCAGGTGAACGGTGCCGGTCGGATGGCGCACTTCGCCATCCGGCAAGACCTCGCGGACAAGTACCGGATCGGGACGATCTCGGACTACGACGCGCTGGAAAAGTACTGGTACGACGTCAAGCAGCACGAGTCCTCCATGATCCCCATGCCGTTGTACTCGAGGACGGCCAACCAGACCTCCACCTTCATCACCATCCCGCTGTTCAACCGCGACTTCTGGGAGAATCCGCACCGCGGCGTGCCGCAGCAGTTCACCGGTGACTCGGTGTCGTTCTATTTCGCGAAGGACGCCGCCACCAGCAAGAGCTCGGACCCGCTGCCGTTCTGGGAGCTGCCGGAGGTGCTCGATGCCCTCCACCGGACGCGGAAGTACTACCTGGACGGGATCATCAACAAGGACTCCCTGACCGTCGACCACGGCAGGCTCGACACCTGGTTCACCAGCGGCCGGTCGGGCACCTTGTGGGCGATGACGGACGGCCTGTCGTCCGCGGTCCTTCCGGCCCTGACGAAGGCGGTCCCCTCCGCGACGATGGCCAACGTGATGCCGCTGCGCGGTGGGCAGTCGGCAAAGCCGAACCAGATCTTCCAGGCGGACAACTTCGTGGTGCTCAACGTCCACGGCGAGAGCAACGATGCCGCCATGCAGCTGCAGGACTGGCTGTCTATCAAGGAAAACCACGACCTCATCGAGTACGGGGTCGAGGGCACCGACTGGAAGGCCGTCGGCGACGACCAGTTTCAGGCCCTGACCAAGTACGTCTTTCCCGGCTTCGCGCTGTCGTGGCGCTCCAGCCTGGAGCGTCTCGCCAGCTACACCACTGAGTCGGAGCGGGAGTGGTTCCGCTGGGCTCAGTCCTATGACAACTTCACGGTCGACACGTTTGCCGGATTCATTCCCGACGTCACCCCGGTGAAGGGCGAGAACACCCGGCTGGCCGCGGCAATGACCCGGTTTGGGATTCCGCTGTTCGCTGGTGCCCTGGACGTCGACAAGGGACTCAGTGCCCTGAAGAAGGCCTGCGAGAGCGCCGGGGTCGCCAAGGTGCAGGCGGAGCTGGCGAAGCAGGGCGACGCGTACCTGAGCTTGGCCTGACGCTCAAGAACCTCCGGCGGGTTGCCGACAAGCTAGAGGGCACCTCAGGAGGTAGCGTGAGCATCGAGCGACGACTCGATGCCCCGTCCTTGCTACCCGACGGTGTCAGGGCGCGCGGTACCGCTCTGGCCACGACCGGGCTGGCCGCGGTCCTCATCCTGCTCAGCGCCATCTGCACCTGGGTCGCCCTGGATGCCAACCGGAGTAGCGCCCGGGCGTCCTACCAGCTGCGGGTCGCCTCGGCAGGGGAGGCGGTCCTGGAGGCGGCTCTCGCCGAGCAGGCGGCGCAGCTGCACTACCTGGAGTGCCCCCTGAGCTTCGATGCGGACATTTGCACTGCGCAGGAGCGTCGAACCTACGAGGAGGCGCGGCGCCAGCTCGGGGTAGCCCTGCACCAGGTGGAGACGACCGGAGACCGGTCCGACCGGATTGGTGCCGCATACGTCCGACTGCTGGAGGGCCGCTACGACCTGACCGTCCAGCGCCAGTTCGCCGCGATCGAGAACGGCAGAGACCAGGAAGCCAAGCGGTTGCAGCGCGACGTGACAGGTCCCGAGATCGAGCAGGTGCTGCAGCTCGTGCACGGCGCCGCAGAAACGCATCAGGCCCGTGCGGCCGCGGGAATCGGCCACCTCGGCTGGCGCACCCGCCGCAGCGCCGAGCTGATCCCGGGCGTCTTCGGCGTGGCGTTCCTGCTATTGGGAGGCTGCTGGGCGGTCCTGTTCTCGCTGCAGCGCCGGCTGCACCGGCAGGCCGGGGCGCTGAGCCGGGGAAAGCTGCTCGTGGACGGCGTCATCTCGGCGATTCCCCACCTGGTCTACTGGAAGGACGCCGAGGGCCGGTACCAGGGCATGAACACGGCTTTCGCGGAACAACTGACCCCCGGAACAGCCTCGGACGAGCTGCAGGTCGTGCTGACCGATCTCGAGCTGGAGGTGGTTCGCACCGGTTCCGCCGTGATGAATCACCAAGCGAAAGCCGAGGCTCCGGACGGCGCCGCGCGCCGGCTGCTGGTGAGCGTGATCCCGCGGCCGGGAACAGACCGGGCGATGGAGGGCGTCATCGGCGTCGGTACGGACGTCACGCAGATCCGCGCCCTGGAGCAGCAGCTGGCGCAGGCACACCGGTTGGAGGCGATCGGCCAGCTGGCAGCGGGCATCGCTCACGAGATCAACACGCCAATCCAGTTCATCACCTTCAACACACAGTTCGTCGCCCGGTCGATCGAGGAAACGCTGACCACCCTGCGCGAGCTGGTGGAGATTCTCCAGCAGGGGACTCCCGACCCGGTGTCCCTGCGCTCCGCGATGAGCTCCCTGGACCTCGCGTTTCTCGAGGAGGAACTACCGGGTGCCCTCGCCGAATCGCTGGCCGGCCTGCATCGGGTCGCGGAGATCGTGCGCGCGATGAAGGAGTTCTCCCACCCCGGAGACGGCCGGCGGCAGACCGACCTGAACGCCGTGATCGACTCCACGATCAAGGTCTCGCGCGGGGAGTGGAAGGACGTCGCCGAGGTCGACCTCGAGCTCGACCCGGACCTGGGCACAATCTCGTGTTACGAGGGCGAGCTCAAGCAGGTGCTGCTCAACCTCGTGGTCAACGCCGCGCAGGCGATCGCGGAGGGCCGCGCGGGGTGCTCGGGACCGCTCGGCCGGATCCGGATCAGCACGAGCCGCAGCGGTGACCAAGTCCAGATCACCGTGGCCGACGACGGCCCCGGGATGACCGAGGACGTCCGGCAGCGGGTGTTCGACCCGTTCTTCACCACCAAGGACGTCGGCAAGGGCACCGGGCAGGGGCTGGCTCTTGCGCACACGACGATCGTGCGCAAGCACGGCGGGACGATCGACGTCCGCTCCACCCCGGGACAGGGCACCACGTTCGTGATCACCCTTCCGGTTGAACCCGGCACTGTCGAGGCGGCCGAGACGTCGGCCGCGGGCTCGCCCCTGGTCTACCGATGACGGACCGCCGGTCGCGCTCTCGCAGCGCCGCTCACGACCTCGCCTCCGGCCCGAGCCGGCGGGCAACGCTCCTCGGCGCCGTTCTCGCCATCGGGGCACCGGCGCTGACGGCCTGCCGCCCGGGGTCGTCCGGCGCCGCCGAAAAGCCGGCGGCGTTGGAGTATCTCGTCATCGGGGATCAGGACTGGATGGCGCGCGCGACGGACGATCTGTCCGCGTTCGCCAGCACCCAGCCGGGGTTCAGTGCCAGCGCGCGCAACCTCGCCCGGCCCGGATACGACGACGAGGCCGCCCAATTGGCTGTCGCCGCCGATCCTCCGGCTCTGATGTGGCACAACATCTCCCGGGCCCGGTTTGCCGACCTGGTCACCGCCGGCGCCGCGACGGACCTCACCCATCTGTGGACGACCGCGCTGTCCGGCGTCAGCCCGGCCGTGTCGAGCTGGTACACCATGCGCGGCGGACGGTACGCGGTCCCTTTGAACATCGACCTGTATCCGATCATCTGCTACGACGTCGCGCTGTTCCGACGACTCGGGATCACACCCCCACCCGCCGGAACCCGGTCGTGGTCGGAGGCGGAGTTCCTGGACGCCTGCGCCGTCCTGCGCGCGGCGGGCCTGGACCCGTTGGCCGTCTCTGGCCTGGACCTGTCGCAGCAGCTCGTCGAGGCGATCGCGGTGACGACACTGTCCGCCGAACAGCTGCGGCGTTACACGGTCGACGCCTGGCGGCCTGGATCCGGATACCGGTACACCGACGATGCCTGGACGCAGGTCTTCGCCCGGTTGCAAAAATGGGCGCGAGCCAACGTCTTCCAGCCTCGAAGCGCCTGGACGGACCAGGTGGCCGCCATGCGGGCGTTCGTCGGCGGGGTGTCAGGCATGGTGGCCGGTGGCTCGTGGACCGTCGGTGGCCTCACGCAGCTGGCGGCGGATGCGGGCGCAAACCCCGAGCTTGACTGGATGGTGTTCCCCACGATCACCCACCCCAGCCCGTTGCTGTCCTTCCCGGGTGACGGCGCCTTCATCCCGGCGGCGGGCCCTCAGCGGGTGCCGGCCGAGCAATTGCTGGCCTTCATGCTCCGGCCGGAGCGGATGCTCGCCGCAGCCAAGGCGCACGGCCACATTCCGCCGCTGAACATCCCGGGTTTGGGCGATGCTCTGGACCCGCTGGTGGTGTCGATGCTCGAGGTCAGCACTCGGCTGGGCGGGGCCTGCATGAACTGGCCTACCGAGCTGGACGCTCCATTCGCCCGGGTTTGCCGCGCCGCGCTGGCCGGCACCAGCACACCGCAAGAAGCCGGACAGGATCTGGAGGACGCCGCCAGCCTGGTGCGGACTTCCTGAACTGCCGTTCGTCACCTGGTCCTGGCCACCGTCCTGAACGGCTGGGCCCGGTCCTAGCGCTGAGCTCACCTCGTTGACGACGCTGGCTCAGCGTGCCCGGAAGCGAGCCGGTCGACCGCTCCGTGGAGCCTTGTGTGCTCGCCAAGCCCGCATCAATACTCGCTCTGCGTCAGTTGACCCAAAGTGGCGTAATGGTCACGCTACTTTCTGTTACGTTCGGGATCGCGCATCAATGCCAGGCCCCTTCTAGGAAGGCGTGTCATGTCCCGAATAGCCCGTCGAGCTCTCTGCCTGCTCACAACCTCCGCCATGGCCGTGGGGGCGGCCGCCCTCTCGGGCAGCGGAGCCGAAGCGGCAGCACCGAACACTGGGGTGTCACCAAAAGCCGCAGCAGTAGCGAAAAGTCCATCCCGCGTGCTTATGGTGCTGTTCGACCAGATGCGGCCCGAGTATGCCGACCGGTTCAACATGCCCAATTTCCGCCGACTGCGCGCGCAGGGCTCGAACTTCAACAACGCCTCCCTCGGCTACATGGGCTCGGAGACGGTCATCGCGCACAACGTGCTGATGTCCGGCCAGCAGCCACGGCACATGGGGTGGGTCGACGAGGCCTACCGTGACACCGGCAACCTCCTCGGGGCCGGCGCCAACCAGATGTGGGTGACCGGCGAGCTCAGCTACGGCCAGTACGGCACTCTGATCAAGAAAGAGGGCTACCCGAAGCTCGCCGACTATCTGCAAAAGGCCCAGCCGGGCAAGAAATTCATCACGGTCGGTGAGAAGGCGTACGCCGTGGAGTCGGCGGCTGCCGAGTCCGCCGTCGACACCTCCGCAGCCGACATCGCCGTCCGGTTCGGCAGCCGCTCGGCCAACGCCCCAACCGACCCCTGCCAGATTGCCCTCAACGGCCGGTATCGAGGCCCGGCGGGCGTCAACGTGCCGTCATATCTGCAGGATCCGTGCGGACGCTTCTTCGTCAACTCCGACGGCAGCAACGCCTACGGCACGAACCTTGCCTTCCCGTCCTGGATCTACCCCCTCGACGGCGACCGGTTCGTGCCGGGACACAACCCCGGCCACCTCGGCGGCGACACGTGGGTCGCCGACGCGGCCGTCGAGATGATGAGTCGCGAGGACTGGTCCGGGATGTTCGTCACCATGGGCGGCATCGACAAGGCCGGCCACATGTGGGGCGCCCAGGACGACGTCCAGTCCGCCCCCGGCTCGATCGACGAGCAGACCCACCTCAAATGGCAGGCCGAGAACGCCGACGCGCAACTCGGCAAGCTCCTCGCCCAACTTGAGCGTCAGGGCATCCTCAACGACACACTGGTCGTGCTGACCGCCGACCACGGCGCCATCGCCGGGACGAACTATCAGGGCAAGCGCGGCGCCGGAAGCAGCACGAGCGACACCAACTGGTACTACGGCCCGGACTCGAAGCCCTCGACGTACGACAACCCCTCGCCGGCCCTGCAGCCGTTGCTGGCAGGAGGAAACGTCCAGTTCTCCTACCAGTCGACCTCGATCCAGGCTTGGCTCAAGGACACCTCGTCGACCCGCGTCGCCGAGTCGACGGCCTCAATGACCACCATCCCCGGGGTCATCGCCACCTACCGGCGGGCAGGGGATCGCTACGTCCTGACCAACACCAATCCGATGTCCGCGCAGGAGCGCAGCTGGTGGTCGGCGAAGGCCCAAGGGATCGTCGACGCCATGGCCGGGCCGAGCGCACCGGACGTCGTTGGCCTGCTCAAGGACAACGTCAGCTACGGCTCCTACGGTGACCACGGCGGCGCGCAGCGCGATGTCCAGCGCGTCCCGATGGTCTTCTGGTCCGCTTCCGCCCAGGACCTCTCGGTGGGCGATCCGTTCGTCCTCCCAGACACCATGCCCACCATCCTGAAGGCTCTCGGCATCCCCCAGACCCACGTCACCGATGGCAAGGCCTGGCTGATCCCCTGAGATTGCTCACCCACCGGGTCGCCGTCGGCCCCGCCCCGGGACCTTGCCGGTCCCCGGGCGGGGCCTGCGGTGGTCGCGCCGCATCGGTGCGACCGCGACCAGATCGGTCCGCGTCACGAGCGGGAGGACAGTCCGCTCAACCCGGTCATGATCAGCGGCTGAGCGCCGGCGGCGGGTGCCGACCCGCAGCAGCCACCCGCGTCCGCGCCGGCGTCCGGGTCGTCGAAAAGCCCGGAGCCGCCGCAGACCCCGGTGTCCGGCAATGCCAGCTCGACCCGGGCCGCGCCCTCATGGTCACCGGTCAGTTCGGCGGCGACGCTGCGAACTTGTTCGTACCCAGTCATCGCCAAGAAGGTCGGCGCGCGCCCGTAGGACTTCATCCCGACCAGGTACAGGTCCGGCTCCGGATGTGCGAGATCGGCTGCCCCGGTGGCCTTCACATCACCGCAGGAGTGAATGTTCGGGTCCACCTCGGCCGCGATCCGCGCCGGCGCCTGCAACGTGGTGTCCAGGTCCAGGCGCACCTCGTTCAGGAACGACAGGTCTGGGCGGAACCCGGTCAGGACGATCACCTGATCCGCGGCGGGCAGCGCCCGGCCGTCCTCGGCGACCACCACCGCCTGGGCGCCGATGACGTCGATCCGGTCGGTGCGGAACCCCGTCACGAGCGTGCCGAAACCCTTGTCCACCGCGGCTTTCGCGGCCACTCCCAGCGCCCCGCGTTGCGGCAGCTGATCGGCGGTGCCGCCGCCGAAGGCCACTCCCGAGGTGCCCCGGCGCAGGACCCAGGTCAGCTGCGTGCCGGGATTCGCCTCGACCACGGCGGCCAGCTCGATCACCGCGGTCATCGCCGAATGCCCACTTCCCACGATCACGACGTGCTTGCCCGCCAGCGCCCGTCCCTGGACAGGAGTCGGCGGCAGGTACCACACCAGACCCGCGAGAGCGGCGGACCTTTCGCCGAGTGCGGGCAGGCCGTCACCACCGGCGGGGTTGGGCGACGTCCAGGTACCGGAAGCATCGATCACCGCCCGGGCGATGAGCTTCTCCTCACCACCGTCGGAGCGCGTGACATGCACCGTGAACGGTGTCTGCGCGCGACCGGCGTCCACCAGCCGGTCCCGGCCCAGGCGGGAGACCCCGCTGACTCGGACGCCGTACCGCACCACCGCACCCAGCGCCTCGGCCAGCGGAATCAGGTACTCCTGCCGCCATTGCGCCCCGGTCGGATATCCCGCTCCCGGCGCCACCCACCCCGTCGGCTCCAGCAGCCGGGCCGCCGCCGGGTCCACCAGCTCGGGCCACGGCGAGAACAGCCGCACATGTCCCCATTGCGACACCGCGAACGCCGGCTTGTCCCCGGCCTCCAGGACCACCGGGCGCTCGCCGCGCTCGAGCAGATGCGCCGCCGCGGCCAGTCCCTGCGGCCCGGCACCGATCACCACAACCGGAAGCTCTGACACCACAACCCCTCCTCAGATCCAGATCATATTGATGAACGTCGATGCGTTGACTGTGGTCCTCCCATCGACAGATGTCAATATGACTGGCAGACTTTTCTCGTGACCACCACGACGTCCGACCCGATCGCCAGCGATTTGGCTGCCTGCTGCTCGCCGGTGACCGGCGGAGAGCTGAGCCAGGCCAGCGCCGAGCGACTGGCCCACGTGTTCAAGGCTCTCGGCGATCCGACCCGGGTCCGGCTCGTCTCCCTGATCGCTGCCGCCGACGGCGGGGAAGCCTGCATCTGCGACCTGACCGAACCCGTCGCCCTGTCCCAGCCGACCGTCTCCCACCACATGAAACTCCTTGTCGAGGCGGGGCTCATCCACCGGGAGCAACGCGGCAAGTGGGCCTATTACCGCATCGTCGATGGAGCTCTCGCCGCCCTCGCGCAAGCGCTGGCACCCGCCACGCGCTGATGCCCCCTCGCGCCAACGGAATCCCGCACGACCTGCGGTTCAGTGCGGCTGGGCAGCCTTCAGCTCGGTGGCCAGGGCATCAACACGGGCAGCGATGTCGTCGCGGACCAGGCGCATGCGTTCGATACCTTCGATGCCGCGCTCGGAGGGCTCGTCGGTGTCCCAGTTCACGATCGTGGTGCCGGCGACCGGTTCGACGAAGGCTTCCCGGCCGAGAGTGACGACCAGGTCC
>DATINJ010000307.1:0-6583 GCA_035474375.1 Kineosporiaceae bacterium | reverse complement strand
TCGCTGTCCCGGAGTCACCGAGCGAGCCGGCAACCAGAGTGACAATGTCGCCGAGAGTTTGGATCTCACCCAACTCATCCGGGCCGATCATCGGCGCCGCCGGGAACGAATCCTTCAACGCACCAAGTATTTGCACCCGCTTAATCGAGTCGATCCCCAGATCACCCTCGACGCCCATCGACAGATCCAGCATGTCCGCCGCATACCCGGTCTGATCAGCAACAATCTCCAACAACCGAGACTGCACTGCCGCAGACACCGCACCGGAGGCCGCAGCACTGCCCGATCCACCGGATGCGCCAGCACCCGAGGCGCTACCACCACCGACCCGAACCGCTGGGATCACCGCAGCGCGAGCCTGGACGGCGACACCGGCCGCCGAACCCGCCGCCGGCACTGCTGCCTGAATGGCCATCGGCTCCAACGAAGTCGCAGCGTCGGCACGAGCCGTCACCGGTGGGGCGACGGCCGGAGCCTGGTCTCGGTTCTCCCGGAGGAACCCCAGCAACCGGGCGGCAACCGGGGACGACGACTCGACGCTCGGCCCGTCGGGGACGGTGACCGGCAGGCTCGACGGCGGCAAGGCCGCCACCGGAACCGACACAGGGGCAGGAGCACCTCCGGTCACCGGAGCGGACGCGGCGGCGAGGCCCTCGACTTGGTAGCCCTTGTTCAGGGCCGCCTCGAATGCCGCACGGCGCTTGGCCGGCACGTGGTTCACGCCGAGCAGCGGGATCTCCATGCCCCGGGTCGGGCGTTCGGGAGTGGGTGCGCTCCAGTACCGGTTCACGTCGGTCAGCGCGATCCCGGCGGCCACCAGCTGGGCGATCGCACCCTTCAGGTGGGTGTCGGCGTCCTTCGACGGGCCGCCGTCCAGATTGATCGCCACCACGTCGTCCTGTCCGAGACAACGTCCGACCATGCCGGTGAGTACGCCCTTCGGGCCGAACTCGACGAAGATCCGGTGACCGTCGGCGTACAGCTGCTCGACCTGTCGACGGAACCCGACCGGGTTGACCAGCTGCTCGGCGAGCACCTTCCGGTTGGCCACCGGGTCGCTCCCGTACTGCGCTCCGGGGGTGTTCGCGTAGACGGTTCCGCGTGGGGCCGGGAACGGCACCGCGTCGACGGCGGTCCGGAAGGCAGCCAGGGCCGCGCCCACGTGAGCGGTGTGGAAGGCCGCCGAGACCGGCAGTTGGACAGCTCGGGTGCCGGCCGCCTGGCAGGCCGCGAGCAGTTGCTCGATCTGGTCGGTGGCTCCGCCGACGACGACCTCGTTCGGAGCGTTGTCATTGCAGACCGTGAGCCCGGGGAAGGGCTGGATCAGCCGACGAGCGGATTCCAGGTCGGTGCCCAGCGCGGCCATCGCCCCCGGATCGCCGTCACCGGCGGCTGCGGCCATGGCCTGGCCACGAGCGCGGGCCAGAGTGTGCAGCTCGTCATCGGTGAGGCTGCCCGCCGCCCAGGCGGCGACCAGCTCACCGAAGCTGTGGCCGAGGAATCCGTCAGCCTGGAAGCCGAGCTCACGCAGGTAGCCGAACTGACCGGCGGCAAGCGCCCCGATCGCTGGCTGCGCGTATTCGGTGCTGCGCAGCCGGCTCTCGGCGGCGGTCTGGCCGGCGGCGTCGTGCACCGAGGCAAAGACCACCTGAGACAGCGGGACCGAGCCGGAGCTTTGGGCGTTGGCGGCCTCGAAGGCGGCTCGGATCGGCGGGACGGCGAGGGCTGCGGTCCGCCCCATGTCCAGGTACTGGCTGCCCTGACCGGCGAACAGCGCCGCGACCCTGCCCGGCACCGCGCTGCGGCGGAAGTACACGCCGTGCGGGTGTGACCAGGAGGTTGCCTGTGGCTGCCGGTCGAGACCGGCGACCGCGAAGCCGCGAGCCTGCTCGATCGCCGCGTCATCGGTGGCTGCGAAGGCCACCCGGGCGTGGTCGGCCGGGATGATCCCGGCACCGGGTGCCGCGCCGTCGGCGATCAGGGTGCGCAGCGCCGCCGGGTCGCTCGCGTGCCAGTGCAGGACCCGGGCGGTGGGGTGGCCGGCATGTTGCCGGGCCGCACCGCCGCCGCTCTGGTGCTCCGCGAGCACGCAGTGAAAGTTGGTACCGCCGAAGCCGAAGGCGGAAAGGGCGGCGATCCGGCGGGAATGGGTGGAGTCGAGCAGCCACGGGCGCGCCGCCGAGTGCACCACGAAGGGGCTGTCTTCGGCGGACACCGTGGAGTTCGGCGTCGTGACGTTGATGGTGGGCGGCAGCACCTGGTGATGCAGAGCCAGCGCCAGCTTGATCATTCCGGCCGCACCGGCGGCCGCCTTCGTGTGCCCGATCTGGGACTTCACGCTGCCGATGGTCGTCGAGTGCGGCGGGCCGCCGGCCTCGGTGTAGACCTGGCTGAGCGCGTCCAGTTCGGTGGCGTCACCGACGGCGGTGCCGGTGCCGTGGGCCTCGATCAGGCCGATCTCGGCCGGGGTCACCCCGGCGTCGGCATAGGCCCGCTCCAAGGCGAGTCGCTGACCCTTGGCCCGGGGGGCGTAGATGCTCTTGAACCGGCCGTCGCTAGAGGTCCCCATGCCGCGGATCACCGAGTAGATCCGGTCGCCGTCGCGCTCCGCGTCGGCCAGCCGCTTCAGGGCCAGCATTCCCATGCCTTCGCCGATCAGGGTGCCGTCGGCGTCCACGTCGAACGGCCGGATGATCCCCTGCTTGGAGAACGCCGGCGTCTTGCTGAAGCACAGGTACATCAGGATCGTGTTCTCGGCGTCACAACCACCGGTGATCATCAGGTCGGCACGCCCGAGCAGCAGTTCGTCCAGGGCCATCCGGACCGCGGCCAGCGAGCTGGCGCAGGCGGCGTCCACCGTGCAGTTCATCCCGCCCAGGTCGAACCGGTTGGCGATCCGGCCGGCCACCACGTTGCCGAGCATCCCCGGGAAGGAGTTCTCCTCCCACGGCGCGAAGGCCTTGGTGAAGGTGTCGGCGATCTCGTCGGCGTCGCGCTCGGACAGCCCGCAGCTGCGGATCACCTGCTTCAACACCGGCGTCTGCAAGCGGGTCGACAGCGGCTGGGTCAGCGAATTGGCCCCGGTGATACCGAGGACGACACCAGTGCGCTCGGGGTTGTACCAGCCGGACCCGCTGGTTCCGGCGTCCGCCAGCACGTCGCGGGCCACGACCAGGCTGAGCAGTTGCAGGATGTCGGTGACCTCGAGGGTGTTCGGTGGCATCCCGAACTCGAGCGGGCTGAACTGCGTGGCCGGAACGAAACCACCCCGGTCGCAGTAGGTCTTGTCGGGCACCGACGGATCGGGATCGTAATGATCGGCAAGGTTCCAGTGCGTCGACGGGACCGGTTCGATGCAGTCCCGGGCGGCGACGACATTGCTCCAGAACTCCCGGACGTTTCCGGCTTTCGGGAACAACGCGGACAGTCCCACGATGGCCACCGGGTTGTCGGCCAGGCGACCGTTCAGTGCTGTGCTCATGGCAGTCTCTCCAGATTGACGCCGTGGGGCCCAGCCCCGGTCGGAATTTCCAGGTATCGCGAGCAGATTGACGAGACGACGGCCACGGCAATGGGGTCGTCGAGCATGCTGTAGTGGTCGCCGGGGACGGTGTGCAGCTCGACCCTGGGCGGGACCAGGTCGGCGTATCCGAGCGTTCCCAGTTCGGCGAGCAGGCTGCCCTCGGCCCGAATCACCGAGGTCGGGACGTGGCTTCGGGCGGGGTGATGTGGGTTCGACAGGAAGGTGTTGCGGCGCAAGCCGTCGACGAACACCGAGTAGGCCTTGCGCAGGCCGTCGATCGACGTTCCCGGGCGCAACGTGCCGGCTCGCAGACCACGCTCCAGAACCTCGGTCAGGGTCTGGGGTGGCCGCGGCTCACGGACGGCGTCCGGGCGTGGGCGTTTCGCGCCCAGGTACATCTCGAACCAGGTGAGCGCCACCTCGTCGCCGAGGCTCTCGACCGTGGCCGAGTACCCTTCACCAGCCGAGATGCTGTCCAGCAGCACCAGCCGCTCCGGCGCTCGGAACAGGGCCGGCGAACAGGTCATCTGATGTGCGACTACGCCGCCGAACGACCAGCCGACGAGGACGTACGGGTGGTCGGCGGGCAGCGCGGCGTGCAGTTCGGTGACCAACCGGTCGGCGATCGTGGTCACCGAGGCGTCACCGACGGCGCCGCCGGCCATCGCCGCACCGGCGTACTCGGGCAGTCCTTGCAGATCCAGGACGAGGACGCCGACCTCGTCCGGTAATGCGGCCGCGAGCGTGGCGTGCACCTTGGCGGGCAGGGCGCCGGGGTGCACGACCACGACCGAGCCGATCGGGCCGGCCGATCCAGTCGAGCCGGCCCGTAGCAGGTGCACCACGGGGGCTTGGCGGATCGACCGGACCAGCTCATCCGACCGCGACATGGTTCACCATTTCCTCGGCGATGAACTCGGCCAGCTCCGCGATGCTGGGGTGGTACCAGAGCGCCGTGGTCGGCAGCTCCATCCCGATCCACTTCTCCAACTCACCGGCGAGAATCAGGGCCTCGGTGGAGTCGAGGTCGAAGTCGTCGAAGATCGTGGTGACGTCGATCGTGGCGGGCTCGACCTCCAGCCGGTAGGCGATCTTCTCGACCAGCCAGTCCTGGATGACGGGGGCGGTCAGCGGGGTGATTTTCGGTGCCATGGTCTGCTCCTTGGGGGTTTCGGAATGCTGTATTGGGCATGGCGGTGCCGTGGGACTGGCGTTTTGGTGGGCTTGCGGGGTGACCGGGCGAACGGTCAGCCGGTGGTACCGCTCGTGAGTCGGGTGGCCTGGGCGTTGCGCAGCGCCTTGGCCGCTTCCAGTCCTGAGCTGAAACCGGCTTCGTGCGAGCCCATCTGGTCGGGACCGAGGCTCTTGGAGTGCAGGTACGAGCCGGCCAGGAACACCCGAGTGTCGCGATGCGCTTGGTAGATGGTCGCCTGCAGCTTGCGCACCGCGAGGGTGAGCACCGGGTGCCGGTAGGGGATCTCCTGGATGATGCTGGCCGGGTCGATCGGCAGCGGGCATTCCAGCGTGACGAGGTAGTCCTTTTCGGTGCTCAGGCCCTGGATGCCGTTGAGGTTGTAGACCGGCCACGAGTGGACCACGCCGTCAACCTCGATCTGGCCGAAGTTCCAGCTCTTCCAGCGGGTCCGGTCGGCCGGCAGGACCGAGGTGTCGGTGTGCAGCACGGCCGTGGTGCTGTTGTAGCTGATGCACTCGATCGCGGCCTGGGCCGGGGTCGGGTTCGCCAGCAGCGCAAGTGCATCGTCGGCGTGAGTGGCCAGCACGGCGTAATCGAAATGGGTTGGCCCCTCGGCGGTCACCACCGTCACACCATCCGGCTCGTCCCGAATCTCGATCACTGGCTGGTTCAACCGGATGGTCGGCTGGGCCAACTCGATCGCCTTGCGGACATAGCTGATGCTGCCCCCGGCCACCGTCTTCCAGCTCACGCTGCGGCCACCGAGGCCTTCGGCGTCGTGCGCCATGAAGAAGGCGATCAACGTGCTGGCCGGCATTTCGAAGATCCGCTCCGGCGGGATCGACCAGACCGCGGTGCTGAGCTGGACGACGTATCCGTGCAGGAAGTCCTCGCTGTAGCCGCGGTCGCGCAGGTACTCGCCCAGCGGCTGGTCGGCCTTCTTGCGGAAGAAGTCGCGCGGCGCCTCGGTGTGGAAGCGCTTGGCCTCCCGCCACATCGCGACGAACCGTTCCGGGTAGGACGCCCGAACCTGTTCCTCGTCGAGATCGAACTCGGCGGTGCCGAACTGGGTTCCGGCGTCCAGGTCGTAGAGGTTGAAGCCACCGTTGTGAGCGATGGATTCGACGCCGAGCTCGGTCAGGAACTTGGAGAAGTTCGGGTAGCTGGGCTCGTTGAAGATGATGAAGGCGGTATCGAGACCGATGAGCCGGTCACCCTCGAATACCTCAATCGTGTTGGCGTGACCACCCAGACGGTTGTCTGCGTCGAAGATGGTGACCTCGCCAGCGTCACGGAGGGCGTAGGCGGCGGAGAGGCCGGCCACGCCGCCACCGATCACGGCGATCTTGTCGGACATGGGATGCTCCCGGCTGTCGGGGTAAGGACGTTGCTGCCCCTCCACCATGCAACCGTTGCAACCCTTCGCGCTGCGGTCTGAGCCCTGCAGGAGTTGCCATGGCAACTTGCTGCCACGCCGACCCAGAAAGAATGGCTCTGACCTCAGAAGGGTGGCCCGGGGTCATCGTCGGACGATGCCTGGCCTGGATCGATCGGGGTGTTGGATCCAGTCAGACTGTTCGATCCGGTCGGACTGTTCGATCCGGTCGGACTGTTCGATCCGGTCAGACTGTTCGATCCGGTCGGGCCGGGTGGGTTTTTCGTTGGTGGGTGGTATCGGTGGGGGTAACTGAGGTAGATATGGCCGGTCGGGCTGACCAGCACGATGGGTCCTGGGGGGTGTGTCGGGTCGGTGGAGATCTGGTGGCGCCATCGTCCTTCGTGTTTGAACCTGTGGTCTCGGTCGCATTTGCATTGGAGGTTCGGTTCGCTGGTGGCTCCCGCGGGCCAGGCGATCACATGGTCGA
>DATINJ010000306.1:0-5923 GCA_035474375.1 Kineosporiaceae bacterium | reverse complement strand
TAGGGCGTCTGGGGTCACCGGCTCATCCCGGGCAGGGTTTAGGGTGTGTCTCCTAATCCCCACGCCTACTGCGCGGCACCCGGTGGGCGACCCGCGGCGTTCTCGTCGTCGCCCATAGCTCCGCTATGAGCTCCTCCTCGGCCTTGCGGGACGCCCACCGGGCACCTGCTCGCAACGGCGGGGGATTAGGAGACACACCCTAGCCGCGTTCGGTGTCACCAGGGGACGACGCCGGCGTCCTCGAAGAAGCCGCCGGTCGGACCGTCGTCGGGCAGGGTTGCGAGGTGGATGGCGATCGCCGCGCCCTGCTCGGGGGTCCGATAGCCACGGAAGCCGTTGAGGTCGGTCGCTGTGAAGCCCGGGCAGGCGGCGTTGATCAGGATGTTCGTGTCGCGCAATTCCTTGGCGTATTGAATGGTGACGGCGTTGAGAAACGTCTTCGACGGCGAGTAGGCGTTGGACAGCGGGCCGGTTTCGTCGCCGGGGCCGGTCTGCCGGGTGAGCGAGCCGACGCTGCTGGACATGTTCACGATCCGCGGTGACGCCGAGCGACGCAGCAGCGGCAACATCGTGTTGGTGACCCGGATGACGCCGATCACGTTGGTCTCCACGGCCGTCCGCACGACCTCAAGATTGACCGTGGTGGGCTGCTGTGGCATTCCGCCGGTGACGCCGGCGTTGTTGACGAGCACGTCGAGGCGGCCTGCCCGCTCCTCGATCAGCTCGGCGGCCGCCGTGACGCTCGCGTCATCGGTCACGTCGAGCGGCACGCCGAACGCATCGGCGCCCTCGGCGCGCAGCTTCTCCACGGCGGCTTCGCGGCGTTCGGCGTCCCGGGCGCCGATGCCGACGCTCCATCCGAGAGCGCCAAGACCCGCCGCAATCTGATACCCGATTCCCTTGTTCGCGCCGGTGACCAGCGCAATCGTTTGTTCGCTCATGCCTTCGATCGTGCCCGCGCTCCGATCGGAGGGCCAACACCGATTGGGTAGCCAGCGATACCTCTGAGGTATCGATCGGGCGGGCCAGCACCGCACGGTCGGCCCGGAGGTACCGTGGCGGTATGGAGACGCGGGAATTGCGGTACTTCGTCGCCGTCGCAGAGGAGCTGCACTTCGGGCGGGCCGCGCAGCGGCTCGGGATCGCGCAGCCGCCGCTGTCGCGGGCGATCCAGCAGCTCGAACGACGGCTCGCGGTGACCCTGCTGGATCGCACCAACCGCACCGTCACGCTGACCGAGGCCGGTGAGGTGCTGCTGCGCGAAGGTCGAGCGGCTCTGGACGCGGTCGCCGCCGCCGATCGCCGCACTCGCCGCGCCGCTCTCGCCGCGACCGGCCAACCCGGTCTGGTCCTCGTCACGAAAGCCGGGGCCGCCAGCGAACTGCTGCCGAAATTGCTCGACGCGTACGCCGCCGAACCCGGCGCGCTACCGGTCGAGGTAATGCTGTGCGGAATCGGCGAACAGGAGCGACTGCTCCGCGACGGGCGGGCCGACGTGGCTCTCCTGCACCGGCCGTTCGACTCGACGGTCGGGTTCGACACCGAGGAGCTGTCCAGCGAGGGGCAAGTCGCGCTCCTGCCGGCCGGTCATCCGCTCACCACCGAGACCCATCTGCGGATGGACGAGGTCGACGCGCTGCCCGGTCTGCCGATGCCGCGCTGGCCCGACGCCACCGGCAGGTACCCCGACGGTCCCGGTCCGCAAGCGCATGACACCACGCAGCTGTTCCAGCTGATCGCGCTCGGCCGGGCTACGGCGGTTCTTCCGGAATCATGCCGGAGCCTGTTGCGCAGCGACGTGGTTGCCGTCCCGGTGCTGGACGCACCAACCGTGACGACGGTGATCGCGTGGCCGCCGCACAGCCGATCTCGAGCCCTCGCCGGGCTGGTCCGGGCCGCGACCCGGCTGTAGAAGGTTATGCCGGGCCGGGCGCCCAGCTGGGTTTGAGCTTCAATCCGGTTGCCCCGCAATATCTCTGGCAAATCCGAAACTGTGCAACTCGGCGAGCGGCCGGAACAGCCGTCAGCGACGCGGCCGGTGTATCAGACGGCGAGCCAGTGGCTCCTGCTTTGTGGGGGTGCCACCACCTTCGCGGTCGTTGCCTGCAACGTCGACGTTGTACCCGGGCATCGACTGTCGTCCTTTGGGGATCAGGTAAGGATGTGGATGAGTCATGACAGAAAATATTCCGGTTGAGACTGCCCTTGAGCAGGCCCGTGGGTTCCGATGGGGGCATGTTCCAGCGGTGCGCGGTGGGGATGCCGCACGGTTCGAGGCCGATGCGGAGCCCGTGTCGCCGGAGCCAGATCTGGGCGGCATCGCGGGTTTCACCGGGGTATTCAAGGGCACCGGCCTCAACACCATCTTCCGGCCGCAGAACTTTGCCCTGACCCCGACCCCCTTGCCCAACCCGGCCAAGGGTAACGACGACAATATTCTCGAGGTGAACCTGACCGAGGAGACGCTGTCGTTCTCGGCAGCGCTCGGGTCGATTCCCAATCGCGGCATGGTTCAGGGCGACGTGTTCCTCAACGGAATTCCATACCTGCAGACCATCAACGACGTCAGTGACCCCGCTCAGCCGGTCGGGATCCATTTCGAGCCCGGCGTCTGGCTGAGCGTTCCCGCCACCACGGCACCAACCGAGGGCGCCACCCTGGTGCGGATGGCGTCCATTCCGCACGGCACGACCATCACCGCGCAGGGAACCTCGTTCGCCGTCCCCGGGGGCCCGAGAATCGACCCGGTGGACATCACGCCGTTCCTGATCGGCAGCACCCCGCCCCGGCTGATCCGCTTCCCCAGCCAGGACGTGAACGACACTGAAACGTTCCGGTTGCCGCAGGATCTGACGACTTTCATCGCGGACGGCACGATCACTCAGGAAATTCTGGACAACCCGAATCTCATCCTGAAGACCCGTGCCGACGCCCAGAACATCACCGCCACGACGGTCATCCTGATCAGCACGAACCCTGACGCCCCGCTGTTCGGTGGTGGGACGGACAACATCGCGTTCCTGCTCGGCGACCCGACGTCCACGGCACCGAATGCCGACGCTACTCAGATGACGGCGATTTTCTGGATCGAGACCGTCTCCGAGCAGATCACCGTCCCGCCGTGCGGCCCGTACCAGCCGGTGATCGTCCAGGGCAGCGCGAGCGCCGGCAGCCCGGTGGCCAGCTTCGCCGTCACGTCAGCCACGGAGATCACCGAGGAGACCCAGATCGACGTCACGTACACACAGATCCAGTACACGCAGACCGTCTTCCTCGATTTCAACGGACTGACCTGGCCGCATGTCTCGGTGGCAACCCTGGTGCCCAACGACCCCGTACCGGTGACGCTGTAAACGCTCCGTGCGTTCACGCGGTCTGACCCCCGAGGGAGGCCACTGCGGGGGGCTCATCGCCGTCCGGCTTCAGCTCCCGGGCGAACCTCAGCGGAGTCCGTGGTGGGGGAGTCCGTGGTGGGAGAGTCGGTGTTGTGGGAGTCGTCGTCCTCGGCGTCCGCGCTCCAGGTTCCGGTCGCTTCGTGCTCGGCGTGTGCCTCGATGCGGAGCTGCTCGGCGCGCTCGCGGATCTCGTCGGCCTCCTCGCGCAGGGTCTGCAATGCGGCGGGCAGGGACTCTTGCCCGGCCGCCTGGCAGGCCCCGATCGCCTCATCGATCAACCCGATCGCGGCCTCGGTCGTGCTGGTGCCGGTGTCCAGGTATTCGATCGCGTTCGCGAGGTGTTCGGCGACCTCGGGGCTGCTCAGCTGATCGGTGATCTCATCCAGCACCTCGCCCGCCGACTGGCACGCGTGCTCGGTGCCGGCGAGTTGCTCGAGAACACCTTCGAGATGCTCGGCGGCCTGGTCCATGTTCGCGGCGACGCCGTCCCAGCCGTGCGCGTAGGCGGTTTCGGTTTTGCTGCGCGCCGATTCCAGAGCTCGTTCCGCGTGCGCCTTGGCTTCCCCGGCCTGAGCGGCGGTGGTCTTTACGGCGGTGCTCATCTCGTCGGTCCGCGTGCTCATCGAGGCTCCCTGTGATCGGTACGGGGAGTCTACGACGGGCTACTCGCTGGGCTCAGGACCCGGCTCGCAGGTGTGGGTGCCGGCCCGACCTGAGAGGATCGAGCGTGCCCACTCCATCCACCCGGGGGCGAGAGCCGTTGCCGGAGTCGCTGAAGCCGATGCTGGCCACGCTCGGGGCGTTGCCGCTGTCCGGTCGGGACGGGGACTGGGCCTATGAGAAGAAGTGGGACGGCGTGCGGGCCATCGTGCGCTGGGACGGGCATCGGCTCGCGCTGACCTCGCGCAATGACATTGACATGGCCGTCGGTTATCCGGAACTTGCGGCGCTGGGGGAGCAGCTGGCCGACACGCCGATGCTGCTGGACGGCGAGATCGTTGCCCTGGACCAGGAGGGGCGCTCAAGTTTCGCCGCGCTGCAGAAGCGGATGCATGTGAACGATCCCGCTGCCGCGCGGCGACTCGCGCAGGACGATCCGACCATCCTGATGATCTTCGATGTGCTGCATCTGGACGGGCGGTCCGCCCTGAGCCTGCCCTATTCCGATCGTCGAACCGTCCTGGAAGGACTGCAGTTGGCCGGCCCTTCCTGGCAGACTCCGGCGCTCGTCGAGGGCACCGCGGAGCAGGCGGTCCGGCTCAGTGCGGCCGAGGGCTTGGAGGGCATCGTCGCGAAGCGGCGCGACTCGCGCTACCGGCCTGGCCGCCGGTCACCGGACTGGATCAAGCTGAAGAACATCCGCACCCAGGAGGTCGTCATCGGTGGCTGGCGCCCCGGGGCCGGTACCCGCGCGGGCACCATCGGCTCCCTCCTGATGGGGCTGCCCGGCCCGGAGGGCCTGCACTACATCGGGCGAGTCGGTACCGGGTTCAGCACCGCGATCCTGGCCGACCTGTTCCATCGGCTGGCCACGTTGAGCCGGGCGAGGAGTCCGTTCCTCGACGTCCCACGCCTGGACGCGCTGGACGCGCATTGGGTCGCTCCCGACCTGGTCGGAGAGGTGGTCTTCGCCGAATGGACCCCGGACGGCAAACTGCGCCATCCGGCCTGGCGCGGTCTGCGCCCGGACAAGACTCCTGGTCAGGTCACGCGCGAGAGCTGAGCGGCGCTCTGCCCTCCGATCTGCGATCCCGCGGCGCTGGCGTACCGGCCGGGAGGAGTCGGACCCCGATCGTGGACTTTCGCCCCGGCTGCTGACCCTGCTGGTCTATTCGTGAGGCCTGGTTTGCGCCGTCCGGCTTCGCGCCTGATCGGGTTCGACTCGATCTGGTCAGCGTTCGGCACGGGGTTGGTCGCCGCAGGGCTCGGCGGAAGTCTGGAACCACCTCCCGTTCGGTCCCGCACCGATGGTTCGGCCGAGTCCTGCGGCGGTCGGCCTGATCACCGCGGGTCCTGCGATCGGATTCGCAGGGAAGGACGGCGGGCGTGGCTTGGAGGCTCCGGCATAGGGGCGTCGCCTCTTACCGCCAGCGCTTTGTTCGACCAAGATCAGCGACACGCTGACGGTGGCTTGATCGACGACTGTTTGGTATTGGTGGCGCAGTACCAAACAGTCGTTGATCAAGCCACCGTCGCGAATGCTGCGCTGCCCGGTGGTTCCCGGGAGGATGGCCTGATCCTGAGCTGAGCGTCGGGGCGGCAGGCGGGGTTGGGGACCCACCCGAGGAATTAGACATCAGGGTCGGCTGCTGTGCCGAATCCTCCCCGTCGGTACAACCGTGTTGACTTCGTGAATTATTGGCGTACGGTTGTACGTTCATGGTCGTTGGGAGGGCGTGGGTCTTCCGTTATTTAACTTATGATCGTACTGTCAATTGCACGGCCGGAAGATAAGCGGCCGCCGGTCAGGACGAGGAGCGAAAGATGCGGTACAGCAGGGAGCATAAGCGGGCGACCAGACAGCGGAT
>DATINJ010000305.1:0-3435 GCA_035474375.1 Kineosporiaceae bacterium | reverse complement strand
CCCCAACGGCGCGGGCAAGTCCACGCTGTTCAACCTGATCAGTGGTCATCTCCGGCCCGGCGCAGGAACCGTGACGTTCAACGGTCGGCGGATCGACGGTCTGGCTCCGCATCGACGGGCCAGGCTCGGCGTCGCCATCGTCTTCCAGGGGGCGCGGCTGTTCCCCCGGATGAGCGTGCTGGAGAACGTGATGGTCGGCGCCCATGCCCGAAGCCGGGCGGGTCTGGCGTCGTCCGTGCTGAGACTGCCGTTTCAGCGCGCGGAGGAGCGCGAGATCGTCGAGTGGTCGCGGGACGCCCTCCAGCGGGTGGGGCTGGGGGAGTGGGCGGATCGCGCCGCCGAGGCCCTGCCACTGGGCCAGCAACGCAGGCTTCAGGTCGCTCGGGCCCTGGTGGCCAATCCGGATCTGCTGCTGCTCGACGAACCCGCTTCCGGTCTGAGGGCCGGGGAGCGGGCCGACCTGGCCCAGTTGCTGCTCGACCTCCGCGCCACCGGGATGACGATCATGCTCGTGGAGCATGACGTCGGAATGGTGACCCGGCTGGCCGACAAGATCACCGTGCTCGACCTCGGCGAAGTGATCGCTGAGGGCACCCCAGACCAGATCCGCAGCAATCAGCGGGTTATCGAGGCCTACCTCGGAGTGGAGGCACCGAATGCTGGAGGTTGAAAACCTCGTCGTCCGATACGGTTCGGCGGTCGCCTTGGACGGCGTCAACATTCGCGTGGAGCGTGGCGAGCGGGTCGCGCTGGTCGGCCCGAACGGTGCGGGCAAGTCGACTTTGGTGAACGCGGTGAGCGGAATCGTTCCGGCCAGTTCGGGCCGGATCAGCTGTCAAGGGCGGGTCGCGCAGGTGCCCGAGGGGCGGCAGATGTTCGCCGAGATGACGGTCGAGGACAACCTGCTGCTCGGCGCCTGGCGGACGAAACGCCGCGACCTGTCCGGCGTCCTGGAATTGCTACCCGACCTGGCGCGACTGCGAAAGCAGGTGGCCGGCACGCTCTCCGGGGGGCAGCAGCAAATGGTCGCCGTCGGTCGGGCGCTGATGGCTGATCCGGACCTGCTGGTGATCGACGAACTCTCGCTGGGGCTCGCTCCGTTGGTGGTGGCCGATCTGGCCGCCCACCTGTCCGCGCTGAACGCCGAGCGTGGCACCACCATCCTGCTGATCGAGCAGGAAGTGACGCTGGCCTTCTCGATCTGCTCGCGGGCCTATGTCCTGGAGGCAGGGCGGATCGTCGCCGAAGGGCCGAGCGACGAATTGGCCCGCAGCCCAGTGGTACTGCAGGCATACCTGGGCGGACTGTCCGCACCGGTCGACCCGGAGGAGGTCACGGCGTGACCGCGTTCATCACCTATCTCATCTCCGGCATCGCCATCGGCTCATCCTTCGCCCTGGTGGGTAGCGGTTTCGTGATCGCCCATCGGGTTACCCGGGTGGTCAACATGGCCCAGGGGTCGGTCGCCATCCTCGGTGCGCTGATCTCCTACTCGTTGCTGCAAGGGGTGCTTCCGCACGGGGTGGCGGAGCTTGTCGCCGTCCTCGCCAGCGCGCTGATCGGGCTGCTGGTCGGCGTGATCGCGACCGGGAAAACCGGTACCAACCCGCTGATTGCGTTGATCATCACGCTCGGGATCTCGATCTTCTGCTCGGCAGTGATCATCCTGTTCTGGGGTCAGCAGCCGGTATCCCCGCCGGGCCTGGGCGGCTCGGTGGAGTTGCTCGGAGTGAGCCTCGAGCGGCAGCGGATCCTTATCATCGTGGTCACGCTGATCACCTTCGTGGCGCTCAACCTGTTCCTGTCGCGAACCTTTGCCGGCAAGGGCCTGACCGCCTGCTCCTCCAACCCGCTGGCTGCCCGATTGGTCGGAATCAACGTCCGCCGAATGGGTTTCGTCGCGTTCGCGGTGGCCGGCGGATTGGGTGGCCTGGCCGGCGTCCTGATCGCGCCGACCAGCGCGGTCTCGTTCTCCTCCGACTTGCCGCTGGCCTTGAGTGGATTCGCGGCCGCCATCTTCGGTGGGCTGAACAGCCCACTGCGCACGCTCGCCGGTGGTCTGGTGCTCGGCATCACGAGCCAGATGGTGGCCGGATACGTGGAGGGCTCGTTCCAGACCGAGGTGGCTCTGGCGATGATGCTGGCGATCATGGTGCTGCGCAGCAAGGACTTCATCTCGGAGGAGGCTCGATGAACGCCACGGTGAATCCCGACGTGAGTAGTACCGGGAGCTGGCTGAGTGACCGGGGGCGGATCGGCCGATTCGCCGGGCTGCTCGCGGTGGGCGTCGCCGGTCTGGTGGCTCCGCTCGTGGTCTCGGACCTGACCTTCCTGGTGAACATGGTGCTTGCGGCCATCGTCGTCACTGGCCTGTCATTGTTGATGGGGTACGCCGGTCAGGCGTCGCTCGGGCAGGGCGCCTTCCTGGCGGTCGGCGCGCTCACCGTCGCGTTGCTCACCACCAAGGCCTCGGTGCCCCCGTTGATCGCCCTCGCCTGTGCGCCGGTGGTCTCCGCGGCGTTCGCGGCCGTCGTCGGGGTGCCGTTGCTGCGACTTCGCGGGCACTACCTCGCCTTTGGAACACTCGCCATGCTGCTCATCGTGACCGGCGCGATGAACACCTTCGACCTCCTCGGGGGACCGTTCGGGATCAGTGGCATCCCGCCCTTGGGTATCGGGAGCTCGGTGGTCACCGAGCAGCGAACGTACGCGTACATCGCGCTCGGCTGCCTGGCGCTGGTTCTCTTGATCACCCGCAATGTGATCGACAGTCGCTTCGGGCGCGGGATCAGAGCCCTGTCCGGCAGCGAGTCCGCAGCGGAGTCGGCGGGGGTTGCCGTATTGCGAAGCAAGGTAATGGTATTCGCGCTATCTGCTGCCTTTGCCGGGTTGGCCGGAGCGATCTCGGTGTTCTTCACTCCATTCGTCAGCCCGGAGTCGTTCCCCGCTATGGCCTCGTTCGGATACGTCGTGATGGCGGTGATCGGCGGCCTGGGGACGCTGTGGGGAGGGGTGCTGGGCGCCGTTCTGATCTCGGTGCTGCTGCAAGAACTCAACACCCTCAGTGCGCTGCCCGCCATGCCGCCCACCGCGGCTCCGGTGTTGCAGTACGGGATGTATGCGGTCGTCCTGGTGGTGGCGCTGCTGTTCCTGCCCGGAGGTCTGTTCCCCGCCGGCCGTGGTCTGCTCGCGCGCTTCAGCGCCGGTCCACGGTAGGGCGTCTGGGGTCGCCGGCCCATCCCGGGCAGGGTTTAGGGTGTGTCTCCTAATCCCCACGCCTACTGCGCGGCACCCGGTGGGCGACCCGCGGCGTTCTCGTCGTCGCACATAGCTCCGCTATGAGCTCCTCCTCGGCCTGGCGGGACGCCCACCGGGCACCGGGGGCACCTCCCGGCCCGCTAGGGCTGGGGGAATCGCTACGGCGGGAGATAAGGA
>DATINJ010000304.1:0-9558 GCA_035474375.1 Kineosporiaceae bacterium | reverse complement strand
CAGGCCCCGATCTACGTCGTCCACTTCACCCAGGCCGCGGCCCTGGAACGGGCCCAGGCACTGATGAGCGTGAACGTGTGCAGCCGGGACGAGAAGGACCAGATCGCGGAGGCGATCGGCGCCTTCCGGTTCAGCGCCGGCTTCGGCAAGACCCTGTCCCGGCTGGTCCGGCACGGGATCGGCGTCCACCACGCCGGGATGCTGCCGCGCTACCGCCGACTGGTCGAGCAGTTGGCCCAGGCGGGCCTGCTCAAGGTGATCTGCGGCACCGACACCCTGGGCGTCGGGATCAACGTGCCGATCCGTACCGTGGTGTTCACTGGGCTCTCGAAGTACGACGGGGTCCGGCAGCGGCACCTGAAAGTACGCGAGTTCCTGCAGATCGCCGGTCGGGCTGGGCGGGCTGGGTTCGACACCGCCGGAACAGTGATCATTCAGGCTCCGGACCACGAGGTGGAGAACGAGCGCCTGTTGAAGCGGGCCGGGGACGACGACAAGAAGAAGAAACGGATCGTCCGGAAGAAGCCGCCGGAGGGGTCGGTCTCCTGGAGCACCTCGACCTTCGAACGGTTGAGCACGTCCCCGCCGGAGCCGTTGACGTCGAGCTTCGCGGTCACCCACTCGATGGTGCTGAACGTGATCGCCCGTCCCGGTGATGCTTATGCCGCGATGACCCGGCTGCTGGAGGAGAACGACGAGGACCCGGCTGCCCGGCAGCGGCATCTCGACCAGGCCGAGGCGATCTGGGACGCCCTGCTGACCTCCGGCGTGGTGGAGAAGCTCGACGCCCCGGACGAGCTCGGCCGCACCGTTCGGATGACCGTCGACCTGCAAGCCAACTTCGCGCTCAACCAACCTCTTTCGCCGTTCGCTCTGGCCGCGTTCGAGATCCTGGACAAGGAGTCGGAGACCTACGCCCTCGACGTGCTCTCGATCGTCGAGGCGACGATCGACGACCCGCGCCAGGTGCTCTCCGCCCAGCAGCACAAAGCCCGTGGCGAGGCCGTGGCCCAGATGAAGGCCGAAGGCATCGAGTACGAGGAGCGGATGGAGCTGCTCGAATCGGTCACCTGGCCGAAGCCGCTCGAGGAACTGCTCGATGCGGCCTTCGAGATCTATCGGGCCGGGCACCCGTGGGTTGCCGATCACGAGCTTTCACCGAAGTCGGTGGCCCGGGACATGTTCGAGCGGGCGATGACGTTCGGCGAGTACGTCAACTTCTACGGGCTGACCCGCTCCGAGGGCTTGCTGCTGCGCTACCTGTCGGATGCGTTCAAGGCGCTGCGCCAGACCGTGCCGGACTCGGTTCGGACCGAGGAGATCGTCGACCTCACCGAGTGGCTGGGTGAACTGGTGCGCCAGGTGGACTCCAGCCTGCTCGACGAGTGGGAGTCGTTGCGCAACCCGGAAGACAGCGAAGATCCTTTGACCGCACGGCCACCGACGCCGACCGGGCCGCCTCCGGTGACCGCCAACAAGCGCGCCTTCAAGGTTCTGGTTCGCAACGGAATGTTCCGCCGGGTCGAGCTTTTCGCCAAGCGACTGTGGAACGACCTGGCCGCCCTGGACGCCGAGCGCAACGCCTGGGACGCCGACCGCCCGCTCGGGGAGGCGCGAGATGTCTCCGAGATTTGGGACGCCGACCGCTGGGCCGACGCGATCGAGGACTACTTCGAGGAATTCGACACGCTGAGCACCGGCCCGGACGCTCGTGGCCCAAAGATGCTGATCATCGAGGAACTCACCGATCGCTGGCGGGTCCGGCAGATCTTCGACGACCCGGCCGGAGACCACGACTGGGGGATCAGCGCCGAGGTGGACCTGGCTGCCAGCAACGAGGCCGGCACCGCCGTCATCAAGATCACCGACGTCGGCCAGCTCTGACGGACGGACAGCCAAGCTATTTCGCGGGCAATGCCATGGTCAGGCCCAGAGCGCGGCGATCGGGATGGCCATAATGTTGTCGTGGAGCCGGTAGATGCGCGGCCCGGTGTGCAGGACGATACCGGCGCGGAAGGTTGGGAGCCGTTCCTGTAGCCAGACGAGGTGTGATGCGTCAGATCGAGTTGGGGCTGAGGATGCCTTGACCTCGATGGCGATTTGACCTCGGCGTCCATAGTCGAGAAGGAGATCGATCTCGTGACCATCGCGATCACGTAGGTGATGAAGGCGGGGCATAGCTTCGGAGGTCGCGATTTCGGCTCGGATCTGACTTGTCACGTAAGCATCGAGCAGTCGGCCGAAGAGCGGACCGTCGCGGAGCATGTCGTGGGCATCAACGCGGAGGGCAGCTGCGGTGAGTCCGGTGTCGGTGAGATATCGCTTGCCTCGCTGGGTCAGGCGTTTCAAGCGATTGGTGGACCAGGCTGGGATCACGTCCAGGATACCGAGCGCTTGGAGCAACCTGTCATAGGCGTTAGCGGTGCGGGAGTTCAGCCCTCCGGCATCGAATAGCGCCGCCTCGGACGGGAGTCCAGCCGTGTTCTCGGCCAGAACATCGAGATACCGGCGTAGGCGGACGGGATCCCGCCCGCCGTCGATGTCTGCGGCGTCGCGAGTGACAAGTTGTTCCAGGTATGAGGCATGCCACCGTCGGCGGTAGGCATGGTTAGGAGTCAACGCCGCGCTAGGGAGGCCACCGGCCTGGGCGAATTCCAGGTATCCCAAGAGGTCAGGCGGGTCAGCTGGTGCGACTGCGACGTCGAAGCCGGATTCTAGAATGCGATCGAACAGTCCAGGCCCCTCCGCTCGACGGGACATCTCGCGTTGCGTCAGAGGCCAAACCGGGATGCGAATGACTCGGCCGGTGCCGGCCCAGGTCTCGTCATCGAGGTCGGCCCGGACGCTTCCGGTGATGACGAATCGGCCAGGCTCAGGATTCTCGTCAACCGCTCGTTTGATCGCCCCCAACACCTCAGGCACAAGCTGCCATTCGTCAATGAGCAGAGGGGTCGCACGGGCGGCCAGAGCGACATCGGGGTCGGCTCGGAAAGCTGCAGCTTCCCCGGGACGATCCAGGCGAGCGATGTCGGCGACATGCCGCGAGGCGGTTGTGGTCTTACCCGTCGCGCGGGGTCCGGTAAGCAGGATGGCGGGCGCGCTCTTGACGAGCTCGGCAATCAGGGGATCCACGAGACGTGGAACGTATTCCTCCGTCATGAATCGACAGTACCAGATTTGCGCGAGTCACAATACAAGATATGCGCACCAACGAGTGCAATGTTGGCGCTTCCCTGGCTGCGCGAATTGCGACCGAGTAGATCTGAAGGGCGGACGGCGCCACCAGTCGTTAGTCGATCACGTAATGCTCGATCGGCCGGCTCTGAGGATCCCCCGTCCATTCCCGAATCCGCTTGCGCGGCGCCTCTAGTCGCAGTTGGCGCTTGCGGTGCACGGCGTAGGTTCCGGGGCCGATGCCGTTCGCGCCGTGCTCATCGGTATGGATCAGCAGCGCGCTCTGGCCTTCCGGGACCTCCAAGTACCCGAGGGCCAGCTTGTTCTCGACCGGCGCCCAGCGAACCCCTGGCGAATCGAAGCCGGGGTGCAACCAGTGCGTGTTGCCGCTGGCCTCGCCGTGGACCACCTGGACGCCGGCCGTCGGCACCGCCGTCCATCGCACCCGGGCCGGTGGCTCGGCCGGGAAGATCATCAGGTCGCCCTGAGCCTGGGCCTGCCGAAGCACCGGGACCTCGGCCTCTGCCTCGAGGTGGCCGGGGACCTCGTGACCGATCAAGGCCAAGGCTGAGCTGAAGGTGTGCATCGGGTCTCCTTCTCCGGTCTGTTTCCTAGTCCTTCTGAGGTTCGCGGATCGTCGGCTCAGGTCCGGCGGGCCAGCTGTCGATATCGGTCGACCGGGCAGCCGTACTGCCAGGCCACGGCCTGAACCGGGTCGTCGATCCAATCCGGCACGAGCTCGGCGTAGCGTCGGCGGCGACCCGACCGGTCCGGGCTGCCGTTCACCATCAATAACAGCCGAGCGGGTTCGTACTGACCCTTCGGCAGGTCGTAGAGCAGCAACTCGTGCCCGGGGTTGCCGGGATCAGGTGCCGCCGCGACGAGCCGCAGATTAGCCCTCTGGATGTACTGCTGCCAGCCGATCCGCTCGATCGCCAGGCGTCGGACCTCGCTGTTCTGCTCGCGATGGATCAAATCGATGGTCGGGTTCAGGTACAGCCGACGGGGGATGGGCACACCGTGCAGGTAATAGTCGCCGGGGCGACCGTTCCACTCCACTGCCGGACCAGACTCGCAATGCAGGCGGCGCTCGCCGGCGGCGCCGACCGACTCGGTGCGTACCGCCAGCGGCGGTTCGCAGATCAACACCAGGGAATCGGAGCCGATCCAGCCGGGTACCGGATCGGCCTGCGGTCCGGGGCCCATTTCGTCGATCACCGAGGGCTGGTCCGGCGAAGGCAGCCTCAACCGGCCCGAACCTTTGGGGTTCCAAGCACGCCGGACGACGGCCACTGCCACTTCCCACAGCAGGCCGGCGGCGCAGCTCAGGGCCACGAACCCCAGACCCACCAGCACCTGACCGGCCTTGCCGAAGGCCCGCCCGACCAGCAGGCTCAGCACGAGGAGCAGCGTCGGCGGCAAGACCAGCACCAGCAGCCCCAGGAGAACGTGGCCGCCCAGCCAGGCCGCGCGAAGCATGCTCGTCAACAGGAAGCGGACCGGCGCGGTCGCGATCCGTCGGCCCAGGCTCGCCGAGGCAAACCGCTGCTCCGCCCACCGGCGGTTCAGTTCGCTCGGCGACCCGACCCAGTCGATCGTGGTGGGTTCGGCCTGACCTCGAGTTTGATAGCGGCCCCGGATCCGGTCCAGCACGGCCTGCCGATCCGCCGCGGTCAGCGATCCGCCGGGCCGCCCGAGGGTCACCCAGCGGTCCAGAGCCGCCTGTTCCGCCAGCATCGGCCGCCTCCCCTGGATCAGATCAGGATCGACTTTCGAGTATCCGCCCCGGCCGGCCCGACGTACAGTCGCCGGATCGTTCGGGTCACGAACTGGTGGGTTCCGGGCCCGAGGGCTCAGGTCGGGCGTCGGGGTCGGGGAACAGTTGCTTCGGCTTGGCCGGGGCCAAAGCGACGGCGATCAGCAGCACGACGCCGACCACTGCGCCCGCGATGAACACGTGGTGCGCGGCGTCGAACAGCGCGCCGCCACCCTCTCCGGCCGCGCTCGCCGAAATGCTGGTGACCTGCCCATCCAGGGTGACGTTCGCGATCGCGCCGAAAACGGCTACCCCGACCGCGCTGCCGATCGAACGGCTGAACAGGTTCGTCGAGGTGACCACGCCTCGCCGGTCCCAGCCGACCACGGATTGGACGGCGACCAGGGTCGGCGCGTTCACCAGCCCCATGCCGACGCCGATGATGAAGCAGATCGCGCCGATCTGCCAGACCGCCACTGTGCTGCTCGCCACCGCCAGCAGCACCGACCCGGCGAGCGTGATCACCGCTCCGATCAACGCGGTGTTGCGGAACCCGATCCGCAGGTAGATCTGGCCGGACAAGGACGCCGCGATCGGCCAGCCGACGGTCAGGGCGGCGAGGGCGAACCCGGCCACCAGCGCGCCGGTGCCGAGTACCCCCTGGACGAAGGTGGGCACGTAGGTGGTCAGGCCGAAAAGTACCGCTCCGATCGAGAACGAGACCAGGTTGCCGGCCGCCAGGATGCGGCGGCTGACTGCCCAGCCGGGCAGTACCGGTTCGGCGGCGCGCCGCTCGATCACGACGAAGGCCAGGACCAGGATCAGCCCGGCCGCGAATACCGCGACGCTGGTGGTCGACGCCCATGCCCAGGCGACACCGCCTTCCAGCAGCGCCAGGATGAGCAGCGAGCAGCCGACTGCCAGCGCTGCCGCCCCGGCGTAGTCGATGGTGTGCTCGCTGCGGGTCACCTTCTCCTTGAAGCCGCGCAGCAGCAGCCAGATCGCCAACGCACCGAGCGGGATGTTGATGAAGAAGATCCACCGCCAGGATGCGTAGTCGGAGAAGACACCGCCCAGGGTGGGGCCGACCACCGCCGAGGCTCCCCAGACGCTGGCCAGATAGCCGGTGACGCGAGCCCGCTCGGCCACCGAGTAGAGGTCGCCGAGGATGGTCTGGCTCATCGGGATGATCGCTCCGGCGCCGAGGCCCTGCACCGCCCGGAAGACGATCAGCACCGGCAGACTCCATGCCAGGCCACAGAGCACCGAGCCGACCACAAACAGGCTGACGCCGAAGAGCATCATCGGCTTGCGGCCCATCTGGTCGGCAAGCTTGCCGTAGATCGGTACCGATACCGCCTGCGCCAGCAGGTACAGCGAGAACAGCCAGGGGAATTGGGAGAAACCACCGAGGTCGGCGACCAGCGAGGGCACGGCGGTCGCCAGGATCGTGCTGTCGATGGCCACCAGCGAAGTGCTGAGCATCAACGCGATCAGCACCGGGCCGCGCTCGCTGCGCAGGCCGATGGCTGAGGGGGCGGTATCGGCAGTCATCCTACGATCCCACCATGTCGCCGGTGAGTCCGCCTAACCGTCTCGGCTGCGCATCGCGGCGCCAGTTGCTCGGAACGACCCGGCTCCCGCAGGACCGGCAGTAAAGTGCCTATTTCGGCGCCCTGGCGCGCCATATCCTGCTCTCACTCAATAAAGCGGCACTTTACTGCCGCACAGCTACACTTTGTTGACGCCAGATCAAGAATTCGGACTATATAGGCAGTTAACTGCCTACTAGGGGGGCGAGTCGTGGCAGAACCACAGCCGGGTCACCCTCCGGCCAAGCCCTGGGCGGAGCTCGCCCGGGTCATCAAAGCCCGGCGGGCTCTGCTGGGACTGACCCAACGACAGGCCGCTGAGCTCAGCGACCTGTCCGAGAAGGCCCTGCGCGACATCGAATCCGGGGCAGTGGCTCCCCGGCTCGGAGCCTTACTGGCCATCGCCGAGACTCTCGGACTCGACCTAGCGCTGATTCCCCGAGGATCCCGAATGCCCTTGCCGCCGGCGGCAGTGATCATTGAGCGCTCGAACGACGCGGCAGGTCAACTGGACGTTTCGGCCTCTTCACGCAAGCGCGGCTCGGTTTTCTTCGCCGGGTAAATGCCGTTCTTGTCGGCGTAGAAGGCCCGAATCACGTCCATGTCCGCTTTCAGATCACCAGACGGCGTCAAGCTGGGACCGATTCCCGCAGTCTTGGTCGCGCCGTCCACGAACCCCAGCAGAATCGGCAATCCGGTCTGCTGGGCGATTCGGTAAAACCCGGACTTCCAGTACTCGGTCTTCTTTCGGGTGCCTTCGGCCGCCAGCACCAGGACGAAGGACTCGCCGCTGCTGGCCTGCCTGACCAGTTCTTCGATGACGCCGGCCGGGCGCTTCCGGTCTACCGGGATACCCCCGGCAAGCCGCAGCAGCCAGCCCACCGGGCCGCGGAAGAACTCCTTTTTGATCAGAATTTGCGGAGACAGCCCGGCCTGCCACGTCACCAACAGAGTCAGGACGAAGTCCCAGTTGGAGGTGTGCGGGGCGCCGACGAAGATCCCGGCACGCGGCAGTTCGCCGACCATGGTCCACCCAGTCAGCCGGAAGATACCGCGAGCCAATCGGCGCCGGATCATCGATCCTCCATGATCAGAAAGCTCGGACCCGAGCCGATGAGCCAGGTCGAGTCGACCCTATCCCGGGCAGCTCCGGACACTACCGCCAGGCAGCGATGGTGGCGGCTGCCGCGATGAATTCCGGGGCGAACCGGAGCTTTGCGGTCCAGCGTTCCGGAATCTGTCCCGCACCGTCGCGGGCGCCGAGCAGGCCGCCGGCGATCGCCGCGTCGGTGTCCGAGTCACCGGAGACCCGGACGACGTCGATCAGCACTTCCTCCAGCGAGCGCGGGTCGAGCACCGCCCCGACCGCGAGGCTCAGCGAATGCAGTACCTCTCCCCCGGGCCCGGCGGAGTGACCAGCCATCCCGGTCTCGTATTCGGCCACCCCGGCCGGCAACGACATCGTGGTACCGAGCCGGACCGCCTGGACGACGAGCGCGCCCCCGTGCGCGTTCGCGATCGACAGGCCGATCGCCACCGCCTGGATCGAGGACTGGCCGGCCACCAGAGCGGCGACGATCTCGTTATAGGCGGCGCAGGCGCCGGTGCAGCGCGGGTCGGGGTGGGTGAGCGCGGACAGTTCCATCGACTCGCGGACCCGGCGCGCAGCATCGGAGACCGCGAGCGCGGTCGGTAGACAGCGCATCAGCGACCCGTTGCCGGCAGGACCCTGACCCAGCCCGCTGGCATTCGGGTCGCTGCTGAACCAGGCAAGCAGGTGCCCGGCCGCAGCTCGGACGACGTCCCCACCCGGATCGAGATAACCCAGCAGGACGGCGCGGGTGAGGTCGGTGCCCTCATTGGCGTCCCCAGTGCCGAGCAGATCTCCGGCGTGCAACCCGAGCAGCGCGCCGGCGATCCGATCCAGCCGCGAGGTAGTCGGGTACTTCAGGAGCTCGCTCACCCGGGTAAGGGTATTGACCCGGCCGGTGCCGGAGCCCGGGAACGGGGCTCCGGCACCAACTAAATCAGCCGCGCTCGGTGCCCTTGGCGACCGGGACCCGAACCGAGTTGCCCCATTCGGTCCAGGAACCGTCGTAGTTGCGAACCTTCTCGAAGCCGAGCAGGTGAGTCAGCACGAACCAGGTGTGGCTGGAACGCTCGCCGATCCGGCAGTAGGCGATGACGTCGTCAGTTGCCGACAGACCCTGCTCGACCTGATAGATCGCCTCCAGCTCGGCCCGTGCCTTGAACCGGCCGTCCTCGGCCGCGGCCCGCGCCCACGGGATGCTGGCCGCGCCCGGAATGTGCCCGCCGCGCAGCACACCCTCCTGCGGGTAGTCCGGCATGTGTGTGGTCTCGCCGGAGTACTCGGCCGGCGAGCGGACGTCGACCAGGGGCTTGCCCAGGTGGGCCAGCGTCTGCTCCTTGAATGCCCGGATCGTGGTGTCGTCCCGTTCGATCACCGGGTACTGAGTCGGCTGCGGGGTGGGAACGTCGGTGACCAGTTCCCGGTCCTCCGCGATCCAGGCCGCGCGGCCACCGTCGAGCAACCGCACGTCCGGGTGGCCGAACAAGGAGAACACCCAGAGCGCGTAGGCCGCCCACCAGTTGTTCCGGTCGCCGTAGATGACCACCGTGTCGTCCCGGGAGATGCCCTTGGCCGACAGCAGCGCGGCGAACTGCTCGCCGTCCAGGTAGTCCCGGGTGACCTGGTCGTTGAGCTCGGTGTGCCAGTCGACCTTGATCGAGCCGGGAATGTGCCCACTGTCGTACAGCAGGACGTCCTCATCGCTCTCGACGACGACGAGGCCGGGCGCGCCCAGGTTCTTGGCCAGCCAGTCGGTGGTCACCAACCGCTCCGGGTGCGCGTACTCCGCGAGCTTCGGGTCGTCGTCATGGGGCAGTGCCATCGTGATCTCCTTGTTCATGCCTGTCTCGCAGACCCTGGATCGTGAGAAACCGTAATCGGGCCGTGACCCGAGCGTCAATCTAGAGTGTTTTAGTCTACATTTTCATTCCCCGGCCGACAGGAGA
>DATINJ010000303.1:0-4155 GCA_035474375.1 Kineosporiaceae bacterium | reverse complement strand
GGCCCCGGGCCAGCCGACCCAGCAGTTCCCGGCCTCGAGCCCGGCTGGTCCGGAGCCGGACGCACCGGAACCCGGCGCGCCGGTCACCGGGCCGACCTACAGCGAGATGATCGACAGGAAGAAGGCCGAGGAGCGCGAGCGCGCCGATCGCGAACGCTCTGCCGAGCAGTCCGGCCCGGTTGAGTCCTAAGCCCTAGCCGACGATGGTCGGGTAGTGGTCGCGGTAGCTGGGGACGGTAATCCCGGCCGGGTGGTCAGTGGCCAGCCCGGGAGTGCTCAGGACGGCGTCCAGGATCGCCAGCAGGACGGCGTCCGCCGCAGCCGCTTGGACCGCCACCAAGGTCGGTAGGTCAACCGGAATCTGGCCGGTGGCCAGCGCGAACACGGTGTCGCCGTCGAACAGGGTGTGCGCGGGCGAGAGCGCCCGGCCGATCCCGTCGTGCGCGGCGGTGGCGGTGCGCCGGGCCTGCGCCGGATCCAGTGCGGCATTGGTCACCACCACCGCCAGGGTGGTGTTCGCCGGTCCCGGCTCGGTTGGCGCCATCGAGGCGGGCAAGGGATCACCGGAAAGCATCGGCCGCGGCCGGCCGGGTGGGATGAAGGCCGTGCCGAGCAGCGCGCCGGTGACCGGGTCGACCGGGCTACCCAGCGCATTCGCCACCACCACGGCGCCCACCACCAGGCCACCGGGCAGGGTCACCGACGCCGTCCCGACGCCGCCTTTCAGGGTCTGCAGGGCGATCAGCGCACCGGCCCCGGCGCCGACGTTTCCGCGCGGCACGGCTCGCCCGGTGCTCGCCGCGGCGTCCAGCACAGCGAGCCGACCGAGTTCGGCGTCGGGTTGAGCAGCCGGATCCGCCCCGGCACCGCCCCGGCCCAGGTCGAAGATCGCCGCCGCCGGGACGATCGGTACCCGCAGGGACGTCGGATCGGACGGCGGTCCGGCGGCGAATCCGCGGCCGTGCTCGGCACACCAGCGCTGGACGCCGTGCGCGGCCACCAACCCGAACGCGCTACCACCGGTGAGGGTGACCGCATCCACGGTCGGTACCAGCGTGGTCGGGTCCAGGGCATCGATCTCGTGGGTGCCCGGGCCGCCGCCCCGGACGTCAACCGAGCCGACGGTCCCGGGCGGCGGAAGGACCACCGTGACGCCGGTCAGTCGACCGCCACCGATCCGCTCGGCGTGGCCCACCAGCACCCCGGGGACGTCGGTCAGCTCTCCCCAGAGCAGCGGCCACGGATCCGGGGTCACCGTGGGTTCCCTACAGCCAGCCGTTGCGCTTGAAACCCCGGAACATCGTGGCGCAGATCCCGGTCATCACCGTCAAGACGGCCGGATAGCCCCACTGGTGCGTCATTTCGGGTGGCATGTACTCGAAGTTCATCCCGTAGATCCCGGCGATCATCGTCGGCACCGCGGCGATCGACACCCAGGCCGAGATCTTCCGCATGTCCTCGTTCTCCGCCACCGCTACTCGGGCGAGGCCGGCCTGCAGGATCGACGTCAGAAGCTCATCGAAGCTGGCGACCTGCTCATGTACCCGGGTGAGGTGGTCGGTCACGTCGCGGAAGTACTCCCGGATCTCCGGGTTGATCATCCGCCGGGGCCGTTCGGAAAGCTCGCGCAGCGGGGCGGCCAGCGGTCGCACGGTTCGCTTCATCTCGATGATGTCGCGCTTGAGCTGGTAGATCCGCTCGATATCGGTGCCCGCACGCGGTGCGAACACCGTGGTCTCGATCTCTTCCAGGTCCTGCTGGACCGAGTCGACCACGGCCAGGTAGTCGTCGACAACCTTGTCGGTGACGGCGTGCAGCACGGCCGAGGGGCCGAGCGCGAGCTGTTGCGGGTTCTCTTCCAGCCGCTTGCGCAGGCCGGACATCGAGGCATGCTTGCCGTGCCGGATGGTGATTACGAAGTACTCGCCGAGGAACACCATCACCGCCCCGGTTTCGACGACGTCGCCGCCGGCCTCCCGATCAACCCGGTCGACGTAGGCGAGAGTGCGCATGGCCAGGAAGATGTCGCTCTCGTGGCGCTCGATCTTCGGCCGCTGCCGAGCGCTGGAGGCGTCCTCCAGAGCCAGCGGGTGCAGCGAAAACACCTGCCCGAGTTGGGCAAGCTGTTCGGTCGACGGTTCGTGCAGGCCGAGCCAGACGAACCCGTTGCCGTCCCGGGCGCTTTCTACCGCAGAGGTGAAATCGCACGCTTCGGCGCGCCGGCCCTGGCAGTAGTGCGCCCAGTCGACGGCGGCATCCAGCAATCCGTCGGTGCGGGACGGGGTCTCGACTCGGGTGCCGCTGGAGGTACTGATCGCGCCATAGCGCAGCACCGGGTAGACACCGCGCAGCGGCGCCCTGGGCAGAGCGAGCGAGCGAGCAAGGGCGGAACGATTGGGTCGAGCCATGATCGAGTCACCTCCGGAGCACAGGTGGTGGCCCGCGAAGGATGGATCAGCCCACGTCAGCGTTGGGGGAGCCGGGTGGACCTTCGCGGAGGGTCGGTACTGGCAGGGGTGTCATCTCTTGACGGCACCGATCTCACCTCCTCGCGCGATTCCAACCAGGCATGCATCGAAAAGTGAACGATGCATCCGAGAGGTCATCGTAGCTGCCCCGGATACCGTTACTGGCCACAGCATCCAGAGTTCACTCGGATGCGATGCTGGGTTACAAGCCGGCAGTCATTCGGTGGACGTCGGGCGCAGCGAGCGCAGGATTCGGGCCAGGGTTTCGCGATCGCTGTCGCTGAGTCGGCCGAAGAAGGCATCCGCTTCGGCCGAGCGAGCTGAGCGGACGGCGGCGCCGATCCGATCCCCGGCTTCGGTCAGGGTGACCAGGGTGGCTCGTCGGTCCGCCGGATCTGGGGAGCGCTCCGCCAGGCCGCGCTCCTGCAGGGCGTCGATCACCTCGGTGGTTGAGCGCGGGGCGATCCGCAGGTGCTCGGCGAGGTCGCTCAGCCGCATCCCGCCGTGTCGTCGCAGCACCCCGATGGCCCGCGCCTGACCTGGGGTGATGCCGAAAGGCGTGACGGTGTGATGAGTCAGGTGACGCAACCGGCGAGCCACCGACCAGAAGGCCTCGCCGAGCGTCTCGTCGTCCGACTCCGGGACGGGAATCTCCGGCGCTGGGATGTCCGGCATGGGAATACGGTAGCAGGAATTGCTGTTGCTGCCTCATAGTGAGGTAACCTCAACGATTACGAGGGCTTCACGAGGCTCTCATCTACCGAAGGAAGAGGTACCTCCTTGGCCAACGCCACCCAATATCCCCTGACCGAACGTCCACCTACCGCTTCGCCCGCTGCCGGCCCAGGCCGCCGTCCGGGCGGCCGTGGCGCTGTCTCCGCGGAGGAGAAGGCGCAGGCCCGCAAGGTTTCGCTGCCGCGCGTCGGTCGCCTCTTCATCGCGCACCGACTGCCCCTGGTGATCGTCACCGCGATCATTGTGGCGTCGTCCGTGATCGGGATGGCCTCGCCTTTCCTGCTGCGCGAGGTCATCGACGTAGCCCTCCCGCAGCAGCGCGTCAGCCTGCTGATCTGGCTGGTCGTCGGCATGGTCGCGGTTGCCGCGCTGACCGCCGTCCTCGGCGTGGTCCAGACCTGGATCAGTACCAAGGTCGGGCAGCAAGTGATGCATGCCCTGCGTACCGACGTGTTCGCCCATCTGCAGCGCCAATCCATCGGCTTCTTCACCCGCACCCGGACCGGTGAGGTGCAGTCCCGGATCACCAACGACATCGGCGGCATGCAGAGCGTGGTGACGTCGACCGCGACGTCCATCGCCGCCAACCTCACCACCGCGATCGCCACCGCCGTGGCGATGATTGCCCTGTCCTGGCGGCTGTCGCTGATCTCCATGGTCGTGATGCCCCCGGCGATCGTGTTGAGCCGGCGGGTCGCGAAGCTGCGCCGGGCGATCACCGCACAGCGTCAGCGTGAGCTGGCGGACCTGAATGTCATTATTGAAGAAGGTCTTTCGATCAGCGGCATTCAGCTGAGCAAGACCATGGGCACGGGCCCGTCGCTGATCGAGCGGTTCACCGCGTCGTCCCGGCGGCTGATTGACCTGGAATTGCGCTCAGACCTGGCCGGCCGGTGGCGGATGGCCTCGATGAGCGTGATCTTCGCGGCGATCGAGGTCGCGGTCGAGGTGA
>DATINJ010000302.1:0-3497 GCA_035474375.1 Kineosporiaceae bacterium | reverse complement strand
TCCCGGTACACCTCGACTCGGCCGAGGAGCCGGAACTCGAGGTTTACCATCTGTCGATCGTCACCAGCAGGTATTCGCGACATGTATCCGGCAGATTACGTTCCCATGGCAGTTTGATTCGCCATAGCCGCCGCTATTTCGCAGACAGCCGCGGATGTACCGAATGACGGTTATCGAACGACGCTCTGCATAGCTAAAGTGCGCTGGTGACTGGTGTGTCGGATGCCGACGTGGGACTCAGGGCCGCCGAACGATTGGCTCGGTTGGGAACGGTCGAGATCCGGTCCGGGCTGACCAGCACCGAGTTTTCCCACATTGAGCAACGCTTTGGTTTCCAGTTCGCCGACGACCATCGCGCCTTCCTCGCTGCCGGGCTTCCGGTCTGGGTGGTCGGCCATGACGATGATCCGGACCATGCGAGTTGGGGATGGCCCGACTGGCGCGACCTGGACTCAGACGTGTTGTTCCGGCAAGTGAACTGGCCGACCGACTGCATCCTCCGGCATGTTGCCACCGGCGGCTGGTACAGCGGCTGGGGCAAGCGCCCACGAACGCAGGAGACAGCGATGACAAAGGCCCAACGACGCTTGGCCGATGTACCGCGATTGATTCCCGTATACGCACACCGATACCTTCCGGCCGGGCCCCGCGTGGCCGGGCATCCCGTTCTCTCCGTACACCACCTGACGGACATGATGGTGTACGGGCTCGACCTCGAGGACTACGTGGTTCAAGAATTTCACGAGTCGCCGGTGTCGGTCCCCTTCTGGCGGGATTTCCTGTAGGCAACGGCCTACCGGCGGTTCGTAACTCATTGGCCTGGAGGCTTTCTGGTCCAGTCGTGCTGGCGGAATCAGCGGCTGATCTGGGTAGCGCTGGCGATCATTGAGCCTCTACTTCGCCTCTGGGCGCTGCAAGAATTCGAGGGCCCTGTCGACGAACTGCCATGGAACTGGAAGATTCCGCCGTGCCCGGCGGTCTCAGTAGGTGGTGTCGATGTGGATGAGCATGGGTCGCCAACCTGCTGACCGTTGCGGTAGTTCTTGACCTGAGGGCAACCGTCATTGGCGATACCGGGAACGAAGTCACAGGTTCCACGCCGGGGTGGTTGCTCGTTTTCTGGGCTGGCCGTGTCGAGTTGATCTGTCTCGCCCAGCAGCCACCGGGAGCGCGACTTGCGCACGTTCGCTGCGGATGTACCGGAGCAATGGCTCGGCCCGGATCCGCCGATGTTTGCCGACAACCCGCGCAGGCTGGTGAGAACCTGACGTGGATCGTCGCACGCGCGGTGGCATGCGCGTAGTTCAATCGCCTACTCGGTACTGCCCCGGGGCCGGTGACGCTCCTGAGGGGCGTCACCGGCCAGGGATCAGTCGGTGAAGATGAAGTAGCGCCAGGTGCCGATGGTTGTGGCGTTCAGCTTGTCGCCCGAGGTGCCGTAGACGTATGCGGACCGGACGCGCAACTTCAGGTTCGTCTGATGCGTACCGACCACCGAGACTGCGGACTTGCCCTTGCTGCTCAGTTTGAAGTACTCGCTGCCGCTGCTCTCCCACCTGCCCTCGTAGTAGTACTCGAAGGTGAAGCGCTGGGAGCGGTCCTTCGCTGCGGTCATCGTGGTGGTGAAGAGCGGGTCCTTCGTCTCGTGGAAGACGTAGTACTTGGTCGAGCCGATCTTCGTGGTCTTGTAGTGCTTCGAGACCGCCATGGCGATACGCACCTTTGTCGACACCGAGGATTTCACCGTTTTGGCCGCGGTGCGGGTGTCGCCGCGGTAGACGGCGGTGACCGCGGTATTGCGAGTCAGCTTGAGGGTGGCTTTGATCGTGCCCTTCGAGCTGACCTCGTCCTTCTTGATCAGGCGATTCTTCTGGTCCTTGCCGGCCGGATCGGCCCAGATCTCCACCGTCCGATTCGTGTAGACCTTGCCGAGCTTGGCCGTGAAGGTGACCTTGGCATGGTAGGCGTGGACCTTGCCGTTCCCGTCAAGGGTCAGCTTGGTCGCGTCCTTGGAGACTTTGACCGAGCCGGACGCCGTGGCGGAAAGGTGCGTCGCATCGCCGGCGTAACTGAGCCCGTAGGTGATCTTTCCGCCCGCGGCGGGCTTGTCGGTGAAGGACAGTCCGCCTTTCGCGTCGATCTTCTTCACGCCGAGCGACGTGCCGTCCGGTGACTCGCCGTCGGTGCGGGTGACCGTGACATCGGTGCCGGCCGGCAGCGGCAGGGACGCGGTGAGCGAGCCGGTGACGGTGATGGTCGTCGCCCGGGCGCTGGTGGCGGGCACACTCACCGTCAGCTTGGGCTCGGACAGCGTCGGATCGGTGAGCACCACGAGCCGGTACTTCGCGTAATAGGACCAGCTGATGGCGAAGAGCCGGGTGCCGTTCGGCTCCCAGACCAGACCGCGGTTGGCGATGTCGTCCTGGCCATCGGGGACGGTGCTGGTGTGGGCCAGCTTGATCTGCCGAACCGGGGTGGTGGTGTCCGGCAGGAAGACATGCACCCGGGGGCTGTTGGCCGACCAGTAGGTGGTGCCGGCCGCCAGCCGCCCGTCCGGGGCCACGGCCACGGCAATCGCCGCATCCACGCCCAGGACATACGACGTCGACGCGGACAGGTCCGAGGTTTGCCAGCTCTCCACCTGCCGGCCGCCGGAGGCTGTCAGCAGCCGACTGCCGTCCGGACTGAACCGCAGATCCGTGATGATGCCGGTGTCCACGCCCTTGCTCGCAACGGTCTGGGGGCGGTCGCCGGCGACGTTGAGGATCTTGATCGAACCCGAGGTGGTCTCGGGATCTTCGAGGGCCAGATCATCTGCGACGGCCAGTTCATCTGCGTGGGCCGCCAGCATCGGTGCGTTGTACCAGCCGGTGTCCTGGTCGAGGGCCACCGACGATTCCCCGATGGCCGGATCGAGCGAGCCGAGACTGCCGCCGCCGCTGTCCGGTCCGTATCCGAACCAGATCTTGCTGCCGGCGGCCGCAAGGTACCTCGGCCTGGTGTCGTTGCCGGTCGAGTACCGAGCGGTCTCGGTGACCGAGGCGGTGTCGATGGCGACGATGGCATCCGCGTTCGCGGCGGCGGCGTAGAGCGTGCTCCCGTCAGCGGAGAGGGCGAGCCCTTCGACGGAGGCAAGGTTTTTCACGGACTTCAAGACCGAGCCGTTGTAGCCAACGGCGATCACCTTGTCGCCGGCCGGGTCGGCGATGAAGATTCGCTGGTGGCTGCCGTCGACGACGATGTCGCCGGTGCTGCTGATCGGCAGCAGAGTCCCCTCAGGCGTGCTGGCCAAGGCCGGGCCGGACGGACTGAGAACCGTTGCCAGCCCCGCCACCAGGGCTCCGGCCGTGACGACGGCCCGGATCCGATGACGGTGGGGGGCGGTAAGGAACAGAACAGGCAGCATGGGGATGGGTCCTCGTGACCGAGATGTGGTGATGTCGCTCAAGGTAGAGGATCAAGATCTCAAGATGGCACCGTTTTGGTAACGGGAACTT
>DATINJ010000301.1:0-5116 GCA_035474375.1 Kineosporiaceae bacterium | reverse complement strand
CCCCAAGAAGAGGGTCTCAGCGCTCATCAAGCTGCAGATCAACGCGGGCCAGGCCACTCCGGCGCCGCCGATCGGGCCTGCGCTCGGTCAGCACGGCGTCAACATCATGGAGTTCTGCAAGGCCTACAACGCCCAGACCGAATCGCAGCGCGGCAGCGTCGTCCCGGTGGAGATCACGGTCTACGAAGACCGGTCCTTCACCTTCATCACCAAGACGCCGCCGGCCGCCGAGCTGATCAAGAAGGCTGCCGGGGTGCCCAAGGGTTCCGGTGAGCCCCACAAGACCAAGGTCGGCAAGCTCACGTCGGCTCAGATCCGGGAGATCGCCCAGCAGAAGCTGGAAGACCTCAACGCCTCGGACCTGGACGCCGCGTCGAAGATCATCGCCGGCACCGCCCGGTCGATGGGAATCACCGTCGAAGGCTGAGCTTTTGCACTAATGGTGAGCGGCGTTCGTCCGTAATCCATCCCAGTTCCACGTGGCAGGGCTGTGCTCCAGCCCGCATACCACGACCCCGTTGCGACCGGGGCAAACACCCATGGAGAGCACTCATGAAGCGCAGCAAGGCCTACCGCGCAGCCGCGGACAAGATCGACCCGACGAAGCTCTACGCCCCGCTGGACGCGGTCCGTCTCGCCAAGGAGGCCTCGGCGACGAAGTTCGACTCCACCGTCGAGGTAGCCTTCCGGCTCGGCGTCGACCCGCGTAAGGCCGACCAGATGGTCCGTGGCACGGTCAACCTGCCGCACGGCACCGGCAAGACTGCCCGGGTCCTGGTGTTCGCCACCGGCGAGCGCGCCGCGCAGGCCGAGGCGGCCGGCGCCGAGTTCGTCGGCTCGGACGACCTGATCGCTCGGATCCAGGGCGGCTTCCTGGACTTCGACGCCGTCGTTGCGACCCCGGACCTGATGGGCAAGGTCGGTCGGCTCGGCAAGGTGCTCGGCCCGCGTGGTCTGATGCCCAACCCGAAGACCGGAACGGTGACGATGGACGTCGCGAAGGCGGTGGAGGAGATCAAGGGCGGAAAGATCGAGTTCCGCACCGACAAGCACGCCAACCTGCACTTCATCATCGGCAAGACGTCGTTCTCCGACACCCAGCTGATCCAGAACTACGCGGCCGCGATCGACGAGGTGAACCGGCTCAAGCCGTCCGCGTCGAAGGGCCGTTACCTGAAGAAGGCCACCGTGACCACGACGATGGGCCCGGCCATCCCGGTCGACCCGAGCCGGGTTCGGGCGCTTGAAGAAGAGACCGTCACCGAGTGATCTGAGTCGTCGAATCGACGAAAGCCCTGCCCGACATTCGGGCAGGGCTTTCGTCCGCTCAAACCGAAGTTGATCATTGAGCGGGTGGCGTTCCGACCAGTTCGCGATTGGCTGCAACAACAGCTATCCAATGGTTCGAATTGTGATGGATCGCTCCGCGATTGCAATGGCCGCATCGGGGTAGGGTGATCGAATTCGCTCCCCAAACGAAATAGTCCGGCCAGGGTCCAACAGCGGGCTCCGGCTCGATAGCTGTGCGCGAAGGATCGCGGAGGGCCTGTGTACGAAACAGAATCGCTCAACCGGTCCACGGAACCGAGCGAAGGTCGCCTGCTTCTTGTCGAGGACGACGACGGTGACGCGTTCCTGGTGGAAGAGCTGCTACTCCTGGCCGGCAGCGGATTCCAGATCGTCCGAGCGCGGACTCTGGCGGAGGCTCGTCGCTTGGTTCGAGCCGAGTCCTTCGGCTGCGTGTTGTTGGATCTCGGTCTGCCCGACGGGCAGGGCCTAGAAGTAGTCCGGGACTTCCTGGCCGAGGCCGCGAACGTCGCGGTGATTTGCTTCACCGGGCTGAACGACGACCGTTCCGGAGCCGCCGCGGTCGCCGCCGGCGCCCAGGACTATCTGGTCAAAGGCCAGGTGGACGGCGAACTCCTGCGGCGTTCGATCCGCTATGCGATGGAGCGTCGCCGGGCGGAAGAGCAGTCTCGGCAGCTGTACGCCAGCCGGTTGCGGGCCGAAGAGAATGCTCGGCTCGAGCGCGGCCTGCTGCCGCTGACCCAAACCCTCGATCCGGCGCTTGGTGTCACCGCCCGCTACCGTCCCCGGCTGGGCGAACTCCTCGGTGGCGACTTCTACGACGTGATCGAGGTTCCGGACGGCCGGGTCTTCGTGCTGCTGGGCGACGTCGCTGGTCATGGGCCGGACGAGGCAGCACTCGGGGTCAGTCTGCGGATCGCCTGGCGGGCCTTGGTGCTGGCCGGGGTAGATCCGCACCGGCTGTTGCCGGTGCTGGAAGACGTGCTGATCCGGGAACGTCGCTCGGACGAGATCTTCGTCCAGGCCAGCTTCTGCGTGATCGACCCGGACCGGCTGAACGCCACTCTCTGGCTGGCCGCGCATCTACCGCCGATGCTGCTTGATCCGAGCCCGACCCAGCTACCGGGAGACCCGACCAGCTCGGCGCTCGGCCTGCTGCCGCCCGGCTCGTGGCGCGGTCGGCGGATCAGCCTGCCGCCGAAGTGGCGACTGCTCTTCTATACAGACGGTCTGGTCGAAGGCCGCCGCGGGCGGGGCTTGCCGCAGATTCTCGGCGTCCCCGGGTTGCTCGAGTTCGCTCGGGAAAGTCGCACCCTGAGCTCTGGGGCGGCGGTGGTGGACGACCTGTTGGACCGGGTGCAGCGGGCGCACGGGGGAGCGATGCCAGACGATGTTGCTGTGGTTGCGGTGCATTGGCCAGACGGCAAGGCGCATTGGTCGGACGGCAAGGCCGACGGAGCGCGCGGCAGTGACGACTCGTCCGACGGCAGGGCGCGTCGGTGACGACCCGACAGCCGACGATCTGGAAGCCGGCGACGTGGCCGCTGCACACCAGGATCGGAGTGGCGCTGGGCGCTGTCGGGTCCCTGCTCCTCGGGGTGGTCGCGGTGTCGGCCGCGCTGCAGGTGGAGAGCCGGCGAGCGCAGAATGTGGTGATCTCGGACTACTACGACGCGCTGCGGACCTCGCAGAGTTACCTCCTGGCGATGGTGAACTCGGAGACCGCCGTCCGGGGTTATGCGCTCTCCGGTGACAAGTCCATGCTCGAGCCGCTGGAGCAAGCCGGCCAGCCGTGGAACACCTCGATCGAGCCGCTCATCGCCGCGAAGGTCCCCAAGGAGACGATGCCGACGGCGGAGCTGCAGGCCTTCGAGACCGCATCGGCAACCTGGTACCGGGAGTGGGCCGAGCCGACGATCCGGCAGACCGAGCTGAAACAACCGCCGAGCCGGGCGGAGGTGGAGCGCGGCCAGCAACTCTTCACCCAGGTCCGGGTCGCCTACGACAGGTACATCGCGGTGCTGCGGAAGGGCCGGGAGAACACCACCAGTCACCTGATGGAGGTGACCGACCTGCTCTTCGTGGCGGTGATCGCCAGTGCGCTGATCGCCGTGCTCGGTGGTGTCCTGCTCTGGTACCTGATGCGCCGCTGGGTGAACAAGCCGGTGTCTCATCTGGCGTCGGAAGCCCGGCTGGTCAGTGACGGGAGCGTGGAGCACGAGGTATCGACACTCGGCCCACCGGAATTCGTCCGGCTCGGTGAGGACGTCAACGCGATGCGGGAGCGACTGGTAACCCAGATCGCTGCGAGCGAGGCGGCCGGTCGTGCGGTCGCGCAGGCCCGTGCCGCGCTCGAGGAGCAGACCGTGGAGTTGCAGCGGTCCAACACCGAGCTCGAGCAGTTCGCCTACGTGGCATCGCACGACCTGCAGGAGCCGCTGCGCAAGGTGGCGAGCTTCTGTCAGATGCTGGAACGGCGCTATTCCGGGCAGTTGGACGAGCGCGCCGATCAGTACATCCACTTCGCCGTGGACGGCGCCAAGCGGATGCAACAACTGATCAACGACCTGCTGGAATTCTCCCGGGTGGGTCGGCTGACCAAGCCGCGGACCGACGTCGACCTGATGGACTGCCTGCGCAACGGATTGTTCAATCTGCAGACCGCGCGGGAGGAGTCCGGGGCCGAGGTGACCTGGGACGAACTGCCGCACGTCCTGGGGGAGGCGCCGCTGCTCACCCAGTTGCTGCAGAACCTGATCGGCAATGCCATCAAATTTCATTCCGACGAGCCGCCGCGGATCCACATCGGGGTTCGCCGGGACGGTGACGACTGGGAGTTCTGGTGCGCTGACAACGGCATCGGGATCGAACCCGAGTACGCCGATCGCGTCTTCCTGATCTTCCAGCGACTGCACGCCAAGGAGACGTACAGCGGCACCGGGATCGGACTGGCGATGTGCAAGAAGATCGTCGAGCACCACGGCGGCCGGATCTGGGTCGACGAACCCGCCCACGGCGCAAGTCCTTCCGGCACCACGGTCCGTTTCACCCTGCCGGTCGAGCGGATTCCGGCCGTGCCCGAACCCACCGAATCCACCGAACTCAGCGACGTCGCGTCGTGATCGACGTGCTGCTGGTTGAGGACGATCCCGGTGACGTGCTGATGACGCAAGAGGCGTTTGCCGATAATCCTGACAAGACCGGCACGAATACCCTGCATGTCGTTTCGGACGGCGTCAGCGCGATGGAGTTCCTGCGCAAGCGCGGCAAGTACGCCGACGCGCCGACCCCGGACCTGATCCTGCTGGACCTCAACCTGCCGGGGATGGACGGTCGCGAGGTGCTGGCGGCGGTGAAGGGCGATCGGCTGCTTCGGCAGATTCCGGTGGTCGTGCTGACCACCTCTGAGGCCGAGGAGGACGTGCTGCACAGCTACGAACTGCATGCGAACGCCTTCGTGACGAAGCCGCTCGACTTCGATCGCTTCCTCGAGGTGGTCCGGCAGATCGATGATTTCTTCGTCAGCGTGGTGCGCCTACCACACCGCTGATTTGGTGAATAGCGATAGGCGATGTCACCATGGTCTCTGCCATAGACCGCCGGTTGCCGCCTCCCAGAGGTGGCCGAAGGCCCCGCATCAGCGGGCGGCCCGCGTAGGTGTCTCGGATCGTTGAGTCTCTCCTTGGAGCAGACCCCCACGCCCCGCGCGCCTGCGCCGGGGCGTTTCGCATTCCTGCAGGCCCCGAACGCGCCGGCAACAGGAATGAAGGAGAGCCATGGCGAGGTCAGACAAGGCTGCGACGGTCGC
>DATINJ010000300.1:0-31477 GCA_035474375.1 Kineosporiaceae bacterium | reverse complement strand
GTGAATTCAGTGTGCATTTGGTCCGACATCCTGTCAAGTAAAATGAAAGGCCCGGCCGTGACGTTGCATCGGGTACTGACGGTGGCTGGGACGGTGGACTCCGCGATCAGCACCTCATTGCGGGTCCTGCACCTGAAGGTGGTGAAGTCGTTCGGACCTGAGGAGAGCCCGCCGTCCAACAGGGTGCCCGGCGGAAGTTGGGCCTCGGCTGGCCTCACGACGTCAGGGAAGGCCGCTCGGTAGCCTCTTGCGATGTCCGAGGGAGCAACCATCGAGCCGGAGTTGATCCAGTTCGCCGTAGACCTGGCGCGGCAGGCTGGCGAACTCAGCCGTCAAGCCTTCTTCGCCCCGGGCCCGTCCCTGCACCGGGGCGCGGCGCTCAAGGAAGACGGGACGGAGGTCACCCAGGTTGATCTGAGGGTCGAAGATCTGCTGCGCGAGGAACTCAGCCGTCATGTCCCGCAGGACGGCATCTACGGCGAGGAACGGGGCCACACCGCCGGTTCCAGCGGGCGGCACTGGGTGCTCGACCCGATCGACGGCACCTTCTACTTCGCCCGGCGGATGCCCGGCTTTACCAATGCCATCACCTACGTCGACGAGGACGGCCCGGCTCTCGCCGTGGTCAACGACGCGATCACCGGGACCATGCTCTACGCCGGGCGAGGTCACGGCTGCTGGGTCCAACTCGATGACCCGAGCGCTGCTCCAGATGATCAGAGCACCCCGATACGCGCCCAGGTCAGCAGCAGGGCCACTCTGGACGGCGCCCGCACCCAGATGGTCAATCCCGGAACCTGGTCCGAACAACTGCTCCTCACCCTCCATCGCCGGGTGTATTTGCGCACGGACACCCGACTGGTCGAAGTTGCCGACGGCGACGCCGACGCCTGCGTCATCGCCGGATTCCCGATGGGCTACGAAGATCTGGCCCCACTGACCATCATGATCACCGAGGCCGGCGGCACGGTCACCGACCTACGCGGCGAACCCGTACTCGACGGCGATGGCAGTGCGCTGGTCACCAACGGACTCCTCCACCAGCAATTTCTTGAGCTCCTCACGGATCTACCCACCTCCCGCGACTTTGCCGAGCTGAGGAAACGTCTCGGTCCGAACAATCCCCGGGAAGGCAGATCCGTCATCAGGTGAACCAGGAGTCAGCCCTCGCTCAATCCCATCGCAACCGACACCCAGCACGCGCGTCCGGTTCGCTGATCTAGGGCGGCTGGAAGTGCGAGATGCGCAGTCCGACCAGAGCGTGCGGCACCGAAAATGCCAGATTCATCCGGACGGTTTGAGGACGGACCGTCCGCATGAAGTTGTCCTGGCGCAGGTCGGCGATCGGGCGCGGGCTAGGTTGTTCCGGACGGGACACCGTGGCGCAGAACTGAGTGCGACTGACGTCGATGCGATGGCGATCCTGGGTCGACCGACGGCCAGGTTGCGGGAGAGGCTCATCGATGGACGGGCGTGGCCTGAACGATTTTCGCTCACATCTGGAGACTACGTCGGTGAACCCTTAGCGGTCGGCTGGCCTGGTCCTCAACGGCCGTTTGTGGACGGTCAACAGACAACGAACAGCCGGTCACGGCCCTCCTGCGCCTCTGTCGACCTGCTCGCTGGCGTGGGTCGCTTTGTCCTCGGGGCCTGGCCGCTATCTGGTCGCTGCGGGTACAGATCAGGCTGAACCCTTCGACACAATGCGTAACTTAGTGCCACCATAGAGTGATGGGCCAGCTTTCTCCGTCATTGTCGCTGAGTGGTTCACGGCGCGCAGTATTCGCTGCGGGTGCGGGAACCCTGATTCAGGGCTACGACTCGCTCCTGTACGGCTACTTCGCCACCGTCTTCGCCAAGCAGTTCTTCCCGCCGGGTGATCCGACGGCCGCCCTGCTCAGCACCTTCGCGATCTTTGCGGTGGGCTTCGCGGTGCGGCCGCTGGGCGGGATCGTGTTCGGTCACGTTGGGGACCGCCTGGGCCGACGGACGGCCCTGATTGCATCCATCCTGATGATGGCCACCGCCACGCCGGCGATCGGGCTGCTGCCGACCTACCAGAGCATCGGCGCGTGGGCGCCGGTGCTGTTGCTGATGTGCCGCCTGTTGCAGGGGTTCTCAGTCGGGGGAGAGTACATCGGGGCCAACGTCCTGATCCTGGAACACGCTTCGGCCGGCTGGTCGGGACGGTCGGTGTCGGTGAACCAGATCGCCGGCTACCTCGGTATCTCCGCCGCGGCCACCACCAGCCTGGTGCTGTCCAGCAACCTGAGCGCGGCGGACCTGGCCCAATGGGGCTGGCGGCTGCCGTTCTTCGCCGCGCTGCCGCTCGGCCTGATCGGTCTGTACCTGCGGTTGCGGATCTCCGACAGCCCTGAGTTCACCGCCGCCAAGGTCAAGCGGCTCTCGTTCCCGCTGGGCACGACTTTGCGCACCGCCTGGCGCGGCTTGCTGATCTATGGTGCCTGGTTCGCGATGGTCGGGCTGGGCGGCTACATGTTGCACGGGTACATGGCCAGCTACCTGATCCGGGTCGTCGGCTTGAACGCCACCGGCGCGTTCGCCGCCAGCCTCGCCGCGGTGATCGCCCTGGCCGCGGGCGCGATGACCGGCGGATACCTCGTGGACCGGTACCCGCCCTACCTGGTGGCGATCGCGAGTGCGAGCGGGATCGCCGTGCTGGTGGTGCCCGGCTTCCTGCTGACCCAGCGGGGGAGCGTCGGGGCGGCGATCCTCGGGCTGGTGCCATGGGCGGCGTGCCTTGGCATCGCGGCCACGTTCGGTGCGACTCTCACCGTGGTGCTCTTTCCGGTTCAAGTGCGATACACGGCAACCGCTTTCGCCCACAACGTGACGGTGACCCTGTTCGGCAGCACGGCCCCGTACGTCTCGACCTGGCTGGTTGATCGCGTCGGCAGCCCCTTCATGCCGGCCTGGTACCTGGTCGTCATGGCGCTGATCGCCATCGTGGTCGCGGTGTTCGTGCTGAAAGATCTCGCGGCGCGACCGATCCGGCCGTCGGTCACCTCTGTGCCGGGTGCCCCCGGGGAACGATAGGCCGGCACCGGGATCAGGATTCGAGGTCCGGACCCTGCTGCACCATCAAGGCGGCGATCTGAGCCCGGTTTCCGGCGCCGAGCTTGGTCAGCACGTTCTGCACGTGACCTTCCACGGTCCGCTTCGAAAGGAACAGCCTGTCGGCGATCTCCCGGTTGCTCAGCCCTTCGGCGATCAGCTCGCCGATCTGCCGCTCGCGTCGGGTCAACGAGCTCACGGTGCCGGCCGAAGGCGTGCCGTCCCCGCTGCCGGGTGCCGGATCGACGGCCCGGGCGGCCGGCTGGTCGAGATCGTCGTCCAGTGAATAGGCGATCGCCTCGTCCAGGCTCAGCTGCCCGCCGCGGGCCAGAGCAGCCCGGAACGCAGAATCTCCCAAGGCCTCACGAACCCGCCACTCGCACTGCTCGTGGTAGGTCAGCAGGGCCGGGTACGTGGCCGCCGGCGAACCCATGGCCCGCTCCAGGGCGGCGACGACGCCCAGCAAGATCGCCGCGCGGTGGGCGTGACGTGCGTCCGCGGCGATCCAGGCCAGAGCATCGAGGCACAGCGCGGTGCCGAACGTGTCGTTCATCCTGCGTCGCAGCCGCAGACTGTCCTTCAGCCGGTCGGCCGCCTGTTCGACGTCGCCGTCCTTCCACAGCCCCACGCCCAGCGCCCAGGCCGCGAGGCTCTGCAGCCGCACCTCGCCGCGGGAGTGGGTGATCGCCAGCAGCGACGTGTAGTAGGTGGTGGCGGCGCGGCTGTCGCCCATGAAGCCGGTCACCATCGCGAGCCCGGCCAGGGCCATCACGGTCCAGTAGAGGTCCCCCTCGGCCTGGAAGACCTCGAGGGCGGGCGGATCCAACGCGGCGGCCAGGGCCGGGTTACCGGCGTGTAGCGCGACGCCACCAGTGGCCAGGTCGGCGATCGCCTGGCTCCACCGGTCCCCGATCCGGGCGGCGATGTCCTCGACCTGCCGGGCCAAGGCGTTCGCGGCGACCAGGTCGCCCTGCACCGCGGCCAGGATGGTCGCGGTGAAGGTGGCCGTGAGCCGGTCCCGGTCCGGTTCGCTCGGCTGCGCTAGGGCCTGTTCGAGCCATTGCCGGCCCTCACTGGTCAACCCGCGGACCAGCCAGTACGAATGCAGGGCGGCACAGATACGCAGCGCCGAAGCCGTCTGGCCGGGCTCGATCAGGCTGAAGCGCAGCGCCAGGCGGATGTTGGGGTGCTCGCGCTCGAGCCGCTGCAGCCACTGCACCTGCCGGGGGCCGATCCAGTCCCGCCGCGCCTGCAGGACCAGTTGCTCATACCAGTCGTGGTGCCGGCGGCGCAGCCTGAGTTCCTCACCGCTGGCCTGCAGTCGCTCGGCGCCGTACCCGCTGATGCTCTCCAGCATCCGGTACCGCACCGTCGTGCCGGTGCGCTCGGCGGTGATGATCGACTTGGCTAGCAAGGTGGCCACCAGCTCGAGCACCTCTTCCCGGGTCTGCCCCTCGTCGGCGCAGATGTCCTGCACCGCGTCCAGCTCGAAGCCGCCGGCGAAAACTGACAGCCGGCCCCACATTTGCTGCTCCGCCCGAGAGCACAGATCGAAACTCCACTCGATGCAGGCATGAAGAGTCTGCTGGCGAGTCGGCACATTGCGTGGCCCCCGGGTCAGCAACGCGAAACGATCCTGCAGCCGGTCATTGATCTGATCGGCGGACAGCACCCGCAACCGGGCCGCCGCCAGTTCGATCGCCAGTGGCAGGCCATCGAGGCGAGAACAGATCTCCACCACGGCACCGGCGTTGCGCTCGGTCAGCTCAAATGCCGGCTGCACCGCGCGGGCCCGCTCGACGAACAACGCTATTGCCTCGAAGGAGGCCAGTTTCCCGACCGGCATGGCCTGCGTCGAGGCCGGCCTCGACAGGGAGGGCACCGCCAGCAGGAATTCGCCTTCAATGTCCAGCGCTGTCCGGCTGGTCGCCAGGATCCGTAGCCGCGCGCTGCCGCGCAGCAGCGTTTCGAGCAGCTTCGCCACCGCGTCGACGAGGTGTTCGCAGTTGTCCACCACCAACAGCAACTGCCGGTCGGCCAGATGGTCGGCCAGTGCCCTCATCGCCGACGGGCCGCGCAGTTCACGCAGGCCCACGGCTTCGGCGACGGTTTGCGCCAGCAGCGTTTCGTCGGTCAGTTGGTCCAGTTCCACCAGCCACACACCGTCCGGGAACGCTCGTGCGGCCGCCGCCGCCACGCGCAACGCCAGCCGGGTTTTGCCGACGCCGCCGATTCCGGTCAACGTCACCAGGCGTGACTCGGCCAGGAGTCCGCGGGCGGAGAGCACCTCGTCGCGACGTCCGACGAAACTGGTCACGTCTGACGGAAGATTCCCCGGCCTGCCCCCGGCTCTGAAGGCCATACGTCTTTCTACCCACCCCTGGGACCGAACGACATTCCGCCGCGCACTACGGCGGCGCTAGCTCGCTGGGGGTGGCGTCCACTGCCCGGTGCCGCACGACGACCTTGTCGCCGTCGCGCGCTGGGTTGCCTCATGTCGTTCGGTGGGCACCTCGAACGAGATTCCTCTGCGGCGTATTGTCGCTCTGTGACCACTCGACTACGCACCGGCAACCTCCCGGCGGACGTCACTAGCTTTGTGGGCCGGGATCGGGAGTTCGCTGAGGTGAGCCGCCTGCTGGGACGCTCCCGGCTGGTGACCCTGACCGGAGTCGGCGGCGTGGGCAAGACCCGCCTGGCGCTGCGGCATGGGGCCAGGGGTCGGGCGATGCCGGACGGCGTGTGGTTGGTCGAGCTGGCCGCGGTCAGTGACCCATCCCTGGTCGGGGCGGCCGTGGCCGCCAGCCTGAGGGTGGACGACCGGACATCGCGGGAGTTTGACGAGGTGCTGGTCTCCTACCTCTCCGGGCGTCGGCTTCTACTGATCATGGACAACTGCGAGCACGTGGCGGACAGCGTCGCCTTTCTGCTGACGGGGCTGCTGCAGGCGGCGCCCGGGCTTCGGGTGCTGGCCACGAGCCGAGAACCGCTGAAGGTGCCCGGCGAAATCATTTACACCGTCCCGCCGCTGCCCGTGCCGCCGGCCCTGGAGCGGATCGACCTGGCGTCGCCGGACCATTACGCCGGACTGGCGCTGTTCGCTGACCGCGCGGCCAGCGTCCAGCCGGCCTTCGCCCTCTCGGTCGACAACATCGCAGACGTGGCGGCAATCTGCACGCAGTTGGACGGCATCCCGCTGGCCATCGAGCTCGCCGCCGCGAGACTGCGGGCGCTGTCGACACAGCAGATCCGCGAACGGCTGGCCGACCGGTTCCGGCTGCTGTCGCGTGGCCACCGCGCCGCGATACCTGGGCATCATCGGACGCTGCAGGCGGCAGTCGACTGGAGCTATCTGCTCTGCGCCAAGCCGGAGCGGTTGCTGTGGCAGCGCGCGTCGGTGTTCGCCGGCGGCTTCGACCTGGATGCCGCCGAGCGCGTCTGCGGCGGCTCCGGCCTCGACCAGGGCGGGGTCCTGGAGTCCATCAGCGGACTGGTCGACAAGTCGGTACTCCTCACCGAGGAGCGGGCAGGACGGAACCGCTACCGGCTGCTGGACACCATCCGGCAGTACGGATCGGACCGGTTGATGGACCCCGACGACGTTCCCGAGGAGTTCGCCGTGACGCAGCCCGAGCTGCGCCGACGCCATCTGGACTGGTACGCCGACCTCGCGGGACAATTCGACGCCGACTGGACCGGGCCGCGGCAGCGGGAGTGGATCGAGCGGATCACGGCGGACGCGACGAACGTCCGCGCCGCCCTCGCGTTCGCCCTCCGGGAATCCCAGCACGTACGGCAGGGCCTGCGGTTGGCCACTGGCCTCTACTACTTCTGGCAGATCGTCGGCGTGCGTGAGGGCAGATCCTGGCTGGAGCAGTTGCTCGCCGCCGAAACGACGCCCAGCCTCGAGCGGGCCCGTGCCCTGTCGGCCCTGGCGCTGCTGCTGCGCGACGTCGGGCTCTCCGCGCAGGGTGTCGCGGCTGCGCGCGAGGCGCTCAGCCTGCTGCAGGACCTCGACGACCCGGCCCTCACGACCCGCACTCTCGGCACTCTCGGCTTTCTCCTCCTCCAGGTGGGCGATCCCGCCACCGCGGCCACCCTGGACGAGGCGCTCGCCCGCGCCCGGGACCTGAACGACCCAACCGAGACCGCGTACGTCACGCTGTCGGTCGGCTGCTGCCTCGCCCTGCTGGGCGACCGGGATCGCGGGGAGGAACTGCTGACGGAGAGCATCGAGATCTGCCGCACCGCGGGCGACACCTGGTGGTTGGGCCGGGTCCACGTCGGTGCGGCGCTGGTGGCCTTGATGCACGGCGACCTCGACGCGGCGGACACGCACGCCATCGGAGCGCTCGGCGCCAGCCGAACCGTCCAGGACCACCACAGCTGCGCCACGGCGCTCCATCTCATCGGGCTCGCCGAGACCGGTCGTGACCCGCGCCGGGCCGCCTATCTGTTCGGTGGAACCGGCCAGTACTGGCGCGACGTGGGCGGGTCACCGTTCGACGCCGAAGCCTGGCAGCCGCTGTTCCAGGACCGGATCGCCCAAGCTCGGCAGGCACTCGGCGACGCCGCGTTCGACGCCGGGCTGGCGGAGGGCAGCGACGCCACGGTGGAGCAGGTGACGGCCTTCGCGCTGGGCGAGGCTCCCCGTCTCGAGGAAGCCGGCAACCGCGCCGGCGACCGAGCGGACGGCTCGTCGGTCCTCGGCCCCACCGGACTGCGCCTGACCCGCCGAGAACTCGAAATCGCCGAACTGGTGGCCGAGTTCCTGACCAACAGGCAGATCGCTCAACGCCTGGTGCTGTCCGAGCGGACGGTCGACGGCCACGTTCAGCGCGCCCTGACCAAGCTCGGCTTCCGCTCCCGGACACAGCTCGTGACGTGGGTCGCACAGCGGAACCGCCCGGACGACGGCTGAAGATCCCCGGCCGTCCCCACCAGGCCATTACCAGGACCGCCTAGGGTGGGCGCCATGACCGAACGGGCTTGGTTCCCGAGTACGAGCGGACCAAAACTTGCTGCTCTCATCGACTTGCCGGCGGGGACACCCCGAGGCTGGGGCGTGTTCTCCCACGGCTTCACGTTGGGCAAGGACAGCCCGGCAGCTAGCCGAATCTGCAAGCAGTTGGCCAGCGAGGGAATCGGCATGCTGCGGTTCGACAACCTGGGGCTCGGCGAGTCCGAGGGCGACTGGGGCGACGGGTCGTTCTCGCATAAGATCTCCGACACCGCCCAGGCCGTGCGCTTCATGAACGACTCTGGCCGCCAGGTGCGGCTGCTGGTGGGACATTCCTTCGGGGGAGCGGCGGTGATCGCAGCGGCCCACGCGGTCGGCTCGGTACGTGCGGTAGCGAGCGTCGGGGCGCCGTACGACCCCGGTCACGTCGAGCACAACTACGACGTCCTGGTCGAGAAAATTCTCACCGACGGAGAGGCGCCCTTCCTTGTTGGTGGCAAGGCACTCACCCTGCGGCGGCACTTCATCGAGGACGTGCGAGCAGCAGACCTGTACGAGCAGATCCGAACCCTCCGCCGGGCGTTGCTGGTCATGCACTCCCCGACCGACAACACCGTGGGTATCGCGAACGCGAGCGAGATTTTTCGGGCCGCGCGGCACCCGCGCAGCTTCGTGTCCCTGGAGGGGGCCGACCACCTGCTCACCGGTCGCAACCAAGCCAAACGCGCGGCCCGAATCATCAGCGCTTGGGCCGATCCTTACCTTGCCGAGGAGTGACGCGCGAGGGTGAGGAGCGCCGGCCCGCACTGTGCGTCTCGGACGAGGCCGGCATCCTATAGCTCGGCAAGGACTCGGAGGCGGTGAACCCTGCCCGGCCGGATTGGCAGCGGGGCAGGGTTCGCTTAGTTCAATCGCGGGAGGTCACCGCGCGGATCAGAGGTCGATCGGACGCAGCACCCGGTTGATGCCGTGCGCGATCTGCCGGTTACCCCGGTTGAGGTCGAAGGCCACCACCCGCGGATTGCGGTCGTTCAGGTCCTGGTCGATCAGCTTCACGACGCGGCGGTGATGCCGAGGACAGAGCACGTTCACCGTCACGGTGCTGCCCTGCGCGGTGGTCAGCGCGGCCCCGTCGGACTGCAGCGCGGCCCGCTTGGTGATCGTCGCGCCCGGGACCACGTGATAGAGCAGCACGGTCTCGACCGTGTCGATGCCCAGCCCGGCCACCGCGGTGAACACCTTCTTCTCGCTCCGGAGGTGCTTGCCGGTCAGGTCGCCGACCAGCAGCCGGAAGGCGCGATCGTTCGGGATGAAAGCGGTGACCGGAGTGTGGCCGTCGGTCAGCACGGCGACTGGGGAGTCCGGTTTGGCGGCGAGTACCGCCAGCACTGCCTCGGTAACGATGTCGTAGTCACCCGAGTTGCGGTCGAAGGCGTTGCCGTCCGAGGTGAGCACCGAGGCCAGGGACGTCGTCCCCAGTTCGCGGTGACTGGTGGCCGCGGAGGCGGCCGGAGCAACGAGGGTGAGAGCGGTTCCCGCAACGGCGAGGGTGGCCAGCGTGCCGGCCAGCAGGCGCGGTAGGCGCATGGAGGACTCCTTCGGAAGGTGGCGCCGTCCGGGCGGGCGCCGATGCCTGGGTTTCGCATTGACCCGGCCCCGCGGATGCAGTCGTTCTTCGCGAATCCGCCCGTTCCTGTGGAATGCCGCCGTCATAACTCGGAACGTTTGCAGGACGTGGTGTAAATCAAAGACCTTGCTCGTCGCGCCACAGGACGTCTTGCGTCGATCTCTGATCTGCGGGCCGGGAGGTCGGGTGTCTGCTGGCGCGGATCCCGAGTGGGTCGCTTGGGGAGCGATACCGGCGGGCGATCCACCAGGACGCCACGGCGTCTGCGTGCTCACGATAGGCGGGCACGTCGTAAACTTCCCCGAGGCGTGCGATTTCCTCATTGAGCAGGACCGCGAGACCCTCTAGTGCGAGTATTTCGGTGTCTGAGAGCGCCCGGATCGATTCGTATCCTTCGAGGAGTTCGAGCGTCTTTCGGGTCTGGAACTGTATCCGGTCCGCTGCCCGGAACATGCCGGTGACGATCAGCTTGGCCAGGTCGAAGACCGGTGGTGCGAACATCACCTTGTCGAAGTCGATGAACCCGAATCCACCGTCCTGGGTGGCGACGATATTGCCCCAGTGCAGGTCGCCGTGGATCGGCTGGGTGGCGACTTGGTGGGGTTGGAGAGACTGCCAGGCGTGGATCCGATCGCGCCAGATGTCGCGGGCCACGTACCAAGCCGGCAGTGGTTGATCCGATGGCGGCCTCGAATGTCGTTCAAAGCTGAGGGTGCGGTCAGTGAAGTCGAGGGACGACGCGGCCATGCACCGGTGCAGACGAGCCAGATGCTGCCCCAACACTCGCATCTCGGGTTTCCGTGGGGCGCCGACCCCAATCCAGGTGCATACCTGCACAGTCCACGTGCGACCCTCAGTCGTCAGTTGCGCCAGGTGGAGAGTTCGGGGACATTCAACCTCCCGCACGTTGTTGATGAGCGCACCGATTCGCCGCAGGAGCTCGAACGGTTTGGGTGTCAGTCGCAAGGCCAGAGCGGGCTTGTTGTCGTCGGGTGAGGTTCCCTTCCACACGGTGGCCTGCGTCGTCCCGGTTACCTCGATGAAGGTGTACCCGTCCAGGCCTGTGCCGGCGATGTTCAGACTCGTGAGAGCCTGGCTCAGCAAATCATCCGTGCCAGAGCTCATGGCATTCCTCCCCGGGAGGTTAACTCTGGTGGTGCGCTGGCCAGCTGAGGTTGTCGGCCGGACAACGACAGCGACAAGCCTCCTGCCAGGCGTGAGCGCAGGTATCGTACGTTGATGATGACCGTGCTCATCGGCGTGGGCGGAGCGTTGGCTGGCACGATTGTCGGCGCACTGCTCACCCAGTTCCTACAGCGTCGCAATGCCGCCTTCGCGAAGGTCCACGAGGCCCGCATCGACGCATATCGCCAGTTCGCGGCTGTAGTGATGGACTACCGCAGTGCGCTCATGGACCGCTGGTTTTATGAGCATTCCGGGCGCAGGGCGACCGAGGCCGAGAACGTGTACACCCTGCGCAGCGCGGTTTGGGCTGCGTACTTCCAGGTCGTCCTGGTAGCGGGCGATCCGCAGATCGCGGTGTGCGCGGCGCAGGCGCGTGAGAGCGCCCACGCGCTGAAGCGGGCTACGACCCGCGAAGAGCTGAGCGCTGGGGACAAGGCGAGCCGGACTGCGGTCGGCTGCTTCGCCGACGTTGCCCGCCACGAGGTGTCCGCTCTCCGGCCAGGCCGCCGGGCGTAGCGCCCGTAGTCGGGATGAGGGAACACCCCGACCTTTCGTAACGGAGTGTCGGTATATGGTGACGGTGTGGAGCTTGGGGATGAATCGCATCGGCTGATCGAAAGCGTGCAGCGGTACACCGACCAGGGCATCGCCCTGCCCCCGGACCTGGGTCGCCGGCTGGGTCGTCTCGTGGCGCCCTACGAGTTGGCGGACCTTGACCGGCACGGCACGGCCGAGGGACTGGCCGGCGCCTGGACAGCGATTCGCCCGCGTCGTGACGTCGAGCGGGACGACCTCGTGTGGCTCGTCCTGCTGCGGATGTTTTACTCCCGGTTCGGCGAGCACGTCCCGGGCCTCAAAGAGGCCCTGCGGTCGCACCGTCTGCGCCTGACCCGGACTCGCGTCGAGATCAAGCTGCAACTGGCCAGCAAGTGCTACTTCATCGGAAGCCGGCTCGATCGCGGCGACAAGGGCTGCGCGTCCGGGCTTTTCCTGCTCGAGGAGTGCGTGCAGGTGTCGGGCGAAGTGGTCCGGTTCGAGGATGACCTGGACGAGGAGGCCCGCAGCATGCTTCACGGACAGATGTCCGTCGCGCTGACGCTTCTGTCCCGTAGCGCCGCGCGCGACACGGTGGTCCCACTGCTGACGCAAGCACAGCGGCACTCCTCTATCGCCGAACAGCTGGGCGACACCACCGAGTCGCATTTTGCCTACCGAGGGGAGATCGGCCTGCGCCTGTTCGACGTCACTCAGGACGAGGCGCACCTGGAACAAGCCAGGGACACGGTGCTGGCCGCTCCAGGTATGACGTCGAAGCGGCTGAAAGCCGTCGCCGCCGACGTCGTGTCCGGCCTCGGGTTCGCCCGCGCTCGATCCCGCGATCAGGCCGCAGCGATCCTGCTGTTGATGGACGCGGACGAGCGATACGGGCAAGCCCTGGTCAGTGCCCCCGAGCACGAGGACGGGGTTGACGACGGGTACCTGCTCGCCAAGCGCGCCCAGGTGCGCTACCTGCGCTATCGCATGGGCGACGTCCATGGCCGGCGCCGTTCCCGGCAATTGAACGACGCTCTCGCCGACTGGCTGGACGAGCGGGCCGAACCGCACCGGCACGACCCCACCGTCGTAGAGGCACTGCTGGACCGTGCGCGCGCTCGGGTCGGGCGCAACGACACGGTCGGGGCCCGCGCGGACCGGGAGCAGGCCCGGCGGCTGCTGACCTCGGGGATATCGGCGCAGACCGATGCGAAACTGCGGGCCGCAGAGCTCGATCAAGCTGTCGCGGATGCCCTGGATGCGGACGACCTGGACCGGCTGCACGCCCTCGCCCGCGAGATCACGCAGATGCCCCCGGATACACCGATCCCTGCCGCGGCCCTGGCCCGGGCCGGCAAAGTGCTGGTCCTGAAGCTGCCCCGCGAGCAGGGGCGCGACCTCCTGTCGGCCGCCCTCGACCGGATCGAGACGGACCTGGGTCATCCGTCCCTGACCAAGCCCGCCATCCGTCACGTCGCCGGACACGCTGCCCTCCTGGCCTGGCTGCTCGCCCGGCGCACCAAGCCCCGCGACACCCACCAGCTCGGGCGGGCCGCCCAGCTCTACCGCACCGCCTTCGCCGCGCTTGAGGAGGACCCGCCCAGCGTGGACGCCCTGATGAACGCAGGTGCTTGTGCCCTGCTGCTGGGCAAGCTGTTCCTGGCAGGCGACGAGGCCGACGCCGAAGAAGCCACCAGCCTGTTCGGCGAGGCACTCACCTGGATGAGCACCGCCCTGGCCCGCGTCCAGGCGGGTTCCGGCATCGTCCGTAGCGACTTCTCAGCTGCCATGGTGCACAGCAAAGTGGGGGAGGTGGCCCTGCGGCTGTATCCGCTGACCTGGGACGGAAGCTACCTGGACGCCGCGATCGAGCACCTAGGCGCGGCGCGTGAGCTCGGCCACGACGCCATCGAGCTGACCGGGCTGCTGGGCGATGCCCACTACCGCCGCGGAGTCGCCCAGCGCTCACCCGAGGACCTTCACCAGGCGATCGTGCTCAAGGACACGGCGTTCGCACCCGGCCAGGAAAAGCGCGAGAACCGCAGTCTCACCGCCGCTGCCGCTCTGCGCCTGTCCGGCCTGCAGCACGACGACCGCCTGCTCACCGGGGCCGCCAAGCGGGCCCTGCAAGCGGTGCAGTGCGACCCCACGTGGCCCTGGCCGGTCCTGCAACTGGCTGACCTCGCCGACCACGCATCCCAACTGGACCGCACATCCCTGGCTACGGCCGAACCCCGCGACCTCGCTGCCCTCGTCGTCTCCGGCAAACGAACCGAATTGCTGCACCGTGCCGCCGACCTGGCCGTACACACCCAGGAGTTCACCGGCGCCATCCTGGGCGGCCAGCAACGCACCGGCGAACACGGGGTCCGGGTCCTCACCGATCGCCACCGGCTCATCGAGCAGACGATCGTCCTCAAACGGCTCGGCCACGACGACGCCCACCGCGAACACGACGACACCGGCGCCTTTCGCGCCTGGCTGACCGACGTCGGTGCCCCCGAGACCTGGACGCTCCCGGAACCCCTCGCCGTCATCGACCTGCCCGACGGCGACAGCGTGTACGTCATGCGCCGTGCCCAGGCCCGCCTCCTTGGAGCCTCCCTCGTGCACTGGCGCACCGGGCCCGGGCTCGACCCCCGCCCCCAGTTCCGCGAAGCCCTGCGCTACCTCGCCGCCTACCAGGCCTGGCGAGCCCAAGCGGACGAGCAGTTCCCCCAGGTCTGCGGGCCGCACGAGCAGAACACCTTCCGTGCCCAGCTGGACAAGATCGCCGGCGCTTTGGGAGCCGGCACCGAGTTGCGCCGGCTTCTCGGCGCAGCCTGCGAGCCCTTCGCCGCCGCCGGCACCCCCGCAGTAGCGAAAAAGGACCCTCACCCGGGCAATTGGCTCCTCACCCGCAGCGGACAGCTCGTCCTCATCGACATCGAAGCCACGAGCGCGCTGCCGCTACTGCGCGAGGCCGCCACGGTCATTGATGACCTGCCCCTCCTTGAAACCGACGCCCAGGGATGGGATCAGCGCGCCGCGCTGTGCCACGAATACCTTGACGCCCTCGCCGCGTTCGGGTTTCCCGTCAGTGACCGCGATCGGCTCTTGGAACGGTACGAGGCGATGGCCGCGCTCCACGCCGCAAAGGGATTGGGCCGGTTACGCACGATGGATGCCGGGATCTCGTCCTTTTCCCACGCGACGGCGCAGCTGGAGGCGGATCACTACGGTGCCCTGCTCGATCACTTGGCCAAGGCTGCGACCCAGCCAGACGTACGGAATCTCGCCGCGGCGTTGTCTGCCCACAGCCCTGGGCCGAGCTGAATCTCGACAGGGTCGCTTCCACCCTGGACTGCCGGACTCACGGGCGAGCCGTTCATGAAGATGCAAAGCAGGTCGCACTAACAGTCGGGCAGGCGATGTCATCGGCCTACAGGCCGGGTGATCGTGGAGTCGATCGAGGCAGCCAGTCCACTCACTCAGTTCATCAACGCGGGCTTGGATCATTGTCACGTTCCCTCTGCGTGCGTGAACGGCGCTCTATGCAGGACCAGAGTTTTATGCATAAACTCCGGGACAACACGAGATGCGCATCACACAATGAGGTGGAGTAGATCATGGTTCGACGGGTCGTCACAGGTCGGGACGAGAGTGGGCGGCCGTGCATCGTGAGCGACGGCGAGCCCCCCATCAGCGACAAGTACGCACACACCGCAGGGTTTGCCCGCTCGCTGGTTTGGCGGACGGGGGCTCCGCCGGCGCCTGTCAACGAGACCGTGGCCACGAATGCGGCGAGCTACGTGCCCGGTCCGGGCGAGACCATCGCGCTCACCGTGACGTTTCCGCCTGATGCCGTCTTCGCGGACCCGTCGTGGGATCCGATACAGGCGGTCGGGGAAAACTTCGCCATGACCCCTGGGCTCGCCGAGTTGTTCGAGCCCCACGCGCCCGGAATGCATACCTCGCCGACGGTCGATTACGTGGTCGTGCTCGACGGGAAGCTCGTCCTTGACCTGGACAACGGTCAGGCTGTGGAGCTCAACCCCGGGGACATCGTGGTGCAGAACTCGACCCGACACGCCTGGCGTAATCCTGGCGACAAGCCGGTCACCATCTTCGTGTCGCTCATGGGAGTGCGCCTGTGACACCTACGGCACCTGTGGTCGAGTTGTCGCTGGACGAGATGACCCAGGATCCCTACCCGGTCTGGGAGCGGCTTCGGGCCGAGGCGCCGATCGCTTACGTGCCGACCCTGGATCGCTACCTCGTTACCCGCTACCGGGACATCGTGGAGCTGGAGAAGACTCCGGAGGTGTTCAGCTCGCGGGAGGAGGGCTCGCTCCTCACCCGCGTGGTCGGAGCGAATCTGTTGCGCGAGGACGGAGCGGCGCATCAACGGATCCGCCGCTCGGTCGAGCCGCCCACCCGCCCCCGGCAGGTGCGTGACCATTTGGCGGAAAAGTTCGCCGTCAACTGCGCAATTCTCCTGGAACAGCTGGAACCCCAAGGTCGTGCCGATCTCATCGCCGACTTCGCCGAACCCCTGGTAGAGATGAACCTGGCGGCCCTGCTGGGGCTCAGCGACGTCCCGCCCAGCACGATGAGCGGGTGGTCGTCCAGCATGATGGCGGGCAACGGAAACTACGCCGACGACCCGGCGGTCTGGCAGCGCGCCAGCGCCGCGACCGCAGAGATTGACGAGTACGTGCGGGTCGCCGTCGAGCATGTCCGCTCCAAGCCCGACGGTTCCATCATCTCCGCAATGGTCCACGCGGAGGACCCGCTTCGCCTCGACGAGGTGCAGAACAACGTCAAGGTCATCATCGGCGGCGGCATCAACGAACCCCGGCACGTGTTCGGAACGGGCGGCTGGAAGGTCTTGACCGACCCAGCCCTGCGGGCCCGGCTCGCCGAGGATCCGTCGATATGGCGCAAGGTTTTCGAGGAGTCCGCGCGCTGGCTCTCGCCGATCGGGCTCTACCCGCGCCAGGTCCTGAGTGACTACGACATCGCCGGGGTCACACTGCCCGCCGGCTCCCACGTCGCGCTCGTGATCGGGTCGGGGAACCGCGACTCTGAGGTGATCGAGAATGCCGACGCGTTCGACATCGACCGGGCGCCCGCACCGCACCTGGCGTTCGGAGGCGGCCCGCACTTCTGCATGGGGGCCTGGGTGGCGCGCCACGAGATCAGCGCGCTTGCCTGGCCAGAGGTTTTCCAGCAGTTGCAAGGGCTACGACTGGCAACGGGTTTCGAGCCGGAGATCCGCGGTTGGGTGTTCCGCGGCCTCACCTCCTTGCTGGTCGAGTGGGATCCGAAGGGCTGAGCGATGACCACGATCACTTTCATCCTGCCCGACGGGAGCACACGCTCGATCGCGGCGGTCCCCGGTGTGTCGCTGATGAAGGCCGCGACGAGCAACCTGGTCCCGGGCATCGTGGCCGAGTGTGGCGGCAACGCTTCGTGCGCGACCTGTCATGTCTATCTGGTGACCTCAGATCCCGACCTCATCTGCCCGGACGGCAGCGTCGAGGACGAGATGCTCGACTTCACTGCCGCACCACGGCGTACCGAGAGCCGGTTGAGCTGTCAGGTCGAGGTCACCGAGCACCTCGACGGCATGGTCATCGAGGTTCCGGCGGCGCAGGTATGAGGACGCCGGGCGTCGTCATCATCGGCGGCGGTCAAGCCGCCGCGACTACCGCGATCACCCTTCGCCGGCTCGGGTACGGCGAGCCGATCACGCTGCTCGCGCAGGAATCAGCGCTGCCGTACCAGCGACCGCCATTGTCGAAGGGCTTCATCACCGGCCAGACCACGTCGGTGACTCTCTTCGAGTCGGAAGTCTATGCCGCGCAGGGAATCACAGTTCGCGTCGGAGTCACCGCCACCGGCGTGGATCCGGTGCTCCACACGGTCACGACGTCCGCCGGTGACTCGCTGTCGTACGCCGCTCTCGTCTTCGCCACCGGGTCACAAAACCGCACGCTGCCCTGGGCTCGTGCCGACTTGGCCGGCGTCCACTCTCTCCGGACCCGGGACGAGGCGGAGGAGCTAGGCAGGGTGCTCCAGCCGAGTCGTCGGATCGTGGTGGTCGGCGGCGGTTTCGTCGGTCTCGAGATCGCCAGCGCCGCAGCCGGCGCCGGCTGCGACGTGACGGTCGTCGAGGTGGCCGAGCACTTGCTGGGCCGGGTGCTCAGCAGTCCGCTTGCCGAGGTGGTCGCCGCTCGCCACCGGGCGAGGGGAACGCGCATCCTCACCGGGACCCGAGTCCAGGCGTTGATCGGTGACGCCCACGTCACAGCCGTCGTCACGGACCGCGGCACCCTCGCTGCAGATGCCGTCGTGATCGGTGCCGGTGCGCTGGCCCGGGACGGCCTCGCCGCGAAGGCAGGTCTGGCGACCGACAATGGGATCCTGGTCGACGAGTACCTCCGTGCGCCGGGCCACGAAGACATCTACGCCGTGGGGGACTGCGCGCGCTTCCCCGACCCCCGCACCCGACTCGGTCTCCGGCTCGAGTCGGTGCAGAATGCCTGCGACCAGGGCGCCAACGTGGCTCGCGCGATCTCTGGCAGCCCGGCGCCGTACCAGGATCTGGCGTGGTTCTGGAGCGATCAGGGCGACCTGAAGATCCAGGTGGCAGGCCTGCGCCTGCCGGAGGACGACGTCCGCCACTTCGCCGACGGCTCGGGCCGGCACGCCGCCTACGCGATCCGCGGCGGCAACCTCGTCGCCGTTGAGACCCTCGACTGGCCCGCCGAGCACCTCGCGGCCCGCAGGGTGCTCTCCTCGGCCGAGTCGATCCCCGCCTCAGCGATCCAGAGCTCCACCCTGAGCGCCCTGCTCAGGGCCCGACGAAGCGCCTAGCGCAGTCCACTCGGCCACCCCGGAGGAATCATGAACACCACCATGCGCGCAGCCCGGATGCATGCTGTCGGCGAGCCGATGCGTCTGGAGCAAATCGACCTGCCTACACCGGGTCTCGGCGAGGTCAGGGTCAAAGTGCACGCGGTCAACATCGTGCCCAACCTCGGGAACATCCTGAACATGTGGACCACCTGGTTCCCCGAGGACCCGCTACCCACCCTCCCGGCCGTGTTCGGGCTCGACCCGGCCGGAGTCATCGACGCAGTCGGCGACGGCGTCCTGGACTGGCAGGTAGGCGACCGGGTGTACGTCAACCCAGGGCGGCACTGCGGCTCGTGCCGCAGCTGCCGCAACGGCGACTCGATCAACTGCAAGAGCTACGCGTTCGCGGGCTACTTCGGGTTCTCCGCCAGCGCGCTGCACTTGCTCGACCGATACCCCGGTGGGCTCTCCGAGCAGATGCTGGCGCCGGCCTACGCACTTGTCCGGCTGCCGGACAACCTGGACTTCGAGGCTGCGGCCCGATTCGGCTACCTCGGCACGATGTACTCCGCACTGCGCAAGGCCGGTGCCGGCCCAGGCAAGGCAGTGCTCGTCAACGGTCTCAGCGGCACCCTGGGGATCGGGGCTGCCCTCTTGGCCAAGGGTTTTGGTATCACCAAGCTCTATGGCACGGGCCGCGACAAGAGCTTGCTCGACCAGGTCGTCAAGATCGCGCCGGACCGGATCGAGACGCACTCGCTCGACGACGGCCCGGTGGACGAATGGATCCGCGAGCGCACGAACGGACATGGCGTCGACATCTACATCGACGCCCTCGGTCCTGGGGCACCGCACGAGACGTTCCGGGCCGGGATGCGCTCAATGGCGCGCGGCGCTGTGGCGGTCGACATCGGGGCCGTCATGGGTGACCTGCCGATCGACATCCACCGGATGATGAACCAGCAGCTGACCCTGATGGGTTCGGCCTGGTTCACCGCCGGCGAGGGCCAGACCATGGCCGACATGGTCGCCACCGGCGACTTCGACCTGTCCTGGCTCGAGCACAAGGTCTATCCCCTCACCGACATCAACACCGCCATCAGCGGGATCGCCGAGCGCAACGGCGGGTTCTCCAACTTCATCATCGATCCGCAGAGCTGATCTGCGGCCAGCAAGCATCGCGGCCGGCCTCGGTAGAGGCCGGCCGCGATGCGTTGTTCAGGATGACGCAGTGCGTTGTTCAGGATGAGACGTAGGCCGTCTTCGTGGTGGTGTAGAAGTCACGGGCGGCTCGTCCCTGTTCGCGTGGTCCGTATGACGAGGCACCGCGCCCGCCGAAGGGAACGTGGAAGTCCACACCGGCGGTCGGCAGGTTCACCATCACCATGCCGGCGGTCGACTCGCGCCGGAACCGGGTCGAAGCAGCGGCAGACCTGGTGTAAATGCCTGAGGTGAGCCCGAACTCGGTGTCGTTGGCGACCTGGATAGCGTGCTCGAGGCCGTCCACGCGAATGACCGAGGCGACGGGACCGAACACCTCCTCGCGGTTGATCGTGTCGGCGTTGTCGGTGCCGACCGCCAGCGCAGGGGCCAGGTAATGGCCCTTCGTGCGGGCTTCGACCAGCTCGCCACCGATCAGCGTGGCTCCCTCCTGCTCCGCGATCTTGATGTAGCGCAGGTCCTGCTCCAGCTGGGTCGCGTCGACGACCGGCCCCATCCCGGTAGTGGGGTCGAGAGCGTGCCCGACGCTGATCTGCGCCATGGCCGCGCTCAGCCGATGCACGAACTCGTCGTGGACGGCGTCGGCGACAATGAGCCTGGATGAGGCGGTGCACCGCTGTCCGGTCGAACCGAACGCCCCCTCACGGGCACCGGCCACGGCAGCGCCGAGATCGGCATCGTCCAGGACGACGAGCGGGTTCTTACCTCCCATCTCCAGTTGCACACGGGCGCCGTGGGACTGAGCCAACTGCAGCACGCGGTGACCCGTCCCGATCGAGCCCGTGAAGGACACCGCGTCCACTCGGACATCGCCGGCCAACGTGTCACCGATTTCCCGGCCGCGACCCATCACCAGGTTCAGCACGCCCGGGGGAAGACCGGCCCGGTTCAAGACATCGACGAGATGCCACGCGGAAGCCGGCACGAGGTCGGCAGGCTTGAACACCACGGCGTTCCCGTGAGCGAGCGCCGGCGCGATCTTCCAAGCCGGGATGGCGATCGGGAAGTTCCACGGCGTGATGATGCTGACGACACCCACGGGTTCGCGGCTGATCAGGACCTCGACCCCGGGGCGGACCGAGGGCAGCAGCTCACCAGGGTTGCGCAGTGCCTCGCCGGCCTGGAACTTCAGAATCTGAGCGGCTCGCTTGACCTCGGCGGTGCCTTCGGCCCGGGTCTTGCCCTCCTCGCGGGCCAGCAGCTCGCCCAGTTCGTCCGCTCGAGCCAGGAGCTCGTGGCCTGCGGTGTCGAGGACGGCGAAGCGCTCCCCGGGCGGCTGAGCAGCCCAACCCGGCTGTGCCGCATTCGCGGCAGCGATCGCTTCCTCGGCTTGTGCCGTGTCGGCTCGGGCGAACTCGCCGATGACGTCGGATAGGTCGGACGGGTTGATGTTCGGTGAGATCGTCGCGCCCGCGCGCCACGTGCCGCCGATGTAGTTCGGGTAGCTCCCCATGATGTCCTGTCCTGTCGAAAGACCGCGAACCTTCGAGGCTCGGCAATCGTCAGCCTCTCGCATCAAGCGAAGCCGAGGCTCGGTATTGTGCAAGGGTTTCATCTTATGCACAAAATAAGTATGCTTCATCGAGAGCCGATCGGCCATCACGAAGCAGACTCGTTGCTGAGGAGAACACATGAAACTCGTCTCGTACCGCTTCGCCGGCCGCGAGCGGTTCGGCGCGGTCGTGGACGACTTGGTCATTGACCTCACTGAGGTCAGCGGCCTTCCGACCCTTGCGTCCTTCGTCGGCAGCGCCGACTGGGTGAAACGCGATGCCTTGGTCGAGCAGGGGACAGCAGTTCCGCTGAGCGAGGTCGTCTTGCTCCCGGTGATCCCTCGGCCGGAGAAGGTCGTCTGCAGTGTCCGGAATTACCTGGACCACCACCAGGAGGCGATCGCCTCCGGCCTGAAACGCGAGCTGTCTGAGTTTCCGCCGATCTTCCTGCGGGTCTGGCGCTCGCAGGTTGCTCACGACCAGCCGATCATCCGCCCGCACGCCTCGGAGTCCCTCGACTGGGAGGGTGAGTTGGCTGTCATCATCGGGGTCGGCGGTCGTGACATCCCGATCGAATCCGCCTGGAACCACGTCGCCGGATACAGCTGCTACAACGACGGCTCGGTACGCGAGTTCCAGTTCCACGCGAAGCAAATCGCCGCCGGAAAGAACTTCGAATCGACGGGCGGCTTCGGCCCCTGGATGGTCACGAGTGACGAGATCGCTCCAGGGCGGATGCTCAAGCTGGAGACCCGGCTGAACGGCGAAGTCGTGCAGTCCGGTGACACCAGCCAGATGATCTTCGACATTCCCCAACTGATCAACTACGCGTCAACCATCTTCACGCTCGCGCCCGGCGACGTGATTCTCACCGGTACTCCCTCCGGCGTCGGGTTCAGCCGTAAGCCCCCGCGCTACCTGAAGCCGGGTGACGTCGTCGAGGTGGAGATCGAGGGGATCGGCGTGCTCCGCAACCCGGTCGCTCAGCAAGCAATGGAAGGAGCGCAGGGCGCATGAGTGAGACCAGGCCGGTGCTTTCGCACTTCGGGGTCTTCTGTCGGGACCTGGATGCCATGGTCACCTACTACTCCGAGATGTTCGGCATGACGATGACGGACCGGGGTGAGGGCCACACGATGCCGTTCACTATCGCCTTCATGACGAGCGTTCCCGAGCAGCACCACCAGTTGGCACTCGCGTCGGGTCGGGGAGCCAACGACCCCAGCACCGTGATGCAGATTTCCTTCAAGGTGCAGCGACTGGACGAGTTGCGCGAGATCCAGCGCCGGGCAGCCGATCGAGGAGCAGCCCGCCTGCGTGGCATCAACCACGGCAACGCGATCTCCATCTATTTCTGCGACATCGAGGACAACACCGTCGAGGTGTACCTCGACACGCCCTGGTACGTCGCGCAGCCGCATGCGGACCCCTTGGACTTGTCCCGGCCCGATGCGGACATTTGGGCCGACACGGAGACGCGGTGTCGGCAGGACCCCACGTTCATGACGGTGGAGGACTGGCAGCGCAAGTTCGTGGAAAAGTGATCTCGGGCCCGTCGAGCAACGACGTCCAGGTCCTGACTGTCGGCCTTGGGGCCCGCTGGGGCCGCACTCGCGGGTCTTCTCGGTCAACGCGGTGCGCGCAACAGTGCGGCTGGAACCGGGTGAATATCATGATTTTATGGTTGATCCGGGCGGCACGGGGATCGCACGCTCGTCGTTTCATGCATAGAATCCTCGAATGAGCATCATTCCTGCGCCGCAGCCGCTGGTCGACCAGGCCGTGGACCGGCTGCGCCAGGACCTGCTGTCCGGCGTACACGAACCCGGCACCAAGCTCAAGGTCGACGCGCTGCGAGCGCGCTACGGCTACTCCAGCAGCCCTTTGCGGGAGGCCCTCAACCGGCTCACCCAAGAAGGTCTCGTGGTGGTCGACCAGCGAAGGGGTTTCAGTGTCGCGGCGATGTCGGCGGAGGACTTCGCAGACATCACGCGACTGCGCCTGATCGTGGACCTCAAAGCGCTCGCAGAATCGATCGAGGTTGGAGACGACGAATGGGAGGTCCGTTCGGTCTCGGCGTTCTATCGACTGCAGAAGGTGGAGGCCCGCTTCCCGGACGGCCCCCTGGTTCTGAACGCCGAGTGGAGCGCCCGACACAAGGAGTTTCACATGGCCCTGCTCTCGGCGACGATCTCGCCGAGGCTATTGGGGATGTGCTCCAACCTCTTTGACCAGGCTGAGCGGTACCGCCGATTCTCGGCCCGGTACCGATCGGATGCGCGCTCCAAATCGGACGAGCACGAGGCCATTCTCAATGCGGCCACCCAGCGGAATGCCGGGGAAGCTACCCGGCTACTCACAGCGCACATCTCGCGAACGCAGCAGAACATCGACAAACTGTTCCAGCAAGGGATCCCGATGGAGTTCGACGCCGGCTAGGAGTCGCCGTCCGCTCGGGGTCCTGCGAGTCGACGTCCGCTCGAGGGCCCTGCTGGCATCTTCGGCCCCGCCCAATTTTCTCCCGTGATCATGCACGCTTGCCCGCTTTGAGGTGGGCAGCCGTGCATGATCGCGGTCCATAGAGGGGCAACCGTGCATGATCGCGGTCCATGGAGGGGCAACCGTGCATGATCACGGGGGTTTTGGAAGGCCAGCGAACTAGCTAGCAGGATCCTCGAGTAGGCAAACCTTCGAGCGAAGCCGCCCGACCATCGGCATCGACCCAGCGCCGTCCCACCCTGCTCGTGATCATGCACGAAGTGACACGGTTGCGCCGGGGCTCAGGGCACTTCGTGCATGATCACGAGTGGGCCTGCTGGTCCGATGGCGGGGGCATTCCAGCACGCATAAGTGCCCTCACGGCCTTCTCTCCCGCAGATATGCCGGGTTATGCGTGCCTGAATGACCCGTCGCCTGGGCCACCAATCCGCCATCCGAAGTGTGTGTGGCGGATGACCCACCACCCGGGTCATACGCCGTACACACTTCGCCGGGTTTGTCCGGCTCCCGGTGCGCTGGCGCGCGCACCCGCGCCCATGTCTGCACGAAGTCTGGGTTACGCATTGAAATAACTTCATGCGGAAATCTTGTTTTGTGCGTAAAAATCTGTGAGTCTCAGCGGGACGCAATGAATGCCACTGCTGACAGCGGCGGCTGGGTCTAGCGACGGAGAAGGCGGACCGCAGACATGAAGCTGGTTTCCTATAGCCGAGGAGGCTCGGAGGGCTTCGGCGCGATGACCGACGGCGGAAAGATCGTGGAGTTCGGCGACGCCACCGGATGTGACTCGTTGGCCGAGTTCATGGCCGGTGAGCAGTGGCTCCGCCGTGAGGAACTGCTTGCTCAGGGCACCACCCTCGTGGCGCTCAACGAGGTGACGCTCCTGCCGGTGATCCCTCGACCGGAGAAGATCGTCTGTGCCGTCCGTAACTACATGGATCACCACCAGGAGGTACTGGCGGCGGGGATGCAGCGGGAACTCGCGGACTTTCCGCCGATCTTCTTGCGCGTCTGGCGCTCGCAGGTGGCCGACGGTCAGCCAATTGTCCGCCCGAGAGTCTCCGAAAGCTTGGACTGGGAAGGCGAACTCGCCGTCATCATCGGCAAGGCCGGGCGTGACATCCCGGAGGACCAGGCCTGGTCGTACGTCGCCGGGTACAGCTGCTACAACGACGCGAGCGTCCGCGAGTGGCAGTTCCACGCAAAGCAGATCGCCGCGGGCAAGAACTTTGAGTCGACGGGCGCCTTCGGACCCTGGATGGTGACCGCCGACGAGATCGAGCCGGGTCGGGTGCTCCACATCGAAACCCGCCTCAACGGTGAGGTGGTTCAGTCCAGTGATACCAGCCACCTGATCTTTTCAATTCCGACACTGATCAACTATGCCTCGACCATCTTCACCCTCACCCCCGGCGACGTCATCGTGACCGGCACCCCGGCCGGCGTCGGCTGGAGTAAGCAACCGCCACGCTTCATGCAACCGGGCGACGTCGTCGAGGTCGAGGTCGAGGGAATCGGCGTCCTCACCAACCCGGTCGTCGCGCAGCCATGAGCGGCGAACAGCCTCCTGCGGCAAGCAATCTGGTTCGCGTCCGAAAGCGCGTGCTGAACGTCGAGACGATCTGGCACGAGAACGGTCCCGCGCCCGCCAGGCCGCTACGCATCGCCACGGCGTGCGCCGTCGTGGCGAACCCGTTCGCGGGTAGATACGCACCGGACCTCACCGAGTTCATGGCCGCGCTTCGCCCGCTCGGCGAGGAACTGGCTGCGGAGCTGGTCGGCGTCCTGGGCGGCGTCGATGAGGTGGAGGCGTACGGGAAGGCCGCAATTGTCGGAACTGCCGGCGAGCTCGAGCACGGTGCCGTGTGGCACGAAGCGGGCGGATGGTCGATGCGTCACGTGCTCGGCAACCCGAAAGCGATTGTCCCCTCCAGCAAGGTCGTCGCCGCGACCGGATACCGCCTGGTCGTGCCGATCGGGCATATCCATGCCGCCTACGTACGCAGCCACTTCAACGTGGCCGAGATCGGCGTCCAGGACGCACCGCGCCCGGACGAGATCGTGTTCGGCCTTGCCATGGCCGACGGCGGTCGGATCCACGAACGTCTCGGGGGTCTGCGGGCAGATGCCGTCCGCGACCACGACGGCCAGCGATGAGCGAGGTTCGTCCGGATACCGATCCGGCGCCTGCCCTGGCCGTCAGCAACCTGACCAAGTCCTACGGTGCGACGGTCGCCCTGCGGGGAGTCGACCTCGAGGTCGCTGCGGGTGGCGGATTGGCTTTGCTCGGCCGCAACGGCGCCGGGAAATCGACACTCATCAAGCTCCTGGCCGGCGTCGAGCGGCCGGACTCTGGAGCCATCGAAGTTGCCGGACAGCAGGTCATTCCGGGTCCCGGTGTCCGGACCGGCTTGGCGTTCATCCACCAGGACCTCGGCCTGATCGACTCGATGACGGTGGCGGAGAACATCGCCTTCGACCGTGGCTACCCCACCCGCGGCAAGCTGCTGATCTCCTGGTCCAAGCTGCACCAGCAGTGTCAGGACCTGCTGGAGGCGTGGGACCTGCAACTGCGCTCCGCCGACCTCGTCAGCGGGCTCTCGCAGGTGAACCGTTCCCTGGTGGCGATTGCCCGGGCGCTCTCGACCCAGGCGAGCTGTGTGGTCCTCGACGAACCGACGGCGTCCCTGCCTGCCCCCGAGGTTGACCGCCTGCTGACTGCCGTATCCCGGGTTCGGGAGATGGGCGTCGCCATCATCTATGTCACTCACCGGTTGTCCGAGATTGTCCGAGTGGCAGACGAGTTCGTGGTTCTGCGCAACGGGGCGGTCGCCGAGCAGGGATCCGTGGCGCAGACGCCGTCCAGCGCCCTGGTCCGCTTTGTGGTCGGCGAGGAGGAGGCCGAGCGCCCGTCAACCGTCGAGCGTCGTACCGGTGGCGAGCGACTGCTTGCCCTGGAGAAGCTTGCCGGCAGCGCGCTGAAGGACGCGACGGTCGAGGTTCGGGCCGGCGAGATCCTGGGCCTCGTCGGACTCGAAGGCTCGGGTCATCAGGAGGTCGGCCGGATCATCGCCGGCGCGCAGCGCGCACGGACCGGCTCCATGACGCTGCTGGACCAGCCGTACGACCCCCGCACGCCGAGCCAGGCACACGCCCAGGGGGTCGTCTTCCTGGCCGGTGACCGAGTGCGGGAATCCGCCGTCATGCCGTTCACCTGCACGGAGAACTACCACCTGCGCGCCGGCGGCACCCGAGCGCTGATCCGGCACCGGGCAGAGAACCGCGACTGTGCCCAGGTCATGCAGGAGTGGGGAGTGGTAGCCCAGTCCGAACACGCACCCATGTCGTCGCTGAGCGGCGGCAACCAGCAGAAGCTGCTGGTTGCCAAGTGGCTCGACAGCCGGCCCCGGGTGCTTGTCGCCGAGGAGCCGACAGCGGGCGTCGACGTCGGCGCACGACGGACCATCCACGAGCGCCTGAGGACCGCAGTAGGGCCGGGGAACGCCGTGATCGTCACCTCGTCCGACTCCGAGGAGATCGCCGAGCTCTGCGACCGCGTCGTGGTTTTCCGCGCCGGACGGTCGGCGATCGAGCTCACCGGTGCGGACGTCACCGAGGCCCGCGTCGCCGCCGAATCGATGAAGACCGGCATTTCCTCACCACCGGAGGCATCCAGATGAACCTCACCGACACGGCGACGCCGACGCCGACGCCGGCGTCAGTCATGTCACCCACGCCGGCTGCACGCGCCTCTCGGCGCTATGCGGAGCTGCTGCAGCAGTGGGGCCTGCTTTTCGTCCTGGTCGCGGCCGTCGCCTTCTTCTCGATTCGGCTGCCCGACACTTTCCTGCAGTGGTCGACGTTCCACGACATGATCGCCGGCCAGGCGCCGAGCCTGGTGCTGGCCCTCGCGGGCGTCCTCGTGCTGGTAGTCGGCGAGTTCGACCTCTCCCTGGGCGCCACCCTCGGGATCACCCAGTACATCGCCTTGCACGTAATGATCACCAACGGCGTACCCGTGCTCGTCGCGATGCTGGCCGCGTTGCTCCTCGGCGGCCTGGTCGGGCTGGTCAACGTCGCCCTGATCGTCGGAGCGAAGGTCAACTCCTTCATCGCGACCATCGGCGTGCAGACCGCGCTGATCGGACTGACCACCCTCGTCTCGAACGGGAATCAGCCGATCTTCGCCGATGCACCCGCCTCGTTCACGGCGATCGGCAACCACCAGGTGCTGACGATCCCGCTGTCGGTGTGGATCGCGCTGCTTGTCGCCGGGCTGCTCTGGGTGATGCTCGACTACACGTCCTTCGGCCGCACCATGCGGGCCACGGGTGCCAATCGGATCGCCGCCCGGCTCAGCGGATTACGGACCACGCGAGCACTCGTCGTGGCCCTCCTTGCGGCCGGAGTCCTGGCGGCTTTCGCCGGGCTGCTCGACGCCGCACGCACCGGCACCAGCGATTCCACCTCGGGTCCGATGTTCCTGCTGCCGGCGTACGCCGCCGCGTTCCTCGGCGCGACCGGGAGCAAGGCGAGCACCTACAGCGTCTCCGGGACCATCCTGGCCATCCTGCTGGTCGCGGTGGGGGTCACCGGCCTGCAACTGCTGGGGGCCGAAGCCTGGGTGACCAATTTCTTCAATGGAGCCGTCCTACTCGCCGCCGTCCTGCTGTCCCAGCTGGCCCGAAAGCGGTCCGGCTGAGCCTTCGCGCACTCCACGTCGGCATCTGTCCCGGAGTTCCCGCGCGCCCGCGCGACTACACCGAAAGCATTTGAAGGGAAATCACATGACATCGACCCGCCCCAAGGCCGTGGCGGTTCTCGCCCTCGGAAGCCTGCTCGCGATCACGCTGAGCGCGTGCGGATCCTCGAGTGGATCGACCGGAACCGCAGGCACCGGTGGCACGGGTGCCGCCGGCGGCTCGACCAACCAGGATGCCATCGATGCGGCCAAGTCAGCAGTCGCCGATGCCCGCAAACCGATCTCCAGCTTCACAGCGCCCTCCGCCCCGGCCGGGCCGGTCCCAAAAGGAAAGCTCGTCTCCGTCGTCACCGCGCTGAACGCGGCACCCCTGCCGTACAACGTGGCCAAACTGTCCGTCGCCGCACTCGAGTCCCTCGGGATGAAGGGCGAGATCATAGATGGCAAGGGCAGCCCGGCCGGCTGGGACGCCGCGGTCCGGACGGCTCTCAACGGCAACACCAGCGCCATCATCATGTCCGCTTCGGAGCCCTCGTTGATTCCTCAGGGAGCGAAGGCGGCAGCCGCTAAAAAGGTCCCTTTCACAACGGTATTCGGGTGTGAATCGCCAAAGCCCGACAACGTCAGCATGGAGGTGCCGGCGACACGCGAAGCGGAGGGCAAGCTGCTCGCCGACTGGGTGATGCAGGACTCGCCCAACGGCGCTGAGGTGATCATGCAGACCAACGCCCAGTTCTTCTGCCTCAAGGGTGAGGGCGAGGCCTTCAAAACCGAGCTGGCCAAGGGCGGATCGGCGTTCAAGGTGGTTGAGGAGTCCGAGGCCACACCGGCCGATCAGGCTGGCGCAGCCGCCACCCAGAAGGTCGCCGGGCTGCTTCGTAAGCACCCCGACGCGCACTACTTCTTCTCGATGCAGGCCGACTGGGCCCCCGCCTTCGAGCAAGGCCTCGCCTCCGTCGGGCGCCAGGATGTCACCGGCCTGTTCGCCGACTACGACCAGGTGCTCGACCTCATGCGGTCGAAGAAGAACTTGGTCGCCGCCGGACCCAACGTCGAGGCCAACGCCTGGATCGGCGTCTACGCCACCATCGCGGCGCTCAACGGCAAGCAGGTACCGGCGATGACCGCTCCAATCCAGCTGCTCGACTCCCAGAACCTGGGCACGTCGGGAGACCCCCTGAAACCGGGCTTCGACCAGACCGCGGCCTGGAAGTCGTTCCTCGAGTCCGGCTCCTGAGCTACGTCCTCCGAGACGAAGGAGCCATTCCTTTGCCGGCCACTCAGCGTGCCCACACTCCCGAAGCGCCCCCGCCGACGACCCCGTTGGAAGGCCTCATTGTCGCCGACTTCAGCCGGGTACTCGCAGGCCCGCTGGCTGCCGCGACCCTGGCCGACCTGGGTGCCACCGTCATCAAGGTGGAACGCCCGGGCACGGGCGACGACACCCGGCACTGGGGGCCGCCATGGACCGCGAACGCCAGTTCCTACTTCGAGTGCGCCAACCGGAACAAGAAATCCGTGGAACTGGACCTGACCGAGGAGGCTGACCGGTTACTGGCCGTCGAGCTAGCCCGACGCGCCGACGTCGTGCTGGAGAACTACCGGGACGGCGCGCTGGCTCGTCGAGGACTCTCCTACGAGCAGGTGGCGGTCGGCAACCCCCGCGTGATCTACGCCTCGATCACCGGCTTCGGCAGCAAGCAGGGGCGGGACCTGCCCGGCTACGACTTCCTGATTCAGGCGGTCGGAGGCCTGATGAGCATCACCGGCGAGCCCGACCAGCCGACGAAGGTCGGCGTCGCGCTCGTCGATGTCCTGGCCGCCAAGGACGCCGTGATCGGCATCCTGGCCGCCTTGCGGGCCCGGGAGGCGAGCGGTGCGGGTCAGCGGGTCGAGGTGAACCTGCTCTCCAGCCTGCTCGGGTCGCTGGCCAACCAAGCCTCGGCCTACCTAGCCACGGGCAGATCGCCGGATCGCATGGGGAACCGGCACCCCTCGATCGCGCCGTACGAGACGCTGACGGCGAAGGCCGGCTCGCTGGCGGTGTGCTGCGGCAACGACTACCAGTTCCGCAAACTGGCCGACGTCCTGGGGATCCCCGAGGCCGCCGACGACCCCCGGTACGCGACGAACGGTGCTCGGGTCGCGAACCGGGAGTCTCTGCTGGCCCTGCTCGAGGAGCGACTGGCTGCCGCTCCTGCCGACGTGTGGGTGCTGCGGCTCACGGCAGTCGGCGTCCCCGCGGGGACGGTCGGATCGATCGCCGATGCGTTCGCGCTTGCCGAGCGACTGGGTTTGGAGCCCGTCGTCGACGTCGGCCCGGACGCTCCGCCTCAGGTGCGCAATCCAGTCATCCTCAGCGCAACACCTGTCACCCGCTATACGGCGCCGCCGCGACTCGGGGAACACAACCACGACATCCGTCGATGGCTCACCCAGGAGAAGAAGCATGAGTAGAGAGACCACCCTTCCCCCGTTCCATCCCCTGGACCCGGCCGGGATCGATGACCTGCTCTCGCCCGATGAGAAGGCGGTCCGCGCAGCGGTCCGCCGGCTCTGCGCCGAGCAGATCGACCCGCACGTTGCCGACTGGTTCGAGCGCGGACAGATCGACGACATCCGAGGCCTGGCAATGGAACTCGGTGCCATGGGTTTGCTCGGCATGCACCTCGACGGCTACGGCTGCGCCGGGATGAGTGCCACCGAGTACGGTCTCGCCTGCCTGGAGCTCGAAGCCACGGACTCCGGGATTCGCTCGCTGGTCTCCGTCCAGGGGTCGTTGGCGATGTTCGCGATCTGGCGCTGGGGGAGCGAGGAGCAGAAGAGCGAGTGGTTGCCCCGGATGGCCACCGGCGAGGCAATCGGATGCTTTGGACTGACCGAGCCCGACTTCGGCTCCGACCCAGGCAGCATGCGCACCCGAGCCCGCAAGGACGGCGCTGACTGGGTTCTCGACGGTCGGAAAATGTGGATCACCAACGGCAGCATCGCCGACGTCGCCGTGGTGTGGGCCCAGACCGACGACAAGATCCGCGGCTTCGTCGTCCCCACCAACACTCCGGGCTTCGCCGCCCCCGAGATCAAGCACAAGCAGTCGCTGCGAGCCTCCGTCACCAGTGAACTCATCCTCGACGGGGTCCGGCTCCCGGAATCAGCTGTCCTGCCCGATGTGTCGGGGCTCAAGGGGCCGCTGAGCCGTCTCAATGAGGCCCGCTACGGCATTCTCTGGGGAGCGATGGGTGCGGCTCGGTCCTCGCTGGAGTCGGCCCTGTCGTACGCCAACGACCGGATCCAGTTCGACAAGCCGATCTCCGCCTTCCAGCTCACCCAGCAGAAGC
>DATINJ010000299.1:0-4808 GCA_035474375.1 Kineosporiaceae bacterium | reverse complement strand
CCTGCTCAGCTCCGACGCCGTCACCGACCGGGTCAAGGGCACCTTCACCGATCTGAATCCGGAACTGATCGCCAGCAACCTGTCCGCCGATCAAGAGGCCAAGCTCCGCGAGGTCTTCACCGAAGAAGACTGACCGACTCCCGCGAACCATTGGACCGGAAGTTTGCCGGGCGTTTCCCAAACCGGCGCTGAGTCGTCACGCCGTTGTGACCTACACCGGCATCGGCTCCCGTAGGTTCGCACGGCCAGCGGTCATCAAGAGAGCGAAACCCACAACAACCGGGCGGTCGACACCGGCAGCCGTATCCGCCGGTCGAGTGCGCTAACGAAGGGCGACGAGACGCGTGAGTGCGGAGCAGGACCGACTCGATGCCGCCGACGCCGGCGAGGCCGGGTGGCGACATTGGGGGCCGTATGTCAGTGAGCGGCAGTGGGGAACCGTTCGCGAAGATTACAGTCCGGGCGGTGATGCCTGGTCGTCGTTCACGCACGACCAGGCCCGATTTCGGTCGTATCGGTGGGGCGAGGACGGCTTGGCCGGGTTCAGCGACGAGCGGCAGCAATTGTGCCTTGCCCTGGCGCTGTGGAACGGCCACGATCCGATCTTGAAAGAACGGATGTTCGGACTGACGAACGCCGAAGGAAATCACGGCGAGGACGTCAAGGAGTGCTACTACTACCTCGACGCGACGCCAACGGCTTCGTATTCGAAGATGCTGTACAAGTACCCACAGGCGGCCTACCCGTACCAGGATCTGATCACGACAAATCGGGAAAGGGGTCTGTCAGACCCCGAGTACGAGCTTCTCGACACCGGCATCTTCGACGACAACCGGTACTTCGATGTCGTCGTGGAATATGCGAAAGCCACCCCAGAGGATCTGCTGATGCAGGTCACCGTGCACAACCGCGGTCCCGACGACGCCGAGATTCACGTGCTGCCCAGCCTGTGGTTTCGGCACACCTGGTCGTGGGGCGGCGATTCCCCGCGACCGGAACTGCGTTCGGTCGGGCAGGTCGGCGCCGCGAGCGTGGTGCGTGCGGAGCATGAGGACCTCGGTCCGCGTTGGTTCTCCTCAGCCGGCGATGTGCCGGTGCTGGTGACCGGCAACGAGACCAATAACGAACGGACGTTCGGCACACCGAACGATGAACCCTACGTCAAGGACGGGATTGATCGGGCGGTCGTGCACGGCGAGGCGGACGCCGTGAATCCCCAGGGGGTGGGTACGAAGGCCGCCTTCCACCACACGCTGCTTGTCCCGGCGGGCGGTAGCAGCGTGGTGCGGGTGCGGCTCGCCACGGTGGACCCGGCGGCGGCCGACCAGGCAGGCGCGGACCAGAACGGGGATCTGGCGGGCCCGTTCGGTGACTTCGATCAGGTGATGACCGCGCGTCGCCGTGAGGCGGATGACTTCTATGCCGACATCCTGGCCGGTGACCTGGGCGAGGACGAGCGGATGGTTGCGCGGCAGGCGCTGGCCGGGATGCTGTGGTCCAAGCAGTACTTCGGCTACGACGTGGAGGCGTGGCTGGCCGGTCATGGCGCGGACCCCCTCGCTGCCGGCGCGGGGTTACGCAACCACGACTGGCGTCATCTGATTGCCGAGGATGTCATCTCGATGCCCGACAAGTGGGAATACCCCTGGTTCGCGGCGTGGGACCTGGCCTTTCAGGCGGTGACGCTGGCCATCGTGGACATCGGCTTCGCCAAGAATCAACTCAATCTGCTGCTGACGCGCCGCTATCTGCACCCGAACGGGCAGTTGCCGGCGTACGAGTGGAACTTCACCGATGTCAATCCACCGGTGCACGCCTGGGCGATTCTGTTCGTGTACGAGATCGACAAGGCCAAGACCGGGAGAGGAGACCGCGCCTTCCTGGAGAACGCGTTCCACAAGCTCAGTCGAAACTTCGACTGGTGGCTGAACCGCAAGGACGCGGACGGTCGGAACATCTTCCAGGGCGGGTTTCTCGGTCTGGACAACATCGGCGTGTTCGACCGCAGTGCGCCGCTGCCCACTGGTGGCACGTTGGACCAGGCGGATGGGACGGCGTGGATGTCCCTCTATTGCCAGAACATGGCGCAGATCGCGATCGAACTGGCCCGTCATGACCGGATGTATCTCGAGCAGGCCCAGACCATGCTCGAGCACTACTCGTGGATCGCCGCGGCCACGAACCACGTCGGACCCGACGGCGCGAGCATGTGGGATGAGGAGGACGGGTTCTTCTACGACGTGCTGCGGCGCCCGGACGGGAGCAGTGTCCGGCTCAAGGTGCGCTCGCTCGTCGGCCTGATGCCGCTGGTGGCTGCGACCGTTCTCGACAGCAGCGTGCGCAGCGAGTTCCCCGAGTTGGCCGAGGGCGCTGCGGAGTTCCTCTCCCGACACCCGGCCGTCACCTCCGCGATGCCGGCGCAAGGTCGGCAGACCCGCGGGGACGGACCAGCGCTGTTCGCGATGTTCGACGAGGACCGGTTGCGCCGGATCTTGGCCCGAATGCTCGACGAGGACGAATTCTTCAGTCCGCACGGGATTCGGTCGGTATCGCGATGGCACGCCGCGAATCCGTTCGTCATGGACGTGGACGGGCGTCGCTACAGCGTCGACTATCTTCCGGCCGAGTCGGATACGGGCATGTTCGGCGGCAACTCGAACTGGCGCGGACCGGTGTGGTTCCCGATCAACATGATGTTGATCCGGGCGCTGCTGAACCTGAACGGGTACTTCGGCGACGAGTTCACCGTCGAGTGCCCGACCGGCTCCGGCAACCAGCGCACCCTGATCGAGGTGGCGCAGGTGCTCAGTGACCGTCTGGTCGCCACCTTCCTTCGCGGGCCTGACGGGCGTCGCCCGGTTTACGGTGGTCAGTCGATCCCGCAGAAAGACCCGCACTGGCGGGACCTGATCTTGTTCTACGAGTACTTCCACGGTGACAACGGAGCGGGGATCGGCGCGAGTCACCAGACCGGCTGGACCGGAGGGGTCGCCTTGCTGGCGCTGCTGTTCCGAGGCACCGCGATCGCGTGGCCCCGGGTGAACCGGGCAACCGACGGAGGCACAGCGCGTGGCGTCGACGACGCGACCGTCGTCGGCGCAGGGCAGTCATGACGTGGCCGGAGCGCCCGGTGATCCATGAGGTCAACACCGCGGTGTGGCTGGACGGCCTGTCCCGGGCCGCGGGCCGGCGGCTGACGCTGGCCGATCTGTCAGCGGCCGATTGGGTTACCGTCACCCCGCCCGGGATCGACGCGGTCTGGTTGATGGGCGTCTGGGAGCGGAGCCCGGCCGGACGAGACATCGCCAACGACAACCTGGGGCTCTGGGCGGATTTCCGGGACGCGCTGCCTGATGTGCAGACCGTCGACGTCATCGGCTCGCCCTACTGTGTTCGGCGCTACGTCGTCGACGCCGCGTTCGGCGGCCCGGTCGGACTGGCTTCGGCTCGGGCCGCATTGGCCGATCGGGGGGCGCGGCTGGTCCTGGACTACGTGCCGAACCACGTGGCACCGGACCATCCCTGGGTCGTCGAGAGCCCGGAGCTGTTCATCCAGGGAATCGATCAGGAGGCCGCGGCCGATCCGGCCGCGTGGCTGAGGGCGGCCGGCCATGTTCTTGCGCGGGGACGCGATCCGTACTTCCCGCCCTGGCCCGATGTCGTGCAACTCAACGCGTTCTCCCCGGCCCTGCGAGCGGCGACGGCGAACGTGCTGGCCGACATCGCGGCCCAGTGCGACGGGATCCGCTGCGACATGGCCATGCTGATGATCAATCGGATCTTCGCCGCAACCTGGGGACGCCGAGCCGGTGCCGAGCCGGAGCGCGAGTTCTGGCCGGACGTGCTCGGCGCCCTCCACGCGCACCACCCCGACACCGTGCTGATCGCGGAGGCGTACTGGGACATGGAATCAGAACTGCAGAACCAGGGCTTCGATTTCTGCTACGACAAGCGGCTCTACGACCGCATCGTGGCCCAGGACCCCCGCAGTGTCCGTGAGCACCTGCGCGCAGACCTCGACTACCAGTCGAAGCTGCTGCGGTTCCTGGAGAACCACGACGAACCCCGCATCGCCTCTCGCCTCGACGTCGAAGCCGAGATGGCCGCCGCGGTGGGGATCGCTACCTTGCCCGGTGGAACCCTGTGGCACGAAGGGCAGTTCGAAGGTCGACACGTCCGACCACCGGTCTTCTTGTCGCGACGGCCGGACGAGCAGCCGAACCAGCGCCTCGCCGCCTGGTACGGACGACTCGTCGGCGTGATCGCCGAACGCGATGTCAGGCGCGGACGTTGGCACCTCCTCGAGGCGACCGGATGGCCCGACAACCAGTCATGCGAGAACGTGCTCGCCTGGTCCTGGAGCGGCGGCGAGGCCGGGCATCTGGTCGTGGTCAACTTCTCAGCGCAGCCGGCGCAGGCCAGGATTCATCTCCACGCCGACAATCCTCGAGCCGGGCACTTCCGGTTCACCGACCTGCTCACGGCCGCCGTCTATCTCCGCCAGAGCGCCGAGATCGCCGACCTCGGCTTGTACGTCGAACTGCAGCCGTGGGAGTCGTACCTTTTCGCCATGGACCGTGTCCCCTCCGGCAGCGGAACGTGGCCAGGCCCTGAAGGTCCATAAGTCCGTTGCCGTCGACCCTTCGTCGCGGCTCGAAACTAGAGCAGGCAGACACATGACATCTCAACCCAGTTCCGGGACCGACTCGACCTCGCTGCGCCGAGTGCTTGTTCCGCTCGCCCTCGCCCAATTCATCTGCAGTTTCGCCGGGTCCAACATGAACGTGATGATCACCGACATCAGCGAG
>DATINJ010000298.1:0-18385 GCA_035474375.1 Kineosporiaceae bacterium | reverse complement strand
CCCACTTGCCGGGTCAAACTGGGCGACCACTTCGCGAGCTAGTGGCTCAGTTGGCCGCGTTCTGCTGGTCGCGCCAGGCGACCCAATCCTTGACCAGGCCCAGGTCGTAGTCCGGGCCGGAAAGCCCGACGGTGATCAACGACGTGCCGGCCGCGAGCAGGCTGTCACCGACCTTCTCCGGCCCGTCCTGGACGCCGCCGGACCGCTCGATCTCCGCCGGATCCCGGCCCTCGGTGGCGCACCATTCGTCCAGCACCCGGTGCTTGCCGGCCAACTCTTCCGGCGTCCCGAAACCGTGCCAGATGTCGGCGTGCCGGGCGGTGTACCGCAGGGTCTTCTTCTCCCCGCCGCCGCCGATCAGCACCGGGATCTTGCGGGTCGGCAGCGGGTTCAGCTTTGCCCACCGAGCCTCGATCCGGACCAGTGACTCCTCCAGGTGGTTGAGCCGGCTGCCCGCCGTCCCGAATTCGTAGCCGTATTCGGTGTAGTCGCGCTCGAACCACCCGGCACCCAGACCGAGGATCAGTCGACCGCCGCTGATGTGGTCGACCGTCCTGGCCATGTCGGCCAGCAGGTCCGGGTTCCGGTAGGTGTTGCAGGTGACCAGCGCACCGATCTCTACCCGGGAGGTCGCCTCGGCCCAGGCGCCGAGCATCGTCCAGCACTCGAAGTGCTTGCCGTCCGGTTCGCCGTACAACGGAAAGAAATGGTCCCAGTTGAAGATGATGTCCACCCCGGCCGCTTCCGCCTCGGCGACCGCCCGGCGAATCTGGGCGTAGTCGGCATGCTGTGGCTGGAGTTGGACACCGATTCTGATTGGTCGAGACATGGTAGGCAGCCTAGTAAATGAACCCAGCTCTAACCGCGCTCGCCCGACCGGCCGGGCTCAGTTCGGAATCCGCTGACCCTTGCCGACCACGGTGATCCCGGAATCAGTGACGTGGAAACCCCGGGCCCGGTCCTCCTCCGGGTCCATCCCGATCCGGGCGCCTTCCGGGACCACGACGTTCTTGTCCAGAATGGCCCGGCGGACCACCGCGTGCCGACCGACGTCCACGTTGTCCATCAAGACGCTGTCGCTGACCGTCGACCACGACCGGATCATCACGTTCGGGGAGAGCACCGAGTTCTCCACAAATGAACCGGATACCACCGTGCCCGGGGACACGATCGAATTCACCGCGTGCCCGATCCGGCCCTGCCAGCCGTGCACGAACTTGGCCGGCGGCCACGGCCCCTGGTGGGTGTAGAGCGGCCAGTCGTAGTTGTACAGGTTGAACACCGGATGCACCGAAACCAGGTCCATCTGCGACTCGAAGTACGCATCCATGGTCCCGACGTCACGCCAGTAGTCCTTGTCCCGGCTGGTGGAACCGGGGACGTCGTTGTCCTTGAAGTCGTAGACCGATGCCTCGCCGCGATTCACGAAGTACGGCACGATATCGCCGCCCATGTCGTGCTTGGAATTCTCGTCCTCGGAGTCCTGGGTGACGGCCTCGACCAGGGCCTTGGCGTCGAAGACGTAGTTGCCCATCGAGGCCAGGATCTCGTTCGGCGAGTCCGGCAGGCCGGTCGGGTTCGTCGGCTTCTCCAGGAACGCCTCGATCCGGGACGGGTCCTCGTCGTAGGTCTTGATCACACCGAACTGGTCGGCCTCGGCGATCGGCTGACGGATCGCCGCCACCGTGCACCCGGCCCCGCTCTCCAGGTGCTGATCGACCATCTGCTGGAAGTCCATCCGGTACACGTGGTCGGCACCGACGACGACCACGATGTCCGGCTTCTCGTCGTTCACCAGGTTCAGGCTCTGGAAGATCGCGTCGGCGCTGCCTAGGTACCAGTGCTTTCCGACCCGCTGCTGGGCCGGTACCGGCGCGATGTAGTTGCCGAACAGGTTCGACATCCGCCAGCCCTGAGCAATGTGTCGGTCCAGGCTGTGCGACTTGTACTGGGTCAACACCACGATCCGCAGATACCGGGCATTGACCAGATTGCTGAGCGCGAAATCGACCAAGCGATACACGCCACCGAACGGCACAGCCGGTTTCGCGCGGTCGGCAGTCAAGGGCATCAGTCGCTTGCCCTCGCCACCGGCGAGGACGATGGCCATCACCTTCGGATTTCCCATGATGTGACCTTAGGCCGTGTGGCCAACCTCGCACTACGGTGGATCCCATGCGCATTGACCTTCTCACCCGTGAATACCCTCCGGAGGTTTACGGCGGGGCGGGAGTCCACGTTCAATACCTCGTCGAGGTGCTTCGCGCCCACGCCGAGGTCCAGGTCCGGACCTTCGGCGCGGTACGGCAGGAAGCCGATGTCACCGCCTATCCGGAGCCGGAGACCCTGAGCGGAGCCAACGCCGCGCTGCGCACCTTCGGCGTCGACCTGGCGATGGCTCAGGACTGCGCCGGCGCCGACGTCGTCCACTCGCACACCTGGTACGCGAACCTCGGCGGGCACCTGGCCGGGCTGCTGCACGGGGTGCCGCACGTGCTGTCGGCGCACAGCCTGGAGCCGTTGCGGCCGTGGAAAGCCGAGCAGCTCGGCGGCGGCTACGCGCTGTCGTCCTGGGCGGAGCGGACGGCGTACGAGGCGGCCGCCGCCGTGATCGCGGTCAGCGACGGCATGCGCAACGACATTCTGCGCTCGTACCCGTCGATCGACCCGGCCAAGGTGAGCGTCGTGCACAACGGCATCGACCTCAGCGGCTGGCAGCGGGACGAGGACGACGCCGCCGTTCGCGCGCTCGGGATCGACCCGGACCGGCCGAGCATCGTCTTCGTCGGCCGGATCACCCGGCAGAAGGGCCTGCCGTACCTCTTGCGCGCCGCTGCGCTGCTGCCGCCGGAGGTCCAGCTGGTGCTCTGTGCCGGCGCCCCGGACACCGCCGAGATCATGGCCGAAGTCTCAGGACTCGTCGCTGACCTGCAAAAAGAGCGGGACGGCGTGATCTGGATCGAGCGGATGCTGCCGCGCCCCGAACTGTGCAAGGTGCTGTCCGCGGCAACCACCTTCGTCTGCCCGTCGATTTACGAACCGCTCGGAATCGTCAACCTGGAGGCGATGGCCTGCGAGGCCGTCGTCGTCGGAACGATCACCGGTGGCATTCCCGAAGTGGTGGAAGACGGCGTCACCGGTCGGCTGGTACCGATCGATCAGCTCACGGACGGCACTGGGACGCCGACCGACCCGGAGCGTTTCGTCGCCGACCTGGCCGCCGTCCTGACCGAGGTCACCGCTGATCGCGCGAAGGCCCGGGAGTACGGCCGTGCCGGGCGACTGCGCGCCGAGCAGCATTTCTCCTGGGACACCATCGCCGAGCGAACGCTGGAGGTCTACCGCTCGGTGCTGCGTTGAATTTGTGAGTGGTGCCGGTTGAATTTGTGAGTGGTTCCGATGGCGCTGGTGTCGTTGCCTTCCCTCGTCGGTGTGCGGGGACTTCGTCCGCGCACACCTCCTCAGTCCAGGCAACGACGCGCCATCGGAACCACTCACGGGCGTCCGCTTTGGGTGCGGCGTAGGTTGGTCTTGCCTCTTGCCTCTTGCCTCTTGCCCGCGCCCTTGGCGGTACGGGGGGCGAGAGTCAGTCCGTCGCTTCGGGGTCTAACATGCCGTTGATCGCGGCGACCATGGCGCGCCGGGAGACGGCGTCCAGTGCTCGCAGCGCCTCAGCCCGGCGCTGCGCCTCGTGCCCGGTCACGGCGGCGCCGTCGTCCTCGCTGGCCAGCTCGACGATGGCGCGGACCCGGGCAGCGGTGGCCAGCACCCGGACGCATCGCCGCGGCATGGTCGGGGGGAGCATGCCGCGTTCCAGACCGCCGTCCCGGATCGAGGCGACCCGGTCGGCGGCGTCCTCCCGCCAGCGGGCGATGTCCAGCCTGGCCAGTTCCTGGGTGGCGTCGGTCAGGGCGGTGCGTAGCTCTCGGTCCGCCTCGGCGACGCTGCCCAGATCGGTGACCCGGCGTCGGCCGACGGCGTAGGCCTGCCAGCTGACCATGGCGCCGGGCTCGTAGATCGAACCGAACTCAGTGATCTTGGGAATGATCCCGATCGCCGGCCCCGGGCCCGCACCGACGAGCACACATTCGCCCACGTCCAGAGCGGCGGTGTTGAAGGTCGGCGGGCCCGGCAGACCGAGCAGATCGCCGGGCGCAGGCAGGGCGACGCTCAGGCTCGGGGCGCCGTGCCGGACCAGGGTCAGCAACAGATCGGACAGCCCGCCCTTGGCCGGTAAGCCAAGGACCGCACCCACTTCGACCTCGGCATGGACCTCGTGCGGCTCGTCGTCGGCGGTCACCGCCTGGACCGCCAACGAAGCCTCGACTCCGGACGCGAGCACGGCAGTGCCCCAAGCCGCGAGGCGGGCGGATCGGGGTAGCACCAGCACGAGATCAGCGTAAAGCCCAGCGGCCCCGCGTGGTCAGTTGGGCCGGAACTGATCCGCAAGGCCGACCGAGGGCAGGCTGGCCAGCAGGTTCGGTGGTGCGCGGGACGGAAAATGGCCGCAGGCTCGGGTAGCTTGCGGCAGCGGGACAAGAAAAATGGCCGGAGGCTTCGGGTTAGCTCGCGGCAGCGGGAAGGGGTAGTGCGGACGGCCGCGGCCGCGTGCCATAGGGTCGTCGCATGGCTGACGTGCTCGACCTGGACGGCGTCACGGTCATGCGTGGCGGCAGCGCACTTCTGGACGATGTGAGCTGGCAGGTCAGCGAGGGCGACCGCTGGGTGGTGCTGGGCGCGAACGGCGCCGGCAAAACCACATTGCTGCAGGTCGCTGCCGCTCGGCTGCATCCCACCAAGGGCCGCGCGACCGTGCTGGGGGAAACCCTGGGCAGTACCGATGTCTTCGACCTGAGGCCACGGATCGGATTGGCCAGCGCAGCGCTGGCAGACCGGTTGCCGGGTGACGAGCGGGTCCGAGACGTCGTGATGACCGCCGCCTATGCGGTGGCTGGTCGTTGGCATGAGCAGTACGACCAACAGGACAACGGTCGTTCCGATGATCTGCTCGCGGCTTTCGGGGTGGAGCATCTGGCGGATCGGACCTTCGGCACGCTGAGCGAGGGCGAGCGCAAGCGGGTCCAGCTGGCCCGCTCGATGATGACCGATCCGGAGCTGGTGCTGCTCGACGAGCCGGCGGCCGGCCTGGATCTGGGCAGCCGGGAGATGCTGGTGCGCGACCTGGCCGAGCTGGCGCTCGATCGGCTGTCGCCGGTACTGGTCCTGGTCACCCATCACGTCGAGGAGATCCCGCCCGGCTTCAGCCACGCGTTGCTGTTGCGGCAGGGGAAGGTAGTGGCCGCAGGGCCGATCGCCGAGGTGCTGACCGACGAGAACCTGACGGAGACATTCAGTGTTCCGCTGAAAGTCCAGCATGCGGCGCAACGCTGGTACGCGGTACTGCGTCTTGAGGGAGACAAGCACGTAGGCTGACGATTCAGGCGGGGAGGTAACCCATGGAATGGGACACCCAGTGGTTGCTCTGGTTGGCGGCCGCTTTGACCGCAGCGTTGATTGAGATCGTCTCGCTGGACTTCTTCTTCATCATGATTGCGGGCGGCGCCTTGGTGGCGTCCGGGGCCGCCGCCGTTGGTGTCCCGGTTTCGCTCCAGGTGATCATCTTCGCGGTCTCCTCCGGTGCCCTCCTGTTCGGTGCTCGGCCGCCGTTGAAGCAATGGGCGCGCAACACCCCCTCGCTGACGACGAACGCCGCAGCTCTGGTCGGGCGAAGCGCTCAGGTGCTGGAGACGGTCACTGACCACACCGGTCTGGTGAAGCTCCACGGTGAGATCTGGACCGCTCGCCCTGCCCCCGGGCATTCCCAGCTCGAGGTCGGCAGTGCCGTGCTTGTCGTTCAGATCGACGGGGCCACCGCTGTGGTGGCCCCCGAACCCGCACCTCCGGCACCTCATTTCCTGGAAGGAAATCCGACCCAATGAAATCGGCGGACATCGTGCTCTATATCGTCCTTGGCCTGATCGCCCTGCTTGCCATCACCACGGTGGCCAAGGCGGTCCGGATCGTGCCGCAGGCGACCGCGGTGATCGTCGAGCGGCTGGGTCGCTACTCGCGAACGTTGGAGCCGGGGCTGCATTTCCTGATCCCGTTCATCGACCGGCCCCGGGCCGTGGTCGACCTGCGCGAGCAAGTGGTCTCCTTTCCACCGCAGCCGGTGATCACCTCCGACAACCTGGTCGTCAACATCGACACGGTGATCTACTTCCAGCCGACTGACCCGAAGTCGGCGGTCTACGAGATCTACAACTACATCCAGGGCATCGAGCAGTTGACCGTCACGACGCTCCGGAACGTGATCGGTTCGCTCGACCTGGAGCAGACCCTGACCAGCCGTGACCAGATCAATGGCCAGTTGCGCGGCGTGCTGGACGAGGCGACCGGCCGGTGGGGGATCCGGGTGAACCGGGTCGAGCTGAAGGCGATCGATCCGCCGGCCAGCGTGCAGGACTCGATGGAGAAGCAGATGCGCGCCGAGCGGGACCGGCGGGCGACCATCCTGAACGCCGAGGGTGTGAAGCAGTCACAGATCCTCACCGCCGAAGGTGACAAGCAGTCCTCGATCCTGCGGGCCGAGGGCCAGGCCCAGGCCGCGATCCTCAAGGCGCAGGGTGAGTCGCGGGCCATCCTGCAGGTGTTCGACGCCATTCACCGTGGCAACGCGGATCCGAAACTTCTTGCCTACCAGTATCTCCAGGTGCTCCCGCAGATCGCGAACAGCTCGTCCAGCAAGCTCTGGATCGTGCCGGCCGAGCTGACCCAGGCGCTGCGGGGGATCACCACCGCGCTCGGCGGCGACATCGCCGATCCGTCGAATGGCGGCGGTGTCGGGCCGGCGGGCGGTTCCGGTCCGGTCGGGGGCGGCGAGCCGCTACTCGGGACGCCGTTCGACGACACTCAGCTGGAGGATCCGGTGGCAGCGCTGCAGCGGGCCCGTGCCGACGCGGCAGACGCGACGGCAGATGCCGAAGGTGCTTCACGGCGGGCCTCCGGCCGGGAGACTCCGCTCGGTGGGGTGCTGCCGACCGAGGGCCAGTCGAGCGAGGGGTATTTCCGGGAGCAGGAGAGCCCGCGAGAAGACTCGCCTCGGCCGTCCGAAGGTCCTACTGAGGGGCAGCCGCCGTCTGCGTGATGATCGCCTGCTCGGCGGCCAGCACCAGATCGACGTACCACTCGGCGTGGTTGTAGGCGAGGAGCGCGGTGTGCTTCCACACCGCGCTCCCTGCTGCACCTGTTGATCGACTCCCGGACACGCACAGGTAGTGCGCTGCGGAGAAGATGGCGTCCTGCGGATCCCACGGATCGAGGACGCCGTTGTGATCCCCGTCCACCGCGTAGGCGGCGAACGTGGCCGGCATGAATTGCATCGGGCCGATCGCCCCCGCGGATGAGGCCCGATTGTTTCGTCCGTGCCCGGTCTCCACCTGGCCGACGCCGGCCAAGAGTTGCCAGTCCATCCCCGGACAGGTCGGTGCCGCTTCCTGATAAGCCTGCTGGTACTCGCCAGGGATCCCGAGCGCCGTCATCGTCCCCAGCGCCGTCCGGTTGGCGGCCCGGGCCGCAGCCTGTTGGGCGGCGATCTGCCGGGCCGACTCCCGGGCGGCCGCGGCCTTTCGGGCTTTGGCATCCAGGGCGCTCAGCGTCGCCTGAGCCTTAGCCAGCGCGGTTGCCGCTATCTCGGCGCGTTGCTTTAGCTCGGTCAGGGCTTCGGCCTGAGCATCGGTGGCGGCGTCGGCCGCGACCGCCCGGCGCTGGCTCAGCGTTGCCTGCTCCGCCTGGGTGGTCACTTGGTGTCGGGAGTCGGCCAAGATCAGGCCGAATACCCGGTCTGCCGTCGAGACCCGCCAGAGTGCCTCTTCCGGGGACGCCGCACCGAGCACGGACGCCGTGAGTCCGTTGGGACCGCCGGCCGCGTACACCGCTCGCACCTGCGCTCGCTGCGTGGCCAAGGCCCGGTGCTTGCGCGCCACCGCCGCCTCGCCGTCCACCTCGGCGGCCGCACCGGCCGCGAAAGCCTCACTCAGGGCGCGAAGCCCGGCATCGACCTGAGTCGAGGCGACCTGGTATCGCTCCAGTAGCGCGTCCACCCGGGCGCGGGCCACCTCCGCCTCAGCGTCGGGCGTGCTGGTGGGTACAGCTTTGACGGCGCTAACCGATACAGCGTGGGTGGGCCCGGCCGCGGCCGCGGACCGGCTCGGCTCGAGGCCGACCACGACGAGCAGGACCAAGGTCGCCAGGACGCCGGTGAGCAGCGGACGAGCGGATCGTGATGCGAGTAGCGAGGTCCGTCCCATCCGGGAGAGATCGACGCCGCAGCGTGTTTGATTGACCCGCGAGGCGGCGGCTCACCCGGTCGCCGAGGGTGTCCTCGATCACACGGTGTCACGGATTCTCGGCGTCCGACCGGAATGGCGTCCCGTCGTCCTGCCGGTTGCACGCTCTGTCGTCCTGCCGGTGGCAGGCTCGAAACGGCTTGCACACCCGGCCGTGCTCAGCCACGCAGCGCCTCGTTCGCAGCGTCTCGCTCGTGCGTGATCATGAATGAGCTCCGGGAGCGGAAGGACATTGCTTCGCATCTACGATCGTGAGTATGAAAAAGGAGTAGACGGGTTGCTTCCATGCCGACATGGTGCGTTAGCCGGTCGGAACCCGGGTGCATCGAGAGATCGTCCCGGGGGACGGCAATTCTGTCGCTGACCGCACCCAACGGGTCCGATGCGGCATGCGGTGCGCAGCTTGCCCGGTCGCCCAGCTACCCTCGGTGACCGTGGAGTGGTGGGAAGCGGTGCTGATCGGCCTGGCCGGAGTCGGTGCCGGAGCGATCAACGCCGCCGTCGGCTCCGGCACCCTGATCACCTTTCCGACGCTGCTGGCGATGGGCTTCTCGCCGCTGGTGGCGAACGTGTCGAACAACGTTGGCCTGGTGCCCGGCGGGGTTGCCGGGGCCTGGGGTTACCGCCGGGAACTCGGCGGTCAATGGCCGGTCCTGGCCCGGTTGATCCCGTGCTCTGCCCTCGGCGGCATGACCGGCGCGCTGCTGCTGCTGGTGCTGCCGGCCAAAGCCTTCGAGACGATCGTGCCGGTGCTGATCGCGACCGCGCTGCTGATGGTGATCTTCCAGCCGCGGTTGGCAGCGGCCGTCACTGCCCGGCAGGGAGCCGGTGCGGCAGCGTCCCGGACGGCGTCGAGGTGGCCGCGAAGTCGCGCGCTGGGCCTCGGGTTGGTGGTCGGCACGTACGCGGCCGGGGTCTACGGCGGCTACTTCGGTGCCGCTCAGGGGGTGCTGCTGATCGGCGCGCTCGGTTGGCTGCTCACCGATTCACTGCAGACCGCCAACGGGCTCAAGAACGTGCTGTCGTCCGTGGTGAATGCGATCGCGGCGGTGACCTTCGTGATCGTGGCACCGGAGCGGGTGAACTGGGTGATCGTCCTGCTGATCGCGGTCGGCAGCACCTTCGGTGGCTTGCTCGGGGCCAGCCTGGGCCGTCGGCTGCCCGCACCCGTGCTGCGTGGTGTGATCGTCGTCGTGGGTCTGATCGCCGTCGTGAGACTGGTCCTGACATGACGCCGGACGAAGCTGGTCCTGAGATGACACTGGGTGGGACTGACATGACGGTTCCTGGCGATCAGGTGGTGGCCGCGCCGATCGTGCTGGAAGACACCGCCGATCCGCGACTGCTCGACTATGTCGGGCTGACCGACGTCGTCCTGCGGACCCGGATCGAACCGGCGTCCGGGCTGTATCTGGCCGAGAGCGAGAAGGTGATCCGCCGGGCGCTCGGGGCCGGGCACCGGCCCCGCTCGCTGCTCCTGGCGGAGCGCTGGCTGGCACCGATGGCCGATTTGGTCACCCAGTTCCAGGCGCTGGGTGCGCCGGTGTTCACCGGCAGCCCGGCGGTGATCGAGTCGGTCACCGGCTTCCACGTGCACCGAGGCGCGATCGCCTCGATGCACCGCCCGGCCTTGCGAGCGCCGGCCGAACTGATCGCCGAGGCGCTCGCCGGTACCGGCGCCCGTCCGCGGATCGCGATCTTCGAGGACATCGTGGACCACACCAATCTGGGCGCGGCCTTCCGCAGCTGTGCCGCTTTGGGGGTGGACGCCGTCCTGGTGACGCCGCGCAGCGCCGATCCGCTGTATCGACGGTCGGTGCGGGTATCGATGGGCACGGTCTTCCAGGTGCCCTGGACCCGGTTGACCACCTGGCCGGACGATCTCGCCGTGGTCCGAGCGGCGGGCTTCACCACGGTGGCACTGGGCCTGGCCGACGATGCCATCGACCTGGCCGAGCTCACCACGCGCCATCCGGGTCCGCTGGCCCTCATCCTCGGGACCGAGGGTGACGGTCTGAAGCCGGCCACGCTGGCCGCCGTCGATGTGGTGTGCCGGATTCCGATGAGCGGGGGAGTGGACTCCTTGAACGTCGCGGCGGCCGCAGCCGTGGCCTTCTACGCCACCCAGTAGGGACGGCGCCCCGCCCTATCCTCGAATCACGCTGAGCTGGTGGTCAAGACCGTGAGATCACCGGCCCGGAGGGCGTCGCGCCGCTGCTCGATCGGCAACTGATCACGAACCGCCGCAGTCAGCGCCGGCACGTCAGCGGCGCGATCGAGGACCAGGCCGCCGATCAGCCGACCGGCGCGCACCCGGAGTCGGCAGTACATGTAGCGACCCGGACCCGAGCAACTGATCACCTCGTCGTCCGGATCCCCGATCGCCTGGCCGACGACGGTGAGGTCCAGGCCGATGCCCTTGAGGATCATCGCGGGCGCCGCGGATCGGTACCGTTCGTCCCCGCCGGTGGCGTTGACCGCGGCCACCAACGCCTGATCGACGGCTACCGGCCAGAGCCCGGGAACCCGGCCGTCGAATTCGGCGACGTCACCCGCCGCGTAGACATCGGGGGCGCTGGTTCGCATCCGGTCATCGACCAGCACGCCCACGCCGACGTCGATCCCGGCTGCGCGGGCCAGGTCGACGCCGGGCCGGATCCCGGCGCAGACGACGAGGAGGTCAGCGGCCAGCACCCGGCCGTCCTTCAGCGTGACCACCTCGACTCGTTCCGGACCGGTGACCGCGTCGGCCTCGGCCTCGGTCACCAGCTGGATGCCGAGTTCCTCCACGTAGCGGGCCAGCAACCCGGAGCAGGTGACGTCGGCCTGCCGGTGCAGCAAGCGGTCCGAGCGCTCCAGCACCGTCACCGCCAGGCCCAGCTGATGCAGGGAGTAGGCGACCTCCAGACCGAGCGGGCCGCCACCGGCGACGATCGCCGCCCGCGCATCATGTCGCTGGGCGAAGGCGCGGACCGCGATCGCATCGCCCGCCTCCCGGAGCACGAAGGTGCCGGGCCGGCCGAACCCGTCGATCGCCGGTACCGCCGCCGCACTGCCGTTCGCCAGGATCAGCCGGTCGTAGTTCAGTCGCTCCCCGGTAGCGAGCTGTACCTGCCGGGCGGCCAGATCCACGGACCGGGCCCGGGTATTCAGCCAGGAGGTGATCCGTCGCTGCTCGTACCAGGTTTCCGGTTGTAGGTAGAGGCCCTGCATCGCGGAGCGACCGTAGATGAGCCGCGAGATGGCCATCCGGTTGTAGAGAGCGTGTGCCTCCTGCCCGATCACATCGAGTTCGCAATCGGGATGCCGCCGGCGAACCAGATCGGCGGCGGTGACCCCGGCGATACCGTGGCCGATCACCACGACCTTCCGGATGGACGTGTCTACGTCTGAGGCGGGCTGGGACCCCGGCTCGGCGGCGTCCGGGTCCTGGTCCGGGGTGAGGGAGACCGTGACGTTGCCCTGCACCCGGGCACAGCAGGCCAAGCGGGTGTTCGAGGCGTAGCCGAGGCGGGCCAACGTGAGCGTCTCGCTCGGCTCCAGCGGTGACAGGTTGGCCGAGCCGTCGAGAACGGCGACCGGGTCAGCGCCGCACACCCCCATCCGGCAGCCCGCCTCCAGCGGAAGGCTGTCCGCCTCGGCGATTTCCAGCAGCGTCCGGCCGGGGGCGGTGAGCACTCGATGATCTTGTGGGGTGAAATGCACCTCGGGCTGGCCAGCGAACTGACCGGCGGGCCGGAGCCGCGGCGTGCCCAGCGAAACGGGACCGACCGCCGGGGCGCTCTGGGCGAGCAGGCTGCGCTCGGTGCGAAACGTGCGCCACAGCCAGATCGCGCCGAGAGCCACGAAGCCGATCCGAACTGGCCAGACCGACCAGCTCACGTCGGTGCCGGTCAGCCGTTCGATCGAACGCGCCATGGTCGGGGTTTGATAGACGTAGAAGAGGATCAGAGCCGTGACGCCGTAGCCGGCGGCCAGGAGGGCGGACCGCTTCCGAAGCACGGCGTCCAGAACGAAGAATGAGCCGGCACTCACGAGCAGGAACACGGCGAAGCGCAGATACAGCTGGGTAACCGTGATCGCCGGCGGGGCCGGGATGGTGAAGTAGCCCGCAATCAGGCCGGGGAACGACCCGGCGAACAGCTTTCGCGGAGCGCTCCAGCCCGGGTCGTCGTCCCGCAGGTCGGCCTGGTAGGCGACTCGAGGGTTGAAGTCATAGCAGTTCTTCGTGCAGCCGACACACGGCCGGCAATGACTGTTGGGCACCAGCACGAACGGTGTCTGCCCGTACAGCCGCTGAACGGGGAGCAGAGGGCAGACGCTCGAGCACCAGCCGCTCTTGCCCTTGAACAGCAGCCCGCCGGTAAAGGCCAGTCCGATCACCGTCAGCAGGAGGGCGGCCAGGGCCGTGGCGTTGGCGTTGAAGAGCACCTTTCGGCTGGTCACGATGGCCACGAACGCGCCTGCCGAGATCAGGTATCCGTAGCTGCTGAGCCAGGCCGGTGCTCGGCGGCCGCGGGTGATCCGCAGCAGCCGTGAGACCTGGTTGGTAGCAGCGAGTGGGCACACGTTCCGCCAGAGCCCCGGGGCCAGGAAGAACAAAGCCGGCAGCAGCGGGACAACGACGTTCCAGAAGGCGAAGAGCCCGGCGGCGGGCGCTGTCAGCAGCGTGGCGCAGAGTCCGAAAAAGCTTGCCACACTGATTATTTGGACGCCGCGCCAGGCCAGGAGTGGGACTCGGGTGGGCAGCTCCAGGTAGCTGGGAAAGCTGGCTCTGGCTGCGGTTGCTCCGGGTGTGAGTGCGGCCTCGGCCGGCGCCGCGGGCGACTGCGCAGTCCGAAGGGACGGCGTGGTCGGGGTCGCTGACGTGGACGGCGTCGTTGACGTGGACGGCGTGGTCGGGGTCGGTGACGTGGACGGCGTGGACGTGGTCGGGGTCGGAGTGGATGGCGCGAGCGGGGTTGGTGACGTGGCAGGGGCTGGTGTCGTGGACAGTGTGGTCGAAGTGGACTGCGCAATCACCGGTGCGACCGGGGGTGGCAGGACTGCTGGCGGGGCGGCGGTTCCGGTAGGGCTGGGCAGCAGCGTGATCGTCGCGTTGCCCAGCCGTAGCTGGTCCCCGGCCCGCAGCCGGGTCGGTCCAGTCAACCGGTTGCCATTGAGCAGGCTGCCGTTGCGGCTACCGAGGTCGGTGGCCACCAGTCCCTCGGGGCCGGGCGTCAGCCGCAGATGGCGCCGGGAAATCTGAGGGTCGTGGACAATGACCGCAACGTTCTCTCGACCGAGGTCGGTGACGACGTTGATCGTCAGCCGGCGCTTAGCGGTGCCCGGCTGGCGGAGTTCGACGGTGTAGCGAGCCGGCGGTGCTTCCACCCGGGTGAAACGCAACGAGCCACGGGCCCGGGTCGTCATCAGCGCCTGGTCCGCCGCAGCAGGCACAGTCAGGACGGCGATCTCGGTGTTTCCGATGGTGAGCACGTCACCGGCGCGCAACGGAGCCGGACCGGCCAGCAGCTCTCCGTTGAGCCGGGTGCCGTGCCGGCTACCGAGATCCGTCGCCGAGAGAATGCCTGCGGTGAAGGTGAGTTGAACGTGGCGGCGGCTGACCCGCCCGTCCAGCACGGTATATCCGTCCCGGCCTCGCCCGATGACGAGCTCGCCGATCACGGGCAGGTGCTGAGGCGGGCGATCGGGCTCCCGGATCTCGACCACCGCCGGCTTCCTGATCACCGTCGTCCGTCCGGACGGCGAGGCGCTGCCGACGCCCGGGCCGCCGGAGCCGCTGGCGGTGTTCATCGGTCCGGTGGTCATCGGTCCGGCCGGGCGAGAGCTAGCAGCCGGTCGGCTCGCGCGGCGAGGACGCGTGCCAGATCGAACAGCAGGTACCGGCCGAGTGCCGGATCCTTCGCCGCCAGCACCTCGAACTCGGTCAGGCCGAGCCGGAGCACCCGGGCGCTGGTCACCGCCTGCACCGGGGTTTCAAACGGGCGCCCTTCCAGGAATCCCCGCTCGCCCAGAATCGCACCCGGGCCGTAGTCCATCGGCTGGTCCGGGCGTCGTCGATGCCCGCGCCGAGGCCCGCGCCGAGGAGCCTGCGCCGGCCCGGCCACCAGCGTGCCTTCCAGGACGAGATACAGCGCCCGATCGGTTTCGTCCGCCCCGACGAGCTGCGATCCGGGAGCGTACCGTCGGGTCTGCCCGTGCTCGAAGATCACCACCCAGTCGGCGTCGTCGGCCGCCGACAGGAAGTCCGTCTCCGGCGCCAGGCCCGGATTCTGGCCGTCGGGGTAGTCAAAGAAGCGCGTGGTGTCCATGGCCGGCTACGACAACGGGAAAAAGGACCGCTCGAAGTTGTCCGGCCAGGCATCGGAGCCGCCGCTGTTCCACCAGGTATCCACGCTGTGGTAGAGCACGGTGTAGGTGCGCGGTCCGACCCGGAAGGCGACTTCCTGAGCGTGCATGAGCTCGTCCTTGAGCATCCAGGTGAACTCCCAGACGGTGGCCGGCTGGCCCCGGTACGTCCATCGGCGGGCCAACTGCTTGCGCTCGTACCTGTCGGCCGCATGCTCTTTGGCGAACTGCTTCTCGTCCTGGACCAGCCGGGCCCAGGGGTCCACGGCTCGGTAACTGCGCACCTCGAAGCCGGCTTGGAACATGCTGGCGTGCTGTTCGATCAGGGTGGTGGGGCCGACGGCCACCGTCTCGAACGTCATGGGTACCCCGACTGCGTACCCGCCGACCGGGTTGACCGCCGAGCCGTCGTGGCGAGCGAGGTTCTGGCCAGGAGGACCGACTTTCGACTGCTCGAGCTCACGGAGGCCGGGCCGCCCCGCGGAACCCAGACCCAACCCGTCGGACGGCGCATTGGGTGCTGACGGGGCCAACTCGCTGGGAGCGACGGCAGCATCGGTCTCGGCCGCTGCATTCTCGGCCGCTGCCGGCCCCTGGCCTTGCTGGATTGTCGTCAGATCCGATCCGGAACGGTTGTTCGAATCTGAATCCTGCTGGAACAGAGCAAAACTCAATGCCGCGACGGTGACGGTAAGCCCTCCGACGAGTGCTTTCAGAACCTTCCCCTCACGCCGTCCATCCCGAGGTGAAGGACGGGCGGCCGGCTCGTCTTGAGTAGTCACCGCTGGCGTCTGCCGGACTTTCTCCGGCGTGCCGTAGCTGGGTACTTCCAGGCCCGCTGCCACGGCACCGGCGGGCGCCGTGCCGATCGTCACTGGGTTGGCAGGCACCGGGCTGGCGGTCGCCGGGCTGGCGGTCGCTGGGCTGGCGGTCGCCGGACTGGCGGTCGCCGGGCTGGCAGGCGCCCGGTTGGCAGGCGCCGGACTGGCAGGCGCCGGGCTCGGCGATGCGGAAGCCTCCACGGTGGTCGCGAAATCGAGCGTCTGTTCGGGGTCTGCGGGACTCTGGGCCAGCCCGTCGTCGGCGTCAGCGGACTCGGCGTCAGCGGCTGCGGCGCTGTCCCCGAGCGCCGCCTGGGAGAGCAACCGTCGCAGAACGACGCCATCCGGCCGGCTCTCCGGGGCCCGGGTCAGCAGCGCGACCAGAGCCGGTTCGAGCGGTCCGGCCAGCCGGACCGGATCCGGTGTCTGGCTGAGGATGGCCGCCAGCACGGCCATCGCGGCTGGGCGGTCGAACGGTGCCCGGCCCTCAACCGCGTAGTACATCGTGGCGCCCAGCGACCAGAGGTCTGCGGCGGGACCCACTGCCGTGCCGGCCGCCTGTTCCGGCGCCATGAACAGCGGCGAGCCGAGCGTCGCCCCGGACGTGGTCAACTGCGGATCGCCCCGCAGCAAAGCGATCCCGAAGTCGGTCAGTTTCACCCGGTCTTGGGAAAGCACCATCACGTTGGACGGCTTGACGTCGCGATGCACGATGCCCTCGGCGTGCGCGAAATCGAGGACGTCGAGCACCAGAGCGCCGATCGCCGCGACCCGCGCCGGGGACAGCGGGCCCTCGGCTCGGACCAGATCCGCCAGCGTCGGTGCCCGAATCAGCTCCATGATGATGTGGAAGCGGCCATCCTCCTCGATGATGTCGTGGATCGTCACCGCGCCCGGATGGTTCAACCGTCCGGCCGCCCGGGCCTCCCGCCGGGCCCGGCTGGCCGTCTGGACCTGAGTCTCCGGCGTTAGCCCGTTTGGCGAGTCGGAGCTGATCGGGGCATCCGGTGCCGCGATTACCTTGACTGCCACGGCTCGCCCGAGCAGCTCATCCTCGGCCCGCCACACGGTGCCCATCCCGCCGCGGCCGATTATCTCGGTCAGCCGGTAGCGACCGGCAACCCGGCGGAGCTCACTTGGCTGCATCAGATGAGCCTTTCCTCGGGCCCGTGATCGTGGTGCTGGCGCTTACTGCTTGAACGGTAGCCAACACCACAGAATTCGTCACGAACTTGCACATGTCAGTGCCGAGCTCATCCGGGTCCAGCGTGGTCAAGGTTCGACCTCAGCTCCTACCGGACACCACACACCAACGATGCTCCAGGTGGCCACCTTTGGTAGCCGAGCATCAGCGAGCCCACCTGCGGATATCCCCTTCGCGACCCCGATCCGGTGTGGCCAACGGGAGCATCGTGGGGGCAAGGTGTGACGGATTCCGATGAGCGGGGAGCGGACTCCTTGAACGTCGTTGCCGCCGCGGTTATGGCTTTCTAAGCCACCAGATAGGGGCAATGGAAGGGCTTTCGGGTAAGCCTTAGAGGCGTCCTCCCGAGGGGGCGCTGGGCCACTGCCCCTGGGGTGACCCGCCGTTCGGGATCCCGGCCCGCATGGACCGGAAGGCGCGTTCCTCGGCGTCCCTACGGCCGGAGCGTTCGGCGAACGCCAGCGGGATGAGGCCGATGATGAATCCCAGGAAGAACAGGATTCCCCAGAACCACGGGTTCCAGCCCCACGGCGTGCGCCCGTATTTGCCTTCGAACCACAGGGCTCTCCGGAATCCGGCAAAGCCGAAGAGCAGAGGGAGGATCAGTTGGGCCACACGCATGGCGGGACCTCCAGCGATTCGGTAGCAGCCGAACCATGATGGGGCGCCTGCTCGGGGACAACCTCGGCACGGTGGCCCGGATCTTTAGCCGTCGGAGGGTTTCCACCCGCGTTGCGGTGAGAAACTGTTACCGATAGTCAGATAATCTCTCTGTGAGTGACCATCGCACTTCGGGTGATGCTCCGTCAGACACAGCAAGCGTGAATCCAGCCGATCTCCGGCATCTCGCTGCTCCGATTCCCATCCGAGGCGGCGACACCAAACGTGGTTTCCCCAGCTCTACGCTCCGCGCGACAGGTGACAGTGGCCCGGTTCGGGCCCGGCACGGTCGGCGGCCTGGGAGTTCTGCTGTTGGCCGGTCTGCTGGTGACGGTCCTGGGCGGCAGTGCCCAAGCGGTTGCTGCGGTGCCGCTAGGCACGGCCGACGGCTTCGTCGTCCTGGCCGGCGCGGGCATCACCAACACCGGCCCCACCACCATCGGTGGCGACCTTGGCACGTTCCCGACGACGTCGATCACCGGCACCGCATCGATGACCGTCACCGGCACCAACCACGCGGGCGACGGCGTCACTCAGGTAGCGAAGAACGACCTGGTGACTGCCTTCACGACCGCTGCCGGGGTGGGTCCGAGCTCGCCGGTCGTGGCGAACCTGGGCAGCCAGACGCTTTCGGCCGGCGTCTACAACTCGGCCTCCTCGCTGGGCCTGACCGGCGCACTGACGCTGGATGCAGAAGGTGATCCGAGCGCCGTCTTCGTCTTCCAGGCGGGTTCAACGCTCACCACGGCTTCGGGCAGCCAGGTGTTGCTCGTCAACGGCGCCCAGGCCTGCAACGTGTTCTGGCAGGTCGGCAGTTCAGCGACGCTGGGAACAGGATCCAGCTTCCAAGGCAGCATCCTTGCTCTCACGTCGATCACCGTGACCACGGGGGCCACCGTCGCCGGCCGGGTGCTTGCCCGGAACGGCGCGGTCACCCTTGACTCGAACACCATCAGTCGCCCGGTCTGCGCAGCCCTGCCAACCGCGACGCCGACGGTTTC
>DATINJ010000297.1:0-5686 GCA_035474375.1 Kineosporiaceae bacterium | reverse complement strand
TCGCCGTGGGCGTGCCGGCCGATGATGATCGGCTTGGTCCAGCCCGGGACCAGCCGCGGGATGTTGCTGATGATGATCGGCTCGCGGAAGACGACGCCGCCGAGGATGTTGCGGATCGTCCCGTTCGGGGAGACCCACATCTTCTTCAGGCCGAACTCTTCGACCCGGGCCTCATCGGGCGTGATCGTCGCGCACTTGACGCCGACCCCATGCTCTTTGATCGCGTTCGCGGAGTCGATCGTCACCTGGTCGTCGGTGGCGTCGCGCTCCTCGATACCCAGGTCGAAGTACTTCAGATCGATGTCCAGGTAGGGATGGATCAGCCGATCCTTGATGAACTGCCAGATGATTCGGGTCATCTCGTCCCCGTCGAGTTCCACGACCGGGTTGTTCACCTTGATCTTTGCCACTGTCCGCACTCCCTAGCATCGATTGACTCGACGTCAAACTATCCGATCCGGTGCCCCTGGCGATCGGCGGGCCACCAGATCAGCCACCGAAGAGCGACTTGTACTTGGCCGCGGCCACCGGGTTCTGCTCCGGCCCGAAGAGCGCGGAGGCAATGTACGCGGAGCTTTCGTTGAAGTACGACTCATACGCCAGCTGCGAGCCCTGGGACTTGAAGAAGCTCTGCATCTTGGCAATGTAGAGCGGGTTGTCGCCGCCGTTCGAGCCGGAACTCGACGGCCCCGGGTAGACCCCCCATTCCGGGACGCTCAGCTTCTTCCCATGCGACCGGGCGAAGTCGGACCAGAACTTCAGCCCGAAGGCACCGGAGTAATGCTTCGCCCAGTCCGCCTCGGTCTTGACGCCGGGAAACATGTCATACGAGTCGACCCCGACGATGTCGACGTAGCCGTCACCGGGGTAGGCCTGCCGGGCGTCCACGACGCTGGCGCCCTTGCCGCGGTTCACGTTCCAGTCCCAGAGCAGAGCCGGTGCCGTCGACTCGGCCGAGTCGACAATCTGCCGCCAGCACTCGGCGAACTGACCAGGGTCATTGGCCTGCCACTTGTACCAGTCGCCGTTGAACTCCCAGCCCAGCCGGATCACCGTCTCGCCGTCCAGACCCGCGGCCTTGATATTCGTCCCGAACTGGCGCCACTTGTCGTTGTACGACCCAGCCGCACACCCGGCCATCGTCGCGCTGCCGTCTCCCTCGGGAACCGGCGCCACCCCGAACACCTTCGTGTAGGGCGTGTTCTTCCAGGTGTTGTACAGCCAGGTCGGGTTGACGATGTCGTCCCAGGTCTGTCGGGCCGGCCAATCGATGACGACGTCGACGGTGGCACCCCGCCAGTCCCCGAAGGCCTCGACCCCGGTGACACCCTGTCCTCGCGCGTACACTCCGCTGACCCAGGGCAGACCGGACAATCCGGTGTTGAGTCGACCGGTGTTACCGGTGGGCGTCTTGGGCGTGGTCTTGGCCGGAGCCTCGATGGTCGCCTTCTCGGCGGCGGCGGCAATCGCGCTCGCGCTCGCCTTCGCCTTGGCCCGCGCCCGAGCGGCGGCCGACGTCTCGCCGGAGTCTGGCTGGGCCAGCCGGATCGAATCCGAGAACCTCTCCAACGGCGCCAGGCCCGCCCCGGACAATTCACCGTCAGTCACCGTGACCTGGCTCTGCAACATCGACGCACCCGGCACCACCAGCACCAGGGCGACCGCTACTGCCCCACCCCAAACCCGCCGGTTGCTGAACGCCCGGCCCAGCGCCAGCTCGATTCGGCGACGCCTGGTTTGCGGGCGAGCCGCCCGCCGTCCCCGAATGACCGCGAGCTCGGTGGTGTTCGGGCCGGACGCGTCCGGCCCGGCCGAACTCCGCCGCCGCCCGGATCGCTCGGCCAGTTCCCGTCGCGACCGCGGCGCCTCTACCGCCTCGGCAGGCAGATCCTCTGCTTGGGTCAGCACGTCCGCTTGAGTGACCACGGCCGCCTGAGTCAGAACGTCCGCCTGAGTCAGCACGTCCGCTTGCCTGGGCACGGCCACCTGGGTCGGCACGATCGCTTCTGTGGGAACGCTCGCGTGGGTCGGCGGGGTCGTTTGGGTCGGCAGGCTCAGCCCTCGGGTCGATGGGTTCGCGGCGCGGCGCGAACGCCGGCTGTCGAGAACCTCGGCAGTCGGGGCCGACGTCTCGCCCGCCCCGCGCTCGGCCGCTGACCGTGCCCGTTTCCCTTTACCGGTCGGTGAGTCTCCCATGAACACAGTGCTTATCTGCCCCCACATTGGACAACGTGTGACAACCCGCCGGAATCAGCGATTGAACAGAGCTTTGTACTTTGCCGCAGCGAGCGAGTTCTGCTCCGGACTGAAGATCGCAGCGGCAACGTACGACGAGCTCTCGTTGAAGTACGACTCGTACCCCAAGTGTGAGCCCTGGTCCTTGAAGAATTCGTGCATCTTGGCGACGTAGAAGGGGTTGTCGCCGCCGTTGTGGCCGGCACTCGCCGTCCCCGGGTACACCGCCCATTCCGGGACGCTGAGCTTCTTCCCATGCGACCGGGCGAAGTCGGACCAGAACTTCAGCCCGAAGGCACCGGAGTAGTGCTTGGCCCAGTCCGCCTCGGTCTTGACGCCGGGATACATGTCATAGGAGTCGACGCCGACATAGTCGACGTAGCTGTCTCCCGGCCAGGCCTTCGTCGCGTCGACGACGATGGAGCCGCCCTCGCCACGGTTCGGGTTCCAGTCCCAGAGCAACTCGGGAGCCGTCTCCTCGGCCGAGGAGACAACGTGCCGCCAGCACTCGGCGAATTGGTCCGGGTTACGGGCATTCCAGATGTACCAGTCGCCGTTGAACTCCCAGCCCAGCCGGATCACCGTCGTGCCGCCCAGACCTGCAGCCTTGAAATTCGTCCCGAACTGGCGCCACTTGTCGTCGTACGCCCCAGCCGCACACTCGGCCATCGACGCGCCGGCCCCTTCAGGAATCGGCGGCACCCCGAACACCTTCGTGTACGACGTGTTCTTCCAGACGCCGTACAGGTAGGTCGGATTGATGATGTCGTTCCAGCTCGCCCGGGCCGGCCAATCGATCACGACGTCAACGGGTGCACCGCGCCAGTCACCGAAGGCATTGACTCCCGCCGTGCCGTGACCGGCGGCGTAAACCCCGCTCGGCCAGGCCATCCCAGAGCGATCGGAGTCGACCTGATCGGTGTTCCCGGACACCGGTGTCTTGAGCGGCGTCTTCGCGTCGGGATCCTTGGTCTTGCCGGTGCCGGTCGGGTCGCCCGCCTTGTCAGCCTTGTCGCTGCCAGTGGCGGCGGCCGCGGCCTTCCCCACGGTGGCCTTCACCACCGCCTGGGCCCAGGCCGTCGGAGAACCCGTGGTCTCGGTCTGGGTTGCATCCGGCACGTCTGGCTGCGCCAACCGGGTCGAATCCGCGGACTGATCGCCCGTCGTCCGAGTGGAACTCGTCCCCGACAACCCGCCGTCCGCCACGGTGACCTTGTCCTGCAGCATCGCCAACCCGGGCACCAGCGCCACCAGCGCCAACGTGGCCGCTATCGCCCCGCCCCAGACTCGCCGGTCGCTGAACATCCGGCCGAGCGCCAACTCGGCGCGACGACGCTTGGTCTGCGGGCGAGCCGAGCGCCGGCCGCGGATGATCCCGAGCTCGGTGGTATTCGGACCGGACGAGCCGGACCGCCGTCCACCGGCTGGTTGGCCCTGATCCTGGCCGGTCCGCGATCTGCCCGTCGGAACCGGTGCTCCGGCGAAAAGTTCCGCCGAGGTCGGTTCGGATGCTGCCGGGGACGGCTGCTCCGCATTACGGGAGAGGCTGAACTCTTGGCCGGGTACGGTCAACGCTTCGCCGGGCCGCGTGAACGCTTCGCTGGGTGGGCCGAACGCCTCGCTGGGCGGGATGAACAGGGACGGGTACGGCGCTTGCGGTGCAGCAGGCGGCAGGACCGACGTCGAGCCGATGACCGTGACCTCGGCGGAGCGCTGCGGCTCGGCGGGCACGGCCTGGCTGCGGTTCCCGGCTCGGCGTGACGGTCGGCTGTCGAGGACCTCGGCGCCTTCGGCCGAGGTCGCTGCCGCTTGGCGTTCGGCTGCCAACCGGGCTCGCCGACCACCCTTGGAGGGTGGGCTGCTGTTCACCACAGTGCTGATCTACTCCCAGATTGGACGTCGAGTAGTCACCACTTGTGGCGATGACCCCCCATTTGGTCACACTCGGGCAGATGCCTAACCATCACTTCTCTGACGATGACATCGGTTCGTGATCTTAGGGGGGACTGTGGGCAAGCGTCGAATGTCAGGACGCACCTACTCAGCTGGCTCTCAGTTAGCCTTTATGTAGATGATCGGCCCCAAGATGGTCTGCCGGCAGGCGCGGCACACCGCCTGGAGCAAACTGGACGGAACGGACGACGTGCAGGTCGGCGGGTTGTAGAAGCACCTCGGCCGATCTCCGATTAACCTCGGCTATCCGTGTGCCGGCGTCGACAAATCGCCTTCCGTAAGCAAACGAACACACTATGGCGATCAGATATTGGCCAAAATCTTAATCTTTCTTCAACATCTACTTAGGTCCTCGCCGACGTACCAGCTTGGATCGGCAGGTTCGCTCGGGGCGAGATAAGACGACGAAGCGTCACGCTTGACCTCGAGGTCGCCGCCCTGCACGCTTCGGGCGTGACCGAGGCAACCAGCACCACGCGCAAGGAGTTCGTCCTCACCCTGGCATGCCCCGACCGACCGGGCATCGTCTACGCGGTGGCCAGCTTCCTGGTGCAGCATGGCTGCAATATTCTGCAGAGCGAGCAGTACGACGACGATGCCGCCGACTACACCGGCACCTTCTTCATGCGGGTGCAGTTCAGTGCGCTCGATCCGATGCAGACCCTGGAGCGACTGACCACCGGCTTCGGCTCGGTCGCGGAGTCCTTCCAGATGCGCTGGCACCTGGTGGACGCCGCCGAGAAGTACCGGGTGCTGATCCTGGTCTCGAAGTTCGGCCATTGCCTGAACGACCTGCTGTTCCGCCACCGGATCGGCGCGCTCAACATCGACATCCCGGCCGTCGTCTCGAACCACCTGGACTTCGCCGACCTGGTCCAGTCACACGGCATCCCGTTCATCCACCTGCCGGTTGAGCCCGCCGGAAAGGCTGCCTCCGAGAAACGGCTGTTGGACGTCGTCGAACAGGAGCGGATCGATCTCGTCGTGCTGGCCCGCTACATGCAGGTGCTCTCGCCGAATCTCTGCACAGCGCTGGCCGGGCGGGCGATCAACATCCACCATTCGTTCCTGCCGGGCTTCAAGGGCGCTCGGCCCTATCAGCAGGCCCACGCCCGGGGCGTGAAGATCATCGGGGCAACGGCGCACTACGTGACGTCGGACCTGGACGAAGGGCCGATCATCGAACAGGACGTTGAACGGGTGGACCACACCACCACGGCGAAGCAGATGGCAGCGGTCGGGCGGGACGTCGAGTGCCAGGTCCTGGCCCGAGCGGTCGCCTGGCACACCCAGAACCGCATCATGATCAACGGCTCCCGCACCGTAGTCTTCCGCTGATCCTCCCCCACCTCCCGGCTGCGCACCTCCTGGTAAAGCAGATTCGATCAACCGCCCGAGGGTTTACACCGGGCAACCGCGCATGATCGCCACAAATTGAAGGCGCTCAAACCCTGCAGACGATCATGCACGGTTGCCCGCTCAGAACTTGGCGAAAGTG
>DATINJ010000296.1:0-6258 GCA_035474375.1 Kineosporiaceae bacterium | reverse complement strand
GGCTCGGGCTATCGGGTGGTTGTCGGCGGGCATCGAAGCCATCCGTTCCGGGTCGCCGCGGACCTGTACGACGGTTTGAGTCGGGACGCGTTGCGGCTGTTCTATCTGCTGCGGTCCGGTTGTCCGATCGATGAGCAGCGGGCACCCGGGTACGGCCGTCCGGCCGGGCACATCAACAAGCCGCCGAACCGCGGTGATACCGCGGTTCCAGGGTGGAGCGGCCCGGACGCTGCTCCGCTGTACCCCGGCTGGCGGCAGACGGGTGAGTTGGACGTGTCCGGCGGATGGTATGACGCCGGCGACTACGGCAAATACGTGGTCAGCGGCAGCATCGCGCTGTGGCAGTTGCTCAACCTGCTGCGTCTGCTGCGGCACCACCCGCACGCCTCGGATGGGCGCGGCGTCGCCGAGGCGGACTTAATCGAAGAGTGCCGCTGGCAGCTCGACTGGCTGCTGCGAATGCAGGTGCCACCGGGCGATCCACTCGCCGGGATGGCCTTCCATCGGGTACACGGCACCGAGTGGTCGCCCATGCCCGGCTGGCCACACGAGGACCCCACGATGCGCGTGCTGCACCGGCCCTCCACGGCGGCGACACTGCACCTGGCCGCGGTCGCCGCGCAGGGCGCCCGCCTGCTTCGTGACGACGACGAGGTGTACGCACAACGGCTGTTGACCGCTGCTCGCATCGCGTACCGCGCCGCTCATACGTACCCGGCTTTGATCGCCCCGGATGACGAGGGCCGATACGGCGGTGGCCCGTACGGGGATGCACGGCTCCTCGACGACTTCTACTGGGCGAACGTTGAACTTTGGCTGGCGACCGGCGAGGAGCACTACCGGAACGCGCTCATGGACTCACCCGAGCACACCGCCGAGGTGTTCGACCTCACCGGCTTCGACTTCGACCGGGTGGCCGGACCCGCCCGGCTTGACCTGGCGACCACGATGCCCCGGTTGCCGGATCACAACCGGGTGGCCGGTACAGTCCGAGACGCAGGCGAGCGCCTGCTCGACCTACAGCGCCAGCAGCCCTGGGGGCAGCCGTACGCCCCGCCAGCCGGATGGGACTGGGGCTCCAACGGGCGCATCCTCAACAACCTGGTCGTCCTGGCCACCGCCCAACAGCTCACCGGCGACAGACGATTCCGCGACGCCGTCGCCGTCGGCATCGATTATCTCCTCGGCCGCAACGCCCTGGGCCAGAGCTACATCACCGGCTACGGGACAGATACCAGCAAGCATCTGCGGACCCGCCAGTTCGGCCACGATCTCGACCCGGCCCTCCCACCACCGCCTCCGGGTGCGCTGGCCGGCGGCGCCAATTCCCTTGAAACACCCGGCTTTCCCACCGATCCGCGGCTGCACGGGCTGCCCGCACAATGCTGCTACCTCGACGAGCCCACCTCCGAAACCACCAATGACCTCTGCATCCGATGGAACGCCCCGCTCGCGTACATCACCACCTACCTCAGCCTCACCGGCGCCCCGTCCACCGGCTGATCAGATCCGCAGCGACATCAGTAGGCCGCACCGTACGTCAGGACGGTCCCGAAACGCATTCCACTGACGTTGCCGCCGCCATATCCGAGGGACGTCGCGACGTCCCGCTCGCGGTAAATCACCCGCCCGGCGTTCTTTGTGGTGCCGACGTCCTCGCCGGGCACCCCGATCAGCAGATAGTCCAGCTGGCTGTTCTCGTGTTCGGAGTCACCGGGGCGCAGTCCCATCGAAGCCCCGAGCTGGTCCCCGGCCTCGGCTTTGCCGGGCAGTCCATGACCCTGGCTGAGGAGCTCGGGTGGGCAGTACTGCGAACCGCGGGTCAGGTTGACCGACCGCAGCTTCGGCAGCGTCAGGACGACCGACCCGGCGTCCTTCACCGTGCCGACGTCCTCCCCAGGAATCCCGATCGCTAACGAGTCAATCTCGAAACATCCCCTGGAGGAATCATTTTCCTGGATTCGGTAGCCCATGCTCAGGGCGGCCCCGAACCGGTCCCCGGTCTCGACCTTCCCCGGGATCCACCGGCTGTTCTGACTGATCGCCTTCCCGCCCAGGATCTGCACAATCCCGGCGTCCTTGATCGCGCCAATGTCCTCCCCGGGCACCCCGACCGCGCCACCGGACAGGGCCGCACCGAAGTGGTCCCCGGCCTCGGCGACGCCCGGAACACCGACCGTGTCCTGGTTCCACTCCGTCCCCAGGATCAACGCATCCGTCTCCGGGTCCTTGCGCAGGAGCAGGACTGTCCCGGCGTCCTTTGTCGTGCCGACGTCCTCATGCGGCACGCCGACCATCCCGGCATGACCCAGGATCTCACCGAACCGGTCGCCCGCTTCGGCGTCCCCCGGTACCAGCGGGCTGTCCTGGGTGATGGTCTCCACATAGGTGATGCCGGTCTCGCTGATCTCGTACCGAAACACCGCTCCGGCATCAACCTTGCCCGCGACATCATGACCGGGCGCGCCCACCCACAGATCCCTGACGCCGTACCTGGTTTCGGTGTTCTCCTTCCACCCGACGGCCAAAGCGGCACCGAATTCATCGCCGGGCTCGGCGTGGTTCTCCAGGACGGCCCCGGCCGTCAGCACACCGTTCGGCGCCTGGTGGAACACCTGCACTCGCCCCGGTTGGTCGGTTTCCTCCAGGCCGGGCGTCCCAGGCGACCCGACCAGCAGGTCATCGTTGTCATCACCGTTCAGGTCGTAGTGGGACACCATCGCCGCACCGAAACGGGCACTGGACGCACCGGGCAGGTCCATCCCGGACCGCTGCTCACTGATCAGTTGACTACAGCAGTCCACGCCCATCCGGACGTCCACTTCCCCCGCCCCGGAATTGGCATTCGGGATTCCCACGGCCACGGCGAAATCCGTCTCGTCAGCGACAGCCATCCCAGCGCCGGCCACGCCCAGTACGGCGGTCACCGGAAGGCTCAGAACGACCAGCGCACGGCGCCGCCACCGGCCTGGAGCTATCGACCCGGGACGGGCCGACAGGCCCGACAGGGCCGACGGCATACCTACAGCTGAAAACGGCACGGACATGATGCGACCTCCGTCAGATGCCTGGGACGGACCGGTCAGTCGCGCGACCCGGACTCTGGTGTCACCGCGAAACCTCGGGCCGATCTGGCGGTCTGCCAGCCCACCAACAACATCGCTCAGCGTGCAACTAGCGTTACACAAAGTCATCTACCATGCTGCAGCCATTCCTGCGGATATTCCGGCGAAATGGACTCCGAGCCCAAAGTTGCTGGAATAAATGGGACATCGGGTGTGACTGGCGATGCGTTGCCGGAATGGCTGCCGTGCCGTCGTCCTGTGGCCTGCTACCAGGGGCCAGTTAGCTCGGGGGCGGGTGCGCGGCCGAGGAGCCAGGCGAGGATATCGGCGTGATCGGCCCGGTCGGGGACCGACCGGAGACGCTTGGACAACTCGCTTTCGACGAGGATCGCGGGCCAATCGGAGGGACGATGGCCAATGTTGAGGTCGACGTGGTGGACCTCGACGTTCCGAAGGTGGTGACCCACGACCTCGCGCATCGTTCGCAGACCGGCGGCCATCATCCCTTGCCGGTCCCAGTGGGTCTCGTCGAGCGCATCCCAGGTGGCTTCGAGGAGCTCGAAACACTGCGCCAGGTCAGAGCGAAGTTCGGCGGCCGGACGTCCCGTAGCAGCAAGATCCGCTGCGAGATCCGGGTCATACCCGTCGGGGTGCAACTGCCGGACCTCGCCGGCCGCCGGACCTCCGAGAAGCACGACGTGCGCCTTGGTCTTGTTCGCGATGTGCGTGACCACGTGGCCACGTGAATACCCGGGCAACAGGCTCGGCACACGCACGTCGTCATCGCTCAATGGCCCGAGGCCGGCGAGCAGCACTCGATGACTTGTTCGGCAGGCAGCGATGGTGTCGACGGGCTTCATCGGTCAACACTTCCTATCCGAACCGGTCAGCCAGCTTCGTCAGCTTTGTGACGTACGCCGGCCAGTCATAGTCGGGGACATTGGGGTTCTCCTGCCGCAGGCCGATAGTGCTGTCGTGCTGTTCGCGCATGATGTCCGCGTGACCGGCGTGACGGGCCAAGTCGCAGGTCACGTGGATGATGATCCTTTGCAGCGTCACGGCCTGCGCTCCTGGCCGCCACCACGGCACCCGCCCCGGCGCGTCGACGGGTAGCTGTTCGATCGTTTGATCCGCGAACATCCCGACCCGACGGTACAGATCGATCAGCCCATCCTTGGTCTCGTCGTCCCGCGCATACCAATCTGCTTGAGGGTCTTGCTCGAACGCCTGCACGGGGACCAGTTCCTCAGGCGTCGGGAACTCGCGCCCGAAGGTAGGCCCGAAGTAGCCGGCTTCGACATTGAGGCAGTGCTTTATTACTCCCAGCAGGTTGTTGCCGGTTGCGGTGCGGGGCAGTCTGGCCTCGCGTTCGCTCAGCCCGTCCAGCTTCCAGATGAGGTCATCCCGAGTCGCCTGAAGGTAGTGCTGCAGCGCAGCTTTGGGGTCGCCCAGATCGACCATGCCGGCCAGTATTCCTTACCCGCCCGAGCCATTCGTGCGAGGTGTCGACTTGCGGGCGCGGTGGTTGGGTGCCGCTTTAGTATGGTGAGTCTCTCCAAAATACTAGGAGGGCCTGTGTCGACTGTGCCGTCGGACGAGGAGTTCCTGACCTACAACCAAGGTGTCGTCGCCGAGTTCCGTGCCAACCACGGCGTCGTCAGCCAGCCGCCGTTCCCGATCTTGCTGCTGACCACCACCGGCGCGCGCACCGGGCGGCGGACGACCGTGCCGCTCGGGTACGCCCTCGACGACGACGGGCGCGTGTTCGTGGTCGCCTCCAAGGCCGGCGCCCCCAAGGATCCGGCGTGGTTCCACAACCTGCGAGCCAACCCGTCGGTGACGGTGGAGCTGGGCGATCGGTCGTTCGAGGCGCGAGCCGTCGTCACGGCCGGGGAGGAACGCGACCGGCTCTACCGGAGGATCGCCGGCGACGGCAACCCGTACGAAGGCAACACCGACCGGGTGTTCCCCGTCGTCGTGCTCGAGGGTGTGCCCGCTCCCGCCTGACCCTGCTCCTTCGCTCCGGGAAAAGAGGGACGGCGTCGGAGTAGGCCTGGTCAGGACCTGACGGCCGGCTCCGCGTCGAAGATCCAGCCTGTTCGCATACCCGGTTCCTGGCCGGGCTCGAGGTAGTACTCGTCGCGGAACATCGCGGTGAATGCTTCGGGCGGCATCGCCAGCATCATGCCGACGTCGGTGGTCTGGCTGGCGTGCGCTTGCAGGGCGGCCCGCTTGCGCTCCAGGTAGGGCAGGACGTCCACCCTGAGGTGGATCTCGGCCTGTGGGGTGCCGATCGGGTTCCCGTCGTCGCCGGGCCCGTCCGGGTCCCAGTCCTCGGTGAGCATCCCGGCTGCCTGCGCGGCGAGGAACATCTCGCGCATGGCGTCCCGGTTCATCGTCACCTCCAGCAGCCGCGGACGCCGGGCAGCGAGCTCGACGGCGCGGCGCACGATCCGGTGCACCATCACGTGGTCCGGGTGCCCGTAGCCGCCGTGCCAGTCGTAGCCGGAGACGACGTCGGCGTCCTCCTGGTCGAGAATCGCGGCCAACGCTCGCGCCGCCTCATCGACGTCCACGTTCATCAACGCGTTCGGTGCCGAGTTCTGCGGCCAACCGGTCATTCCCGAATCGGCGTAGCCGAGCCAGGCGATCCGGGACACTCCCAGAACCTGGGCTGACTCCCCGAGTTCCTCGCGCCGGTGCTCGGCGACAGTTCTGCCGTCGGCGAGGTCCGCCGCGGGTACGCCGTGGTCGCCGTCGGTGGCGACGACGAGGACAACCCGGTGGCCTTCGTCCGAGGCGCGAGCCATCGAACCGGCAGTGCCGCTGGCCTCGTCGTCGGGATGGGCGTGGACGAACACGATGGTGGACATCACGCCATCATCACTCATCCGGTTTCCTGGTCCGACGTCGGCGTAGCGGCGGCGGGCTGTGCCCAGCAGCGCTACCGGGCCTGGTTGCGGGGATGCTTCTTGGCCGTCCGCTCATTGCCGCGTTTGTAGTTGCCGGTGATGCGCGCCATCAACTCCTGCGGATCGTCGCTGCCCACATCGATCAGGAAGCGCGCCGCGGCGGCGCCGCGAAGCACCGTGGCAGGGCGGCCGTGGTGGAACAGTTCCACGTCCCCATTCTTGCGGAGGCGATAGGTGAATCCCTCAGGTGCATCGGACATAGCTGTATCGTCCTCGCCGGC
>DATINJ010000295.1:0-13450 GCA_035474375.1 Kineosporiaceae bacterium | reverse complement strand
CGCGGCCAGCGCGAACGGGGACAGGGGTTGGTTGAGCGCGAACTCGGGTTGCAGGTCGACCGTCAGCCGGGCGGTTCGACCCAGCCGGTCCGGTTCGGGCAGCTGCTCGACCACGTCAGAGCTGAGCAGCCCGCGGTAGATCGACAGCGCCCGGTGGATATGGATGCGCCGCCGGTCCGGCGGCTCGTCGTTCTCGGTGAGCAGCCGCCGCATCGCGGTGTAGCAGTCGCCGGGCCGGTTGATCACGTTCAGCAGCATGGAGTGGCTGACCCGGAACGAGGACTGCAGCGGTTCGGGCTCGGCGTGGATCAACCGCTCGTACGTCGGTTCGCCGTAGCCGATCGTGCCCTCCGGCGGCTTCTTGCGGACGACCTTGCGGCGCTTCTTCGGGTCGTCGCCGGCTTTGGCCAAGGCCTTCTGGTTGGCCACCACGTGGTCGGGCGCCTGCACCGTCACGGTGCCGACCGCGTCGTAGCCGGCCCGCCCGGCCCGGCCGCCGATCTGATGGAACTCCCGCGCGGTGAGCAGCCGCGGCCGGATCCCGTCGTACTTGCTGAGCGAGGTGAGCAGCACCGTCCGGATGGGGACGTTGATGCCGACCCCCAGAGTGTCGGTGCCGCAGATGAGTTTGAGCAGCCCGGCCTGGGCGAGCAGCTCGACCAGCCGCCGGTACTTCGGCAGCATGCCGGCGTGATGCACCCCGATCCCATTGCGGACCAGCCGGGACAGGGTCTTGCCGAAGCCGGCGCTGAACCGGAAGGTCCCGATCGCCTCCGCGATCTGGTCCTTCTCGTCCCGGCTGCAGACGTTCACGCTCATCAGCGCTTGCGCTCGCTCCAGCGCTGCCGCCTGAGTGAAGTGCACGACGTAGATCGGCGCCTGCTTGGTGTCGAGGAGTTCCTCGAGGGTTTCGTGCAGCGGCGTGGTGGCGTAGGAGAAGAACAGCGGAACCGGACGCTCGGTGGAACTGACCGTGGTGGACGACCGGCCGGTCCGGTCAGTCAGGTCCTTCTCGAACCGGGTGACGTCGCCGAGGGTGGCGGACATCAGCAGGAACTGGGCCTTCGGCAATTCCAGCAACGGCACCTGCCAGGCCCAGCCGCGGTCCGGATCGGCGTAGAAATGGAACTCGTCCATCACCACCAGGCCGATCTCGGCTTCCGAGCCGAGTCGAAGGGCCAGGTTGGCCAGCACCTCCGCGGTGCAACAGATGATCGGCGCATCGGCGTTGACGGCGGCGTCCCCGGTCATCATCCCGACGTTCTGCGCACCGAAGGTCTCGATCAGCGCGAAGAATTTCTCCGAGACCAGCGCTTTGATCGGCGCGGTGTAGAACGATCGCTCGCCCCGGGCCAGGGCAGTGAAGTGGGCGCCAGTGGCCACCAGACTCTTTCCCGAGCCGGTCGGGGTGGCCAGGATGACGTTGGAGCCGGAGACGATCTCGATCAGGGCATCCTGCTGCGCCGGGTACAGCTCGAGCCCTTGATCCTCGGCCCACAGGACGAACACCTCATAGATGTTGTCCGGGTCCGGATCGGCAGGAAGCCTTTCGAAAAGATTCATGATTGTTCCATCGTGCCCTATGCCGCAGCCGGTGGCCTCCGCGGATCCGGGTCGGCCTGGTCAGGCAGGGTGAAGCAGAAGGTGGCGCCAGCATCTGGGGTGCCGGTGCTGCGGACCGCCCCGCCATGCTTGTCGATGATCCGTTTCACCGAGGCCAAGCCGATGCCGATGCCGGGAAAGTCCTCAATGCTATGCAAACGCTGGAACGCTACGAAGAGCCGGTCGGCGGCGCCCGGTTCGAAGCCCGCGCCGTTGTCCTGGATGAAGTACACCGGCCCCGGCCCGCTCATCGGCTCGGCCGGTCGGATCCCGAGCTCCACTCGGGGCTGCGGAACCCGGAAGGTGAACTTCCAGGCGTTGCCCAGTAGCGCCTGAACAACCATCAGCAGCAGCCGGGGATCCCCGATCACCGGCAGACACTCCGGCGCGATGAATTCGACCACCCCCGCCCGGCTCGGCCCGCCGGCCGGAGTGGGGGCGTTCGCCAGCGCCAGGGCCACTTCCCTGCCCAGCTGCGCCAGATCGACCTCCTGCGCATGCAACTCGGTCTGCCCGATCCGAGACAGCGTCAGCATCCCGTTCACCATCTCCCGAAGGCGAGTCGAGGCCTCCTGGATCCGCTCGGCTCCGTGCCGGGCTTCCGGACTCAGGTCGACCATGTCCTGGAGCAGGATTCGGGCGAATCCCTCCAGGTGCCGGATCGGCGCGCGCAGATCGTGGGAGACCGCGTAGGTGAGGCTCGCGGTTTCCTCCTTCTGTACCCGGGCCCGATCCGCCAGCTGCAACCGCAGCCGCAGTGCCTCCAACGCGACAGCGGTGCTGTCTGCCAGGGTCACCAGCAGCCGGATCTCGGTGTCGTCGCAGTCGTGCGGCAGCACCCAGTAAGTGCCCAACGCAGCGGTCGACCGAGCGGCGCAAACCGGGACGACAACTGCACTTCGCACCCCGGCGCCCCGAAACGCGGACGGCACGCGGGGATCGACGTCGAGATCCTCGACGACGCCGGGTTGCCGGTTTTGCATCGCCCAGCCGCTGAGGCACTCCCCAAACGGGAGGCGCAGGCCGTTCCAGAGGGTGCCGGACGATTCGGAAGGTGCCGCTTCGACATAGTGGCATTCGTCGCCCTGCCGGAGGGCGAAGGAGGTGGCATCCGCCCCGGTCAACCGGCGGGCGGTGGCCTGCGCGATCGAGACCACGGTCGGCAGATCGGCCGCCAGAGCGAGTTCGTGAGTGGCAGCCAGGATCAACTCGTGTCCAGCCAGCAGCCGGACGGGGTCCAGCGGCATAGTCACGACACCGGCGCTCATCCCACATGATCGACTCGGCGGCTCCCCGGCTTGAGCCGCTTCACTCGGATGGTGCCGGAGCTGTCCCAACCGCCGCAGGGACGGCGACCCTCCCCTCCGAAGGTCGCCGTCCCTGAATCGGGCAGGCCGAGGTCAGCCGGTCAGACCGGAGCGTTCAGGCGGCGATCGCGGCCACCGGTGAGATCCGAGCCGCCCGCCGGGACGGCAGTACCGAGGCCAGGGCGCCGGCCGTGGTGGCCACCGTGAGGATCAGCAGCAGCTGCAGCCACGGGATGTCGACCTTGAGATTCGCCTCCCCGGCGAGCGCGGCCGAGGTCCCCAGCACCCCGTATGCCGCACCCAGCGCCATCCCCAGCACCGAAGCGACCCCGGCGATCAGTGCCGCCTCCCAAAGCAGCATCCAGCGCAGCTGAGCCCGGGTCAGACCGAGCGCCCGCAGCAGCCCAGCCTCCTGTCGGCGCTCCACCACCGACAAGGCGATGGTGTTGCCGACCCCGATCACGGCGATCACCACGGCCACTCCGAGCAGGCCGGTGACGATCAGCAGCAGGATGTTGACCATCTTGTCGAAGCTGTCCCGCTGCTCGGTGGAACTTTGCACATAGCTGTTCGGAGCGAAATCTGCTGCCGTACCACTGATTTTATCGATCACATCGGCCCGACCATCGGCCTCCAGGCCGTCGACCAGCCGGATCCAGAGCTGGGCGGCAGGCGCCTTCGGTGCCAATTGGGCCATATCGGTGCTGCTGACGGCCAAGGGGGTGTCGGCGGTGACGACATGCACCTTCAGCTCGATCGATCGCTTGCCGGCCACGATCCGGGTGACGGCACCCTCGGCGCCCCAGGTGTCAGTCATGAAGTCCGGGACATTCACCGTCCCGGGCTTCGGGACGCCGGCGCCTACCGTGGAACGCACCACCGGAGCCGCCCGGACCGGGTCGATTCCGAATAGCTGGCTCTCGCTGTCCGGCTTGCCGTCCACCTTCACGTTGGCACCGGTCAGCGAGGTCACGGCCTGCACATCGGGGATGGCGGCCACTGCCCGCTCCAGTTGAGCAGAGAGCGCCTGCCCGTTGCTGGAGACCGAGACGTCGGTCGGGAAGGCTCGGTCCAGCATGCTGGCCGTGCTCGCCCGGGTGGAGGCGGCGCCGACCACCATTGTCGTGGTCAGGGTCACGCCGATGATCAGCGCCGTCGCGGTGGCCGCAGTCCGTTGCGGATTTCGAACCGAGTTGGACGCCGCCAGCCGCCCCGGAATGCGTCCGGCCGGGCCGAACAGCCGGCCTGCGAGGGCTACCACCGGTGGCACCAGCCACTGCGCGAGCAGCACCACGGCGAGGAAGCTGAACACCCCACCACCGAGCGCGATCGGCAGTTTCCCGCCGAAAGCGCCGTAGGCGAGTACCGCCGCGCTCGGAATCAACAGCGCCAGGCCGGCGCCGCGGCGCAGCAGACCCGCCCGGCTGCGAGCCGGAGGGGGGTCCATCGGGCGCAGCGCAGCCAGCGGCGCAACCCGGGTAGCTCGGCGAGCCGGGGCGAAGGCGGCCACCGCAGTCACCACGATGCCGATCGCCATCCCGATCGCCACGGCCGACCACGGAACCGACACGCCGGCCAGCGGGATAGCCGAGTCGAACTGCCCGGCTATCGCGGAAACACCTGCTGCCAGGCCGATTCCGGCACCGACACCAGCCAGCGAAGCAACCGCTCCGATCACCAGCGACTCGATCAGGACGCCACGACGCAACTGCTTGCCAGTGGCGCCGACGCAGCGCAGCAGGGCCAGTTCTCGAGTGCGTTGTGCCAGCAGGACGGCGAAGGTGTTGGCGATCACCAGGCCGCAGACCAGCACCGCCACCGTGCCGAACACCAGCAGGATCATTGCCAGACCGGCAGCGTCACCGGTGTATTCGTCGGCGATCTGCTGAGCCTCCTGCTCGCCGGTGCGGACGAACAGGTTGCGCTGGCCGGCCTTGGTCAACGCGTCATGGATGCGCGGGGCCAAAGTCTGCGCATCGGCGCCGGGCGCGCTCGCCACCCGGATGGTGTCCGTCTCGATCGGGCCCAGCGCGATGGTCTGCGCCGGGGCGGCGAAGATCTGGTCCGCGCCAATCCCGACGACGCCGCGCAGGTTGACCAGTCCGACGACCTTGGCCTGGATCGTCTCCGGTGCTTGTGCCGCTGCCGAGTCGATGCTGTCTGCGGAGTCGTCAGTGGTCTCGTCCACCGGAGTGACCAGCAAGGTGACGGTGGAGCCGATGCTCACGCCCTTGTGCTCGCCGACCGCCACTTCACCAAGGGCGGTGGGTAGTCGACCGGCGATCATCCGCTGCCATTGCAGGCTCTTGTCGGCAGCCACGTCGGTCACCTGGGCGAACCGGTATCCGTTGGCGCCCGGTAGTCGAACCTGGCTGTAGGTGCTGCGGTCGACGGCGATGGCGCCGACACCGGGAATCGCGCGCAGGGTCTGGACCAGGCTCTTGCGCGAGTCCAGGGAGTTGTCGTCCCCGGGGGCTTCCAGGTCGGCCGTGATTACGGCGTCGGTGTTCCGGTATTGGGCGCCGACCGAATCCAGCACCGTGGTCTTGGAGGTCTGGTTCAACACCAGGGTGGCGACCACGAAACCGACGGCGATGATGATCGCCAGGCAGGTGGCGACCAGTCGAGCGGTGTGAGCGCGCAGCTGCGCGAGGCTGAGAGCGAGCATGGCTCAGGCCCCCAGATCGCGCAGCGCATCGAGGACCCGATCGGCGGTGGGCGTGGTGATCTCGCCCGCCAGCTTGCCATCGGCGAGCAGAATCACCCGGTCGGCGTACGATGCGGCGCTCGGGTCGTGGGTGACCATCACCACGGTCTGCCCGGTCTCCCGAACACTGCTTCGCAGGAGGCTGAGCACCTCAGCGCCGCTGCGTGAATCGAGGTTGCCGGTGGGCTCATCGGCGAAAATGACGTCGGGGTGCGGAAGTAGCGCCCGAGCAATGGCGACTCGCTGCTGCTGACCGCCGGAGAGCTCGGAAGGCCGATGGCTGAGCCGGTCGGCCAGTCCAAGCCGGGTGACGACGTCGTCGAACCAGGCCTGGTCCGGTTTCGCACCGGCCAAATTCAGTGGCAGCAGGATGTTCGCCCGGGCATCGAGGACCGGTAGCAAATTGAACGACTGGAAGACGAAACCGATTCTGTCCCGGCGTAACCGGGTCAGTTGGCTGTCGTTGAGACTGGTTAGCTCGGTGTCGCCGAGCCAGACCTGGCCGGCGGTCACGGTGTCCAAGCCCGCCAGGCAGTGCATCAGGGTGGACTTGCCCGATCCGGACGGGCCCATAATCGCTGTGAAACCACCCTTTTCGAAATGGACCTCGACCCCCTTCAATGCGTTGACGGCGGCTTCGCCTTGGCCGTAAACCTTCTCCAACCCGGTCGCCCGGATCGCGCCTCGCCCGTCGCTGACCCGGTTCGGCTGTCCGACCGGCAGCTCGTACGCCGGCGCATTCCTGGTCATGGTTCCTCCTGCTGGCAGCGGTTGACGTCTGGGGTTGACGCTACGAGCAGGCCGTATCGGGACACATCGCGCGCCGGGATGATCTGCGGGCACGGTTTATCGCCGAGGTCATCCCAAGGGATGACCCGCACCTCCGGGGTACATGGGGTCAGGGTTCAACTATGCCGAGTTGGTAGCCAAGGACGACGACCTGCACCCGGTCACGAGCGCCGGTCTTCGTGAGCACGCGGCCAACGTGCGTTTTCACCGTGGCTTCGGAGACGAAGAGTGCGGTGGCAATCTCGGCGTTGCTCATCCCGCTGGCCATCAGGGCGAATACCTCGTGCTCGCGAGGCGTGAGTTCGGTCAGGATGCTCGGCGACGGCCGGGGCACCGCGGGCTGGGCGACGGAGGCGCCGGTCAGCCCTCGGCTGCCGGCCGTGGCCTCCGGATCCGCCGAACCTCCCAGCATGGGTCCGATGTGCCGCAGCAGCCGGCGGGTCGAGCTGGCACCGATCACGGCGTCACCGGCGTGCACGGTGCGAACCGCGGCCAGCATCTCCTCCGGCGGTGCGTCCTTGAGCAGGAATCCACTGGCCCCGGCGCCGATCGCCGAGACGACGTACTCGTCCAGGTCGAAGGTGGTCAGCACGATCACCCGGGGGGACGACGGCAGGGCGGTGATCTGCCGGGTGGCCTCGATGCCATCCATCCGGGGCATTCGAACATCCATCAGGACGACGTCCACCTGCACGTCGCTCAGCACCCGGACCGCCTCGGCGCCGTCCGACGCCTGAACCACGACCTGAAGGTCGTCCTGGGAGTCGATGACCATCCGGAAGCCGGCCCGGACCAGTTGCTGATCGTCCACCAATGCCACTCGGATCACGAGGCACCACCGTAGGGGAGGAGGGCGCGAACGATGAACCCGCCGCCGGTGCGTGGCCCGGCCTGGAGTCGGCCACCGTGCAGGGTGGCGCGCTCGGTCATGCCACGGATGCCTTGCCCACCTGCGGTGTCGATCCCGTTCAGCCCGGCACCGGCGCCACGCCCGTCATCCAGTACCTCGATCTCCAGGCCCTGAGGTGCCCAGTTCAGCTGTACCCAGGCCTTGGAAGTCGGCCCAGCGTGCTTGAGCACGTTGGTCAGTGACTCCTGAACGATCCGGTAGGCGGCCAGCGCGGGGCCGGGCGGGAGTTTCTGGGCCCGCCCGCTGATCGTCAGTGTCACGTCCAACCCGCCGGCCCGGACCTGTTCGACCAGGTCCGGGATGACATCGGCATCTGGCTGCGGGGCCAGCGGCTGGTCGGCGTCCTGACGCAGGACGCCGAGCAGGGCTCGCATGTCGTTCAGGGCTTGCCGGCCGGTCACGGAGATCGTCTGCAGGGCCTCGATCGCCGCTTCGGGGTCGGTGCGGGCGGCGTAGCGCCCGCCGTCCGCCTGAGAAATTGTCACGGAGAGTGAATGCGCGACGACGTCATGCATCTCCCGGGCGATCCGGGCCCGCTCGGCGGTGGCCGCGAGCCGGATCTCCTGGGATCGCTCCACCTCCAGCAACCGGGCTCGCTCCAGGAGCTGGTTCTGTTCGCGCTGGCGCAGTCGCCGCATCGTCCCCAGGGCCCAGCTGGCCAGCAGCATTGCTCCGATGAATGCGACGGCGAAGGGCAGATCCGTGCTGTTCATGGGGTAGTACCTGGCGCTGGCCAGCAGGGTGCCGAAGAAGGCCAGGGCAATCGCCGCTCGACTGGCCCCGCGCGGCCCGTAGGCGGTCACCGCATAGATGGCCACCGGAATCGCGGCATCGGCGGGTAGCAACGAGTCGAACGCCGCAAGTTGGAGGAAGCCGGTGGCGGCGACCATCGCGGTCGAGAGGACCGGCCGCGATCGGCGCCAAGCCAGCGGAGCGAGCAGTCCGAGGCTGATCAGCCCGGCTATATCGCCACCCCAGGCTTGGGTGAGCGGGATCATGATCAGTCCGATCGCGGCGACGATCAGCGCGTCGAACCGGAATGGGTTGGCCCGGGCCCACGCGTAGGTGGCCTCAAGTCGCGTCGGGCGGTCCATAGCCGTTGACTCTAATCCGCGCACCCGCTATGGGAATCAGCCCGGGGGATGATCCAGCGGGCGAATCAAGCGACCCGGACGAAGCAGACCAGAGTGACGGCCGTGCAGATGAGCAGCATGCCCGCGGCATTGACGAAGAGATTGCGCCCGAAGTCTTCGGCCCGGACATGCATGCCGATGGCGGTGACGAAGTAGGCGACCAGACCCAGGCATCCGAGCAACGCCAGATATGGCACCCAAACTCCGAGGACCAACCCCGCTGCGGCCGCAAACTTGAGCACCGGCATCAGTCGCCAGAACCGACGTGGCCAGCCGACGGCGTTGAAGCAGTCCGCGATGAAGCGCACCGGCCGCAGGCACAGCAAGCCGTCGATCAACTGCACGCCGGCGAGCAGGGCCACCGGCCAAACCGGCGCTGGGAGTGACAGCAACTCCACCATTGATCGACCATACCATACGGTATGGTACGGTCGGCAGTCAGGAAAGGGGTGGAAATGGCCACTCGGGATGACTGGATTCAGCGTGGACTCCAAACGCTCGCCCAGGAAGGGCTCCCTGGCGTCCGAATCGACCGCATCGCGGCTGCCCTCGGGGTGAGCAAAGGCTCATTCCACCATCACTTCGCCGGTGCATCGGCATACCGCGAGGCGCTGGTCCACCGGTACGAGGAACAGGCGCTGACCGCTCTGCACCGAAACTCGGAGACCTGGGCCGGTCTTGAGCTGCTCGAGCATCTCCTGGATGAGCTCGACGACCTCTACGACGCGCGTCTGGAGACGGCGGTCCGCGCCTGGGCGATGCACGACCCGCTGGCCCATCAAGTGCTCTCGCGGGTCGACGACGCTCGGTTGCGTCTGTTGCAAGGGGCGTGGAGCGCCCTGATCGAGCGCGAGGATGCGGCCCATCTCGCCGCCCTCGTCCCACATCTGATCATCATCGGCGCGAGTGCCGCTGCAATACCGCCCGCAGACCTGCGGGCGGTATTGCAGCTTCTGGCCAGCCTCGCCCCCAGTGTGCCGGCCGTTCTCGACAACCGTTCCCCGGTTGGACCAGTGATGGACGGTCGTAGTTAGGTCGCTGGTCACCCGATCGCAGGGGCAAGCGCCTACGTTCGTGGGTGTCGCTCCACGTGATCGCCGTCGCCGAGTCGGATTCGTATCTGAAATGGGCAGTCAGCCTGCTGGCGCAGTTGCCTGCGTCGACTCGGGTAGAGATCGTCGTTGCCAGTTCGCCGCTGCGTCCCTCCGCGACACAATGCGGTGCCGCACTGGCCGGAACGGCTTTCGCGGACTCTCGGCCGGCCGTGTGGACGCCGGCTCAGCTGCGCCGACGAATAGAACGAGACCGACCGAACGCCGTCCTGCTGGCGTGTACCGGTCCGAGTGCCGATGCATATCAGGCAGAGTTGGCTCGAGCGGCGCACCGGCCGGTGCTGATCGCCGGGCTTCCGGGGATCGCGCTGCCGGCCCGCCGCCGAGCCTGGCGATATCGCGGTGCCGTAGATCTGTTCGTGGTACACAGCCGGCGCGAGATGGCGGAGTACGAGCGAGTGCGGATGCTGACCGGCAAGTCCGGCCGGGTCGGCCTGGCGACGCTGCCGTTCTTGGCGGCTCGGTCCGGTCAGGTAGAGCATCTCTCGGTAGTCGGCGACCGGGTGCTGTTCGCCACCCAGGCGAAGGTACCGAGCTCCCGGCCGGAACGGATCGAAATCCTGCTCGCGCTGGACCGACTGGCTGCCAGTCGGCCAGATCTGAAAGTTCTGGTGAAGACCCGGGGCGGCTCCGGTGAATTCCACACTCATCATGAGGCTCATCATTATGCTGACCTGTGGCGGGATTTGGTTTCATCGGGCCGAGTGCGGGAGCCGGCCCGAGTGACGTTCGTGGCCGGTTCGATGGCGGAGCAGCTTCAGGGCGCCGCCGCGCTGATCACGGTGAGTTCCACCGCCGTCCTCGAGGCGATGGCTCTGGATCTGCCGGTCCTGCTCATCGACGAGTTCGGGGTCAGCGCCGATCTGATCAACCAAGGGTTCGTCGGAAGCGGCTGCCTGGGTGGTTTAGATGCATTAGAGAAAGCGGACTTTCGGCGTCCCCAAGAGTGGTGGATGGCCGATAACTACTTTCATCCGCAGACCGACAACACCTGGCTCGACAGGGTGGCCGAGTTGGTGGAATCGGCTGCAGCCGGTCAGTTGCCGCCGATTACCGAGGGTCTGGACGCCGGGCGGACCTCGCGCCGAAGGCGACTGGACCGAATGCGTTTGACTGCGGCCGGAAGTGCGCTCGTCCGAACTCGTCACCGAGCGAAGCGGCTACGTCGGCCGAGATGAGACGATCTCGGCGGGGGATATCGGCCGTCGATGCAGAGTTCCGAGCAGTGTCGTTCTCGCGTCGCCGGGAATTCACCCAAGACCGCGCCGGGCTACCTAATCTGGCCTGGCTCTCGGGATCGGTCGTAGAGGGTTGCCCGAATCAGCTGGGCGGCCACGCATTCGGGAAAGCCCCGACTGCCCGATCCGGCGCGAGGGCCTCAGCTGAAGGAGCGAAATGACCGCTGGACCCAATGTCGACCTGATGGCGCCGAACGACGTGACGCTGCAGGCCGATTGGACCGCGAACGACGCGGCGCCAAAGGTTGTTGCGATCGGTGACACGTTGGTCGGCCGTGGCCATCCGACGTACGTGATCGCCGAGATCGGGCTGAATCACAACGGTGACGTCAACATCGCCAAGCAGCTCATCGACATCGCGGCCGAGGCCGGATGCGACGCGGTGAAGTTTCAGAAGCGGACGCCGGAGATCTGCGTTCCGCTGGAGCAGCGTTCGGTCGAGCGCGAAACGCCCTGGGGCCGGATGTCATACCTGGACTACCGCTACCGCGTGGAGTTCGAGACCGAGGAATACACCGAGATCGACAACTACTGCAGCAAGCTCGGGGTGCACTGGTTCGCTTCGCCGTGGGACGTGCCGTCGGTCGAGTTCCTGGATCGGTTCAACGTCGTCACGTACAAGGTTGCGTCGGCCTCGCTGACCGATCATGAACTGCTGCGAGCGATCCGGGCGACCGGCAAGCCGATGATTCTTTCCACTGGGATGTCGACGATGGCGGAGATCGATGCGGCGGTTCGGGTGGTCGGTACCGACAACTTGATTCTGCTGCACGCCACGTCCACGTACCCGATGCCGGCGCAGGAGGCGAATCTGCGCACCATCACCTCGCTGAGCGAGCGGTTCGGGGTGCCGGTCGGGTACTCCGGGCACGAGCGCGGGTTGCAGATCAGTCTCGCGGCGGTTGCACTCGGTGCGGTTGCGGTGGAGCGGCACATCACCCTGGATCGCACCATGTGGGGTTCCGATCAGGCTGCCTCGCTCGAGCCGGAAGGGTTGCGGCACTTGGTTCGCGACATCAGGATCCTCCAGGAGGCGCTCGGCGACGGCGTCAAGCGGGTTTTCGAGGGTGAGCTGGGGCCTCGGGCCCGGCTCCGACGAGTCGGCTAGCCGTTGAGCGCCGTCACCGACAGCCAGGCCGTCCTGGCCTGGGTGGAGTCGCCGTTCCAGCTTCTCGGTGCGCTGGAAGCGCATTCGACCGGAGCACTGGGCGAGCGGCTCGTCATCCTGCCTCGGCAGGGGGTGGAGCCACTGGCGAGAACGATCGTCGAGCTGCGGCGGCTGGGTCTGCCGTCGGGCGTCAGCCTGTTGCCCCCGGGGCTGGCTCCGCATCGCCATTGCGGGCCGCTCGCGGTCGGTGACGCCTTTTCCGGTGCGGTGCACCGAATGCTGCTGCAGAGTTCGCCCTCGACGCTGGTGCTGTTGGACGACGGACGGTCAACCCGCCGGGTGATGGATGCTCTGGTGCTGCCCGGAGTGCCGCTGATCCGGCCACACATCACGCCGTCACCGCCGCGGGCACTGCTGGCCCGGCTGGCCCTGACCAAGCTGAAGCGGATGGCGAGTCGCGGCCGGTTGCGGGTGGTCACCGCCCTGGACTTGCCGGCCGCGATGATCGAGGCCGCCGGGCATTCCGGAATTCCCATCCAGGAACACAGCTTTGGTTGGCTACGGAGCCTGCCTGGGGACGCTACCCCGGCTACCGAGACGGTAGTGCTCGGCACCTCGCTGGTGGCCAACGATCTGATCTCCGCCGAGCCCTACCTGGACTGGGTCCGGGCAATCGCTCGGGACGGCCCGCTCACCTACCGGGCACATCGGCGAGAGAACGAGCGGACCCTCGGGCCGCTGGCACAGTGCCCGGGTGTATTCATCGAGACCGGCCAGGTACCGGCCGAGCTGAGCCTGCGGGGGATGACGGCGCGACATCGGGTACTCACCCTGCCGACCACCGCCGTGAGCACGTTGCGTCTGATCACCCCGGAAGCCAGGATCCAGGAATTCGCGGTCCCCGAGTCCTGGTGGCGATCGCACGTCCCCTGCGCCGCCAAGCGGCATCTGGTACCGGACCGCTACCAGCCGAACTTGGTCGACCAATTCCCCGCATTAGACCCGTCAACCGGCGCAAACTGCAGCCGGGCTTGAGATCTGACCTGAGCCGAGGATGCATCGTGATTGACCCAATGAAATCCGTGCTCAGCCATCGGGCGCCGAAAGTGATCGCGGTGATCCCGGCTCGCGGCGGTTCGCAAGGTGTCCCGCTGAAGAACTTGGAGCCGGTGGGTGGGCGATCGTTGCTGATGCGGGCGGTGGCGGCCTGCCGGCAGTCGCAGTTGATCGACGAAGTGGTGGTCAGTTCCGATCATGCCGGGATTCAGGAGGAGGCCCGCCGGGCTGGTGCCCGGGTAGTCGTCCGGCCGTCGGCCATCGCCGGAGACACGGCGTCGTCGGAATCGGCCGTGCTCCATGCGTTGACCGAGGTGCAGGGTGATGGCCCGGCTCCGGAAGTCACCGTACTGGTGCAGTGCACGAGCCCGTTCATGGATCCGGGCGATCTGGACAGTGCGATCGCCCGAGTGCTGGCCGGGGAGGCGGACTGCGCCTTTTCGGCGGTCGAGAGCCATGCCTTCCTGTGGAAGTACGCGCCGGAAGGG
>DATINJ010000294.1:0-2932 GCA_035474375.1 Kineosporiaceae bacterium | reverse complement strand
GATCGACGAGGACGTGTGCGGCGCCGCGTGCACCATCTTGGCGCCGGCGTCCTGGTGCTGGCCCTCGCCGGCGAACGCGATCGACAGCGTCTCGCCGCGGGCGTGCTCGCCGAGCAGGTAGACCGCCGGGTACTTCATGGTGACCTTGGAGCCGATGTTGCCGTCGATCCACTCCATCGTCGCGCCCTCCTCGCAGGTGGCGCGCTTGGTGACGAGGTTGTAGACGTTGTTCGACCAGTTCTGGATGGTCGTGTAGCGGCAGCGGCCGCCCTTCTTCACGATGATCTCCACGACCGCGGAGTGCAGCGAGTCGGAGGAGTAGATCGGGGCGGTGCAGCCCTCGACGTAGTGCACGTAGGCACCCTCGTCGACGATGATCAGGGTGCGCTCGAACTGGCCCATGTTCTCGGTGTTGATCCGGAAGTAGGCCTGCAGCGGGATGTCGACGTGCACTCCCTTGGGCACGTAGATGAAGGATCCGCCCGACCACACCGAGGTGTTGAGCGCGGCGAACTTGTTGTCGCCGACCGGGATCACGGTGCCGAAGTACTCCCGGAAGAGCTCCTCGTGCTCCCGCAGCGCGGTGTCGGTGTCGACGAAGATGACGCCCTGCTTCTCCAGCTCCTCGTTGATCTGGTGGTACACCACCTCGGACTCGTACTGGGCGGCGACACCGGAGACCAGCCGCTGCTTCTCGGCCTCCGGGATGCCCAGCTTGTCGTAGGTGTTCTTGATGTCCGCCGGGAGGTCGTCCCAGGTCGCGGCCTGCTTCTCGGTGGAGCGGACGAAATACTTGATGTTGTCGAAGTCGATCCCGGACAGGTCGGAGCCCCAGGACGGCATCGGCTTCTTGCCGAACAGCCGCAGGCCCTTGAGCCGCATCTTCAGCATCCAGTCGGGCTCGTTCTTCAGGGCCGAGATGTTCCGGACGACGGCCTCGTTGATCCCTCGCTGAGCGGTTGCGCCAGCGGTGTCGGAATCGGACCAGCCGAACTCGTATCGGCCGAGACCATCGAGCTCAGGATGCGACACGGTGCTCATCGGCTGAATTCTCCCTGCGTGTAGTGGGGGTGACTCTGGTTCGGCGCTCCGGGCTTGCCCGGAGGGCCATTGATCTGGAGTAACGGTATGTGAGTGGTGCAGACGTGCTCACCGTGGGCCAAGGTGGCCAGCCGCTGAACATGTACTCCGAGCAAGTCGGAGAACGCTTTGGTCTCGGCCTCACACAGTTCTGGGAACTGAGTGGCGACCTGCTGCACCGGGCAGTGCCCCTGGCACAGCTGCTTGCCGGCCGCCGGATGTGGTTCCGGCGGTGAACCCGAGCCGTGCCCGTCGTCCACTGAACGCACGCTGGCCGCATATCCATCCAGGCTCAGAGCCTGAGCCAGCGCACCGGCCCGCTGATGCGGGTCGGTACCGGCGGCGTCCACCGCGGACCGGTAACGCGCCGCAAGCCGATCGGCCCGAACAACGGCGAAGTCACGCACCGCATCGGCACCGGCGGTCTCGGCGACGAACTGCAGCAATTGGGCTGCCAGGTCGTCGTAGGCGGTGGACATGGCGGCATGACCGGCATCGGTGAGCACCCAGCGCCGGGCCGGGCGACCGCGGCGACGCGGCGTACCTTCGGCTCCGGTCCAGGTGCTGACCAGCCCTTGGGCGGTGAGAGTGTCCAGATGACGACGCACGGCCGCCGGTGTGAGGCCCAGCGTGACCGCCAGATCGCTGGCGGACACCGGCCCGCGCTGGAGAATCTCTCGGGACACCCGATGACGGGTACCCCGATCGACAACATCGTTCGAGAGCACCTCGCTCTCGAGGCTCTCCGCGTTCGCCAGCATTTCCACCACATCAGTGTGACGTTATTCGCCAGCGCGCTCAAGTCGGTGAGCTGAGACATAGAACTCCCCCGCCCGTCTGGGCCGGCGGCCGGGTCGAACGGCACCGCCATCCCGTTCGGGACAACACCCGCAAAACTCCCGTGATCACGCACTTGGGAGGCGCGTCAGCGCCGGCGTGCTCCCGGCCAACCGAGCAACCGTGCATGATCACGGCAATGCCGGTGAGTTAAGCCACCGCGGGACCCCTGACCAACAGCCGTGATCATGCACGCTTGCTCGTCAGGCCAGGGCAATCGTGCATGATCACGGGTCGAAGCGACGCAGAGACGACCTCAGACAACCTCACCCCTGCGCTTAACTCACCGGCATTGATGATCACGGGGAGTTGGGGGGCGTCGCGAGCGTGATCTCAGGCCGGGTTCAGGCACCCCGGGAAAGAAACCCTAAGGTTGAGACGTGTCCGAGTCTCCCCGCGCCGCCGTCGAAGTAATCGACCTGGTGAAGCGCTATGGAACCCGGCCTGCCGTGGACGGCGCGTCGTTCACCGCGCTGGCCGGTCAGGTGACCGCCGTGCTGGGTCCGAACGGTGCCGGCAAGACCTCGACCGTGGAGTGCTGCGAGGGCCTGCGCAAACCGGACGGCGGAACGGTCCGGGTGCTCGGCCGGGATCCCCTGCACGACGGCGGCTGGCTGCGGCCCCGGGTCGGAGTGATGCTCCAGGGCGGCGGGATGCCCGGCGCCGCCCGGGGCTGCGACGTCCTGCAACTGGCCGCGGCGATGTACACCCGGCCCCGGGACCCGGCCGAACTGATCGCCGCCCTCGACCTCGGCGCGCACCTGCGCAGCCCGATCCGGCGGCTGTCCGGCGGTCAGCAACAGCGGCTCGCCCTGGCGGTGGCGCTGATCGGCCGACCGCTGGTCGCCTTCCTGGACGAACCGACCGCCGGGCTGGACCCGCAGGCTCGGGTCGTCGTCCATGATCTGATCCGTGAACTGCGCTCCACCGGCGTTGCCGTCGTCCTCACCACGCACCTGCTCGACGAGGCCGAACGGCTGGCTGACCAGGTGGTACTGATGGCCGGCGGCCGGGT
>DATINJ010000293.1:0-14232 GCA_035474375.1 Kineosporiaceae bacterium | reverse complement strand
GCTCATCGACCCTCGGTTCGATCCCACGACCGGGATCAACTGGTCAGGGCAATCGGACCGAGTTCTTCATGGCTTGGGAGAAAGCCGAGATCTTGGCCGACGAGTCCAGCGTCCAGGTTCCGACCGAGTTCAAGGTCGAGTCGAAGTACGCGTACCCGATCCCTCCCATCGAGACCAGATCATTGAAGCTCCTGGTCAACCAGGCCGGATCCTTTGCCGCCGCCGCCTGGGTATATCCGGTCTCGCCGACCGCCCAGTGCGTGTGGTGAGCCGCCGCGAACGGAGCCAGCTTGGCGTAGTACTCCTTCAGTTCCGTGAACTTGGTGATCGCCTTGCCGTTCTTGACCACCCCGTAGTTGTTGTACGGGTCGATCCCGATGATGTCGATCAGCCCATCGCCCGGCCAGAGCGCCTCGAACGAGAGCGCCGGCTTGTTGGCCATCACCTGGTTGTAGCCGGTGAGGACGATGCTGAAAGCCACATTCGGTGCGTTGGCCCTGATGATCGGAGCCAGGTGCGCCTGCATTCGCACCCATTCGGGCATGTTGCCGTCATTCTCCGGCTCGTGGTGGATAGCGAGCCAGACCGGCCCACCAACCCCTCGCAGCTGCAGTGCCAGATCCTTGGCCCAAGCGTCACCCTTGCCGTTCGCCATCTCCGTCCACGAGTACGGCTCCTTGAAGCTGATCCAGGGCAACCGGTTCGCGGCAAGGTCGGCCTTGGCGGTCCGCACTGCATTGGCCACCTGACCGGCCTGGTAGTACGTGCGACGCAGACCCATCGTGCCGCCGAACTGGGCCTCCCGGCGGGTGGGATCGGCGTTGCCACCGATCGCCGCCCCCATGAACGCACCACAGGACGGGATTCCCCGGGCGCTCAGGCAGTTGCTGATGGTCTGACCCCGGTAGATCACCGAGGCAGTACCCACGGCCGCTCCGGGTGGGACGGGCGGGGGGGCCGGGTCGGTCGTCCTTGACGGCGCCGTCGGAGTCGGCTTGGACGACGCGGCCGGAGCCGTCGACGATGGAGCCGGCTTGGTCGGTTTCGTCGTGGGCGCTTTTGTCACGATCGCCGTCGGAGGGACGGGCAGCGGGGCCACCGTGATCTTGCGCATCGAGATGTCGTCCACCTGCAGCGCCTGACCACTGGGGACGTTCCAGCCGATGACGTTCAGGTCGATGCTGGATTTCGCCTTATGGGTCAGATAGGTCATCGACACCTTCTGCCACTTCGACTCGAGTCGAATCGCTTGGCCATCGGTGGAGACCAGTTTGCCCGACGTCACCTCGCGAACCCGGAGCTGGGCGACGACGAAGGGAGCCGCCGACCGAACCCAGGCCGAGATGCTGTACGACGTTCCGGCCGTGGTCTTCGCCACCGTGTTGGTCGCGTCGTTCAGAGCGACCGGACCGGACCGTCTGGCTACCACGGAGGCGCCGGCGGCTCCACTGTGACCGCGCGCGATCCCATCGAGACGCTGGGCCGCGGGGTCGTTTACCCGCCAACCGGTCAGCCCTTTCTCGAACCCGCCATTGACGACGAGCTCTCGATCTTCGGCGACCGGAGCAGATTTGAGATGGGTCGGGCCAAGGACGGCGGCTAGACCGGCTAGCGCACCGACCAATGCAATGCGGTAACCGAGCCGCACTCGGCTTCCCCAATGGCTAGGTTGATTCCGACGAGGACGCTCACCCGGGCCGACACGGGAGGACCGGAGAGGCACGGGCTGCGTCTCCGGGTCCTGTCGGTGCCTGCCGCCAGGGCTGCGCTTTTCTACCATGCTGTCCACTATGTGAGGTTCGACTTCCTGTGTCTCAGATTCTCACTGATCCGGTCAGTCATACCTTGGGCCGCGTACTCCACGAATTACCAATTTTCGACCACAATCAGCTTCGCTTCGTCGGAGCCCGGTTACGAAATGGAAAATTTAGTCCTACTCGGCGCCTATGGCAAACAGATCAAGAAGATTTTCCTACTTCCAACCGTCCTCGGATTTGGTGGCGGACAGGAAGCTGGCTGGTTATCGCCGCATTCACGATGTCTGGATGCACGCCACAACAATCTCAATCGCCGGTATCGCCCACCCCTAGCGCGACATCGTCCCCGACCGCCATCACTCGGGCTACCGCCAGCGAGCTCTGGAGCGCGGGCCTGGACAAGAACGGGCAGCTCGGACGCCGGGGCACGGATCGCCAGGCCGTCGAGCTCGCCGAGGTGTCCGCAGTGAAAGCCCCGGCAGTGGTCGCGGTTGCTGCCGGTGGAAGGCACAGCCTGGCCGTGCTCGCGGACGGGACGGTGATGTCCTGGGGGGCCAATGATCACGGTCAGCTCGGCCACGGCCGGTCTGGGTCGAAGGGCCCCGGAAGGGTGATCGCCCCGGACGGCGAACCGGGCAACCTGCACGACGTCGTGGCCATTGCGGCCGACACCGACTTCTCGATGGCCCTGCGCTCGGACGGCACCGTCGTCACGTGGGGAACCGGAGATGCAGGTCAGCGCGGTACCGGGCAGAACAAGGAAGTGGACCACCCCACGGTGGTGAAGGCCATGGACGGCAAGGGCCCGCTGCGCGACGTCATCCAGATCGCCGCCGACGGCCGGACCGAATTAGCTCTGCTTAAGGATGGACGGGTGATGTCCTGGGGCGCGAACCGGTTCGGCATGCTCGGCGACGGCACCCGGATCAGCAAGAACCTGCCGGTGTTCGTCGTCTCCTCCGGCGGGACCGAACCGCTGGCCGACGTCAAGCAGGTCTCGATCGGCGGGCAGAACGGGCTCGCCGTCCTCAACGACGGCACCTTGGTCGCTTGGGGTCACAACGACCGAGGTCAGCTCGGCAACGGCAGCCTCAAAGACCGTCCGGTCCCGGGGCCGGTGGTCGGCATGAGCGGGACCGGGAACCTGGTCGACGTAGTCCAGGTCAGCGCCGCCGAGAAGCATGCCTTCGCGCTGCGCGGAGACGGCACAGTTGTCGCCTGGGGGAACAACAGCGCAGGTCAGCTCGGTGATGGGACGCTGCAGCTCAGGATGTGGCCGGTCTCGGTGCTGGGCGGCGGAGGCGGTCCGGAGCTACGCGGCGTCAAGCGGGTCGCCGCCGGCGAGGCGTACGGAGCGGCGATCCTGGACGACGGCAGCCTGCGCACGTGGGGGGCCAATGGCAGCGGCCAGCTCGGCTCCGGTGACCGAGTGCCGCGCAGCGAGCCAGGTCCGGTAGCGGTGCGGGCAGGCCTGCGACTGAAGGGCGTCGAGGCGGTGGCGGCGGGCGAACGGCACCTCTTAGTACTAAGTTCCGGCCACACCGACAAGAAATGACAAAATAACTGGACGGACGACTGGGTTAAGTCGAGGCCATCAAAGAATTAAATATGGGCAAAATAACTGGGCTTCACGCGACCACGTCGGGGGCATCCGGCACGGATCCAAAGGGAATTGTTTAGCGCGAATTTAAGGGCGAGATATCCACCCGTGGACGTCTGCGAGGAACTAGCCGGCGGTCGGATCGGGATAACCAAACCGTTTAGCCACATCGCCGGTGATCGCCCTGACCCTGGCCGCGGCCGGCTCGTCGAGCCGTTTGGCCGCGGCCGCCGCTGCGGCCGCACTGTCCATCGCTTGGAAAGCCGTCCGCGACGGCGCACCGCGCAACGACCAGGAGAACGCCGCCCGGTTGTCTCCGCCACCGCTGGTGCCGGCTGCCACCGCCGACCGGGCGCCGGGCGAGTAGTCGAGTCCGAGCTGTCGATAGAGCGCACCGAAGGCGGTCACGGCGTCGGCGGCCAGATCCTCGTAGCGCACCAGGTGCACTCCGGGAACCTGCCGGAAGGACTGATCCGCTACGTCGTAGGCCGCGGCCCAGAGCAGGGCAGCCCGCTCCAGCGGGTCTGAGCCCGCAGCCTGCATCCGGGCCACGTACGGCTCCAGATGGTCGCGCACGAGTGCCGGCTGTTCCAGTAGTTCGCGGAAGTCGATGCCCCAGCCGAGCTTCAACCAGCTGCCGACGAACGACTCCGGCTGCCGGATCAGCACCACGACCTGGACACCCAGCGCCTGAGCGAACCACGCGGCGGAGAAGAAGGCGTAGGGGTCGTCGAGCAGCGCTCGCCGTCCCCGGATCCGGCCGTTGAGGAAGGACGTCGAGTACTTGGCGGCCCGGGCGAGGTCATAGGGCGCATGGTTGCGAGCGAGCTCGACACCCAAGCCGTACCGCAGCGCCAGGGTCCGGCGGAAGGCCGGGCCCCAGACGTCTTGGTTCTCGGCGCTGATGTACTGGAATTGGTGAGTCACGTCGGCCCGCAACACCCCGGGCGAGCGACCGGGCGGATGCCGGGGGTTCAGCGGCTCGTTGACGTACACGACCTGGCCCCCGGCCTGGAGCATCTTGCCGACCCAACTGGTTCCAGACCGGGGCAGACCGGTCACGAGAACCGGAGCTGCGCCGCTGCGGACGCCGGCCTCGGACCAGGCCGCAGCCGGAACGCTCTCGCCCGACATTTCTACGAGCCCAGCCCCGAAATCATCCCGGCCCCTACTGTCCGGTTCGTCGCCTCGTCCACCAGGATGAACCCCCCGGTGCTGCGGTTGCGCCGGTACTCGTCGCACAGCAGGGGCTTGGTGACCCGCAACTGAACGCGACCGATGTCGTTGAGCCCGAGTTCGCGCAGTCCTTCGTCCCGGTGCAAGGTATTGATGTCCAGCCGGTACTGGACGTCCTTGACCAGCACTCGCGCGGTCTGCGTGGTGTGCTTGATGGTCAGCTTCTGACCCACCCTGAGCGGCGATTCATCCATCCAGCAGATCATCGCATCCAGATCCTGGCTGACCTTGGGCGCGTTGTGCGGCCGGCAGATCATGTCGCCGCGGGAGATGTCGATGTCGTCCTCGAGCCGGATGGTGACCGACATCGGCGGGAAGGCCTGATCGACCGGCCCGTCCGCAGTGTCGATCGAGGCAATCCGGCTCGGCAGGCCGGAGGGCAGCACCAAGACGTCATCGCCCGGCTTGAGCACACCGCCCGAGACGGTGCCGGCGTAGCCGCGGTAGTCCGGGTACGTCGCGGACTGCGGCCGGATCACGTACTGCACCGGGAACCGGACGTCGATCAGGTTCCGGTCGCTGGAGACGTGCAGGTGCTCCAGATGGTGCATCAGCGACGGGCCGTCGTACCAGGGCATGTTCTCGGACCGGGTGACAATGTTGTCACCGTTCAGGGCGGAGATCGGAATCACCGTCAAGTCGGGCACTTCGAGCTTGCTGGCGAACCGGACGAACTCCTCCTGGATCTCATTGAAGACCGTCTGCGAGTAGTCGACCAGATCCATCTTGTTCACGGCCAGCACAAGGTGCGGGACCCGCAGCAGGGTGGCGATGAAGGCATGCCGGCGACTCTGCTCGATCAAGCCCTTCCGGGCGTCAACGAGCACGATCGCCAGGTCAGCTGTCGACGCTCCGGTGACCATGTTCCGGGTGTACTGGATGTGCCCCGGGGTGTCCGCCACGATGAACTTGCGGTTCGGGGTAGCGAAGTACCGGTAGGCCACATCGATCGTGATGCCCTGCTCGCGCTCGGCGCGGAGTCCGTCAGTCAGCAGCGCCAGGTTGACGTAGTCGTCACCCTTGGCCTGGCTCGCCTTTTCGACGGCTTCCAGCTGATCCTGAAAGATCGATTTCGAGTCGTAGAGGAGCCGCCCGATAAGCGTGCTCTTGCCGTCGTCGACCGAGCCGGCGGTGGCGAATCGCAGCATATCCATCAGAAATATCCCTCACGCTTGCGATCTTCCATGGCGGCCTCGCTGAACTTGTCGTCACCTCGAGTGGCTCCGCGCTCGGTAATACGAGTGGCGCCCACCTCTTCGATGATCTTCTCAAGGGTGTCTGCGTCACTCCGCACCGCTGCGGTCAGGCTGGCGTCACCAACGGTCCGATAACGCACCCTTTCGGTGAAGACCTCTTCGTCGGCGCGCGGCTGGCAGACCTCGTGGACGGCATAGAGCATGCCGCCCCGGTCGAACACGTCGCGCTTGTGGGCGAAGTAGATCGAGGGCAACTCGATGCCTTCGTTCGCCACGTACTGCCAGATATCCAGCTCGGTCCAGTTCGACAGCGGGAAGACCCGGATGCTCTCGCCACTGTGGATTCGGCCGTTGTAGAGGCTCCACAGTTCGGGCCGCTGGTTCTTGGGATCCCACTGACCGAACTCGTCGCGGAAGGAGAACACCCGCTCCTTCGCCCGAGCCTTGTCCTCGTCCCGGCGGGCACCACCGAATGCTGCGGTGAACCGGTACTTCTCGAGGGCATCGAGCAGGACCGGGGTTTGGATGCGGTTGCGGGTGCCGTCCGGCGGCTCGGCGACCAGACCGCGCTCGATCGCCTCGGGCACGCTGCCGACCAGAAGCTGAATTCCGAGCTGACTCACCCGGTGGTCGCGGAAGTCGAGCACTTCCTGGAAGTTGTGGCCGGTGTCGATGTGCAGCACCGGGAAGGGGATCCGGGCCGGCCAGAAGGCCTTCTCGGCCAGTCGCAGCATCACGATGGAGTCCTTGCCGCCGCTGAACAGCAGCACTGGACGCTCCAGCTCGGCCACCACCTCGCGGAGGATGTGAATCGATTCCGCTTCCAGCGTCTGGAGCTGGGAGAGCCGATATTCCGGCGCTTTCATCGGTAGTTCACCTCAGGAACGTTGGCGGCGATGGTCTTGAGAATGCTGTCGGAGAACTCCGGGCGGCAGACGACCAGATCGGGCAACCGCGGATCCGGCCGGTTGTAGATCAGTTCGGAGCCGTCGATTCTACTGGTGTGCAGGCCGACCGAACGAGCCACGGCCACCGGTGCAGCAGAGTCCCATTCATACTGCCCGCCGGCATGGACGTAGGCATCGGCCTCGCCGAGCCAGACGCTGGCGCACTTCACCCCGGCCGACCCCATCGGCACCAATTCCGCCTCGAGCTGCTCGGCGATCTGCATGACAAAGGCGGGAGGTCGGGAACGGCTGACGGCGAGCCGGAGTGGTCCCGCCGCGCGCTCAGGCAGTACCGGAGGCTGATCGGTGCTGTAGGCGGTGTCTCGGGCGGGCAGCGCGATGGCTCCGGCCACCAGCTCCCCGGCGGCCCAGAGCGCTACGTGAACGGCCCAATCGGTACGCGGGCGCTCGGAGAACTCGCGAGTACCGTCGAGCGGATCGATGATCCAGACCCGGTCCGCGGTCAGCCGCGCCGCCGAATCGGCCGCCTCCTCGCTCAGGACGGCGTCCTGGGGGCGGTGTTCCGCCAGCAGTTTCGCCAATACCTCCTGCGCGCGACGATCACCCTCGGCCTTGAGATCGGCCCCTTCGGCGCTCCCGGCCCGGACCGCCTGTAAAGCCGATCCCGCAGCGATGGCCAACTCCCGGGCCAAGCGTGCGTCATCGCCGGGCGGTCGAACGGTCATTTCGAATCCCTCTCCTCGAGGTCGCACCCCTGGGTCGTCGTTGACCACTCGACATTATCCGGCATTGCGAGGCCGATTCTCCGCTGTCCAGCGACCGGACCGGCCGCGTCGCGTTAGTAGGCGCCTTCGCCCTTCAGCACGGCCCGGGCGGTACGCCACAGGATGGACAGGTCCAGAGCCATCGACCAGTTGTCGGCGTAACGCAGGTCCAGCCGCAACGATTCTTCCCAGGTCAGGTCACTTCGACCGCTGATCTGCCAAAGGCCGGTAACCCCGGGCTTCACCCGAAGCCGTCGGATGGCGTCGCTGTTGTAGCCGATGACTTCTTCCGGCAGCGGCGGCCGCGGGCCTACCAGCGACATCTCGCCCCGCAGGACGTTGAACAGCTGCGGCAGTTCGTCGAGGGAAAAGCGGCGCAGGAAGCCACCGATCGCCGTGATTCGAGGGTCCTTGCGCAGTTTGAACAGGACTCCGTTGCCATCGTTCAGCGCCATCAGGGCGGCACGCTGGGCGTCCGCACCGGTGACCATGGACCGGAACTTGATCATCTCGAACTCTCGGCCGGCGACCCCTACCCGGGTCTGCCGATAGAACGCCGGGCCGGAACTGGTCAGCCGCACGGCGATGGCAATCACCAGCAACAACGGCGAGATCGCCAGCAGCATCAACCCGCCCACCACCCGGTCGAAGATCGCCTTGCCGATCAGCCGCCCGCCGCTGGCCGAGGGTCGCTCCAGGTGCAGCAGGGAGAGCCCGGCGATCGGCCGGATCGACAACCGTGGACCGGCCACCTCGATGATCCCGGGAGAGACGATCAACTCGACGTTGCGCTCCTCCAGCGCCCAGGACAACCGGCGCAAGGCATGGCCGGACAGATCCGGATGTGAGACGACGGCCACGATGTGTGCCCCGGTCTCATCGACAGCCTGGAGCACCCGGCTCGGGTCACCGACCACGGGAACGTTGTGAACTCGCGAGACCTCGATACCCACGAACGGGACGCAGGCGCCGACCGGGACCAGACCGTGTTGCGGCTCGGCGTCGAGCTGCTCAATCAGGGCGACCGCGGCGTCCGCCCGGCCGACGACGAGCACGCGTTGCAGCGCGAGGCCCCGGGCCCGAAGCCGATAGATCCAGCTGCGCAGCTGACGACGCCCCAACAGGGTCAGCAAGATCGTGAGCGGAACCGCCACGAAAACGTAGCCCCGGGCGATCTCACCGCGCACGGCGTAGGAGATGACGGCGATCGAGGTGAAGATGACCAGCCCGGCGTCCGCGACCTTGCGGTACTCGTCCGGGCCGGTGCCGAGGAAGCGCTGCTCGTAGCCACGCTGGGCAGCGACGATGGCCAGCCAGGCCAGCGGGAGGGCGACGGCCAAGGCCACGTAGTTCAGGCTGGGCGCCGTTCCGAACCGGAACACCAGGGCAATCACCCCGGCCACCAAGGCGCTGACCCCGTCCCCCAGGAGCGCGAGGTGCTGGTAGCGGCGCAGCAAGACTCCGGGTTCGCCGCTACCCGAACCTTGATGTCGAGGACTGCCAACGCGCCCCATGGTCTCGGCCCCCACTGACAGGGCTATCCCGTCGTCGAGGGAACTCGAAGCGTATTCCCGCGGCTCCATGACTGCCACTGTCACCACCTCCCCAACATCAAGTCAATCTCAAGCTCACGTTTGGATATCATTCAGCGCGCGCACCACCACACGTAATTACCGAGAGTGTTGATCGGCCTTCCGAGTACCCATGTGAATATAGTCCGGCAACCCTCCGTTCACGTTGCAGTTGCAAATACTCGATGAAATCTGTGGCGCAACGCACCTATCCGACACAGACGACTACACAGAGTGTTCGCCGGTCAACCGATGGCATTCACTCGCCCCTGGGTCGCCGCAAAGCCGGACATAGCGATCGAAGTAACGGCGTCCGCAGCCTCGCCCACGACCAACCGGAACTCCTCGCGATCCGCCGCGGGCACGTCCTTGAGGACGTAATCTGCCGGATCCATCCGGCCCGGCGGACGGCCGATCCCCACCCGTACTCGAAGGTAATTCTTACTATCGGTAGAACGACTGATAGAGCGCAGGCCATTGTGACCACCCTCACCACCGCCCTGCTTCAGGCGGAGAACTCCAAAGGGAAGGTCAAGTTCATCATGAATAATGATCAATTGATCTATCGGGACTCGATAGAAGTTGATCAAACCGGCGACCGGACCACCCGATTCATTCATGAACACCGATGGCTTCGCCAGCACAAGCCGAGGTCCGGGCTGGCCGGCCACCGGCGGCAGCCGACCCTCCAGCACTGCTGCCCGGGAGCGATGGCTGGAGAACTTGCCGCCGATCTCGGCTGCGAGCTGATCCACCACCTGGTACCCCGCGTTGTGGCGATTGCGCGCGTAACGCTCACCCGGATTACCCAAACCCACAACGAGCCAGGGCTGGTCCATGACGGCTATCTCCTAGATCTCGCTTAAAGGCTGGATACGCCGAGAGCGACGCCCCTAGGGGGACGTCGCTCTCGGTATGTATGTGGTGCGGGTTACGAAACGCGGATCAGGACTCCGCAGCCGCGGCAGCTGCAGCGGAGACGGTGGACGCCGCGGCGCTCTGCGCGGCCTGGGCCTCCTGGTCCGCGGTGTCCACGGAACGCTCGACGTCGGACACCGTGACGGCGATCGTCTCGGGCTCGGTCACCAGGGTCGCGCCCTCGGGCAACGGAATCTGCGAGGCGTGAACCTGGGTGCCGATCGGCGCGCCGTCCAGGTTGTACTCGATGCTGGTCGGGATGTTCGTGGCCTCGACCTCGATGCTCAGCGTGTTGAGCTCGACGGTGACCAGGCCGCCCGGGCCAGGCTCACCGACGATGTGCAGCTGCACATCAACGGTGACGCGCTCGCCGCGGTTGACGACGATCAGGTCGACATGCTCGATCGTGAGCCGGATCGGGTGCCGCTGGACATCTTTCGGGAGCGCGAGCTGGGTGCCACCGTTGAGCTCGATGGTCAGCAGAGCGTTGGAGTTCTTGAGTGCCAGCATCGTCGCGTGGCCCGGCAGCGCGACGTGCACCGGGTCGGTGCCGTGGCCGTAGAGAACGGCCGGCACCAGGTGGTCACGGCGCAGTCGACGCGCAGCACCCTTGCCGAACTCATTGCGCGGCTGGGCGCTGAGCTTCACCTCGGACACACTGATCTCCTCATCATCATGGTTGGCGCGAAGATCGCGCTCAAGAAACACTTTGGTACGAGCTCTACCGAGCTCAGGTCGTCACAATTCGTGATCGACACGCAGGTGTGGATCGGTACGCAGGTCTAGGTCGGCACACGGGTCAAGATCGGCACACCCGGCGGAGTCACAGGCGCCTGCCTGATCAAGGCCACGGCTGGAACACTGCCGTGGCTGTCCGCGTCGATCACGGCTGCGCGCTTGCTCTGCAACCCTCGCCGAGGTAACTGAGCCATCCTAGCTCACCGCAGCCGCTGTCCACGCACACCGGGGCAAGGGTCCGGCGGACGCGCCGGTAGCTCGGAGGCGGTTTGAGCACATCGGTGGTCTCTCCGCGCTTGGTCGATCGCCAGTTGTGCCCACCAATGCGCCCTTTTAAGGGCCAAATGCGGGCACAGCTGGCGATCTTGGTGAGGAGCCGGGCTTTTCGACCGGTCACGCCAAGGGTGGTCGGGCGTCTTCGGGTGCGGCTGCGGTTGCAGCGCCGTCGGGTGCGGCTTTGGTGGCAGCTTCGGTCGCCGCAGCCTCGGCAGCGACCGCGGACGGCGTTCCGGGGCGGCGCCGGGCCACCCAGCCGTCGACATTGCGCTGCTTGCCCCGGGCGATCGCCAGCGCACCGGCCGGAACGTCGTTGGTGACCACCGAGCCGGCCGCGGTGTAGGCACCGTCGCCGACGGTCAGCGGGGCGACCAGCATGCTGTCGCTGCCGATCCGGACGTGGTCGCCCACCGTGCTGTGATGCTTGTTGACGCCGTCGTAGTTGACGAAGATGGTCGCGGCGCCGATGTTCGTCCCGGTGCCGATCGTGGCGTCGCCGACATAACTCAGGTGCGGCACCTTCGAGTCGGCCCCAATCACCGCGTTCTTGGTCTCGACGAAGGCGCCGATCTTCCCGTCCGCCCCCAGCACTGTGCCGGGTCGAACGAAGCTGAACGGGCCGACCGAGGCGCCGGCCTCGATCCGGGCACCGGAACCGTGGCTGCGAACCACGCTGGCACCCGGTCCGACCTGGCAGCCACTCAGCGTGGTGTCCGGTCCGATGCTGGCGCCGGTCGCCACCTCGGTGCCGGCCAGCAACTGGACGCCGGGCAGCAGGGTGACGTCCTCGGCCAACTGCACATCGACGTCCAACCAGGTAGTGGCGGGGTCGACGACCGTGACGCCGGCCCGCATCCAGGCCAGGAGCAGCCGCCGGTTCAGCTCAGCGCCCAGAGTGGCCAGCTGCACCCGATCGTTCACCCCCTCTACCTGCCAGAGGTCGGTGATCGGGAGCCCTTGCACCAGGCCGCCGTCCGCCCGGACGACGGCGAGCACGTCCGTCAGGTACATCTCGCCTTGCTCATTGGCCGAGCCGATTCGACCGAGCGCATCCAACAGCGCACTGGCCTCGAAGGCGTAGATCCCGGAGTTGATCTCTCGCACGGCACGCTGAGCCGAGTCGGCGTCGGCGTGCTCGACGATCCCGATGACTGCGCCGGTGGCATCGCGCAACACCCGGCCGTACCCGGTCGGGTCGGCCACCTCGGCGGTCAGGACGGTGATCGCAGCCGGGCCGCTGCCGCCGATCCCCGTCTCATGGGCTCGGACCAGTTCGGCCAGCGTGTCACCGGTCAGCAAGGGGACGTCGCCATAAGTGACGACGATGGTGCCGGTCAGTGGCGCCGGCAGGGCTTGCAGACCACAGGCCACCGCCCGGCCGGTACCCGGCACCTCGTCCTGATCGGCGATCGTGGCCTTCGGGGCGATCTGCCCGATGTGCTCGGCCACCTGGTCACGCTGGTGCCGGACGACCACTACCAACTGCTCCGGCATCAGGCTCGCAGCGGCCGCGAGCGCATGGCCAAGTAGCGAGCGTCCGCCGATCCGGTGCAGCACCTTCGGAGTGCGCGAGCGCATCCGCTTGCCTTCTCCCGCCGCCAGGACGACCACCGCCGCCGGCTGCTGGCCAGTCAAATCGAAACGCCTCCTGGCTCGGTCCTGCTACCTCGCATGTGCGGGGCTCCCCCTACCTGATTCGAACAGGTACCTCAAGGCTCCAAAGGCCTGTGTGCTGCCGTTACACCAAGGGGGACCACCCGAACGGATCCGGGCCGGAGGACAGTCTGCCAACTCCGAGGCCTTCCCGTCGCATCGGGCCACGATCGGCTGCCCTGTCGGATCATCCAACCTCGGGTTACGCTTACGTAGGTTACGGGTTCGTAGCCATCATCCGCGGCTACCCGTACTTCTCCAGCTTCTCCAGGAGTCTCCGTGAGTGCAGGCACAACCACCGGGGCGGAGCCCCACCTCGACCCGAAGCCCAAGCGCGGCGGTGAGCAGACCGCGCTACTGATCTTCATCGTCGTCCCCTTCGTCGCCTTACTGGCCGCCGTCCCGTTCGCCTGGGGTCGGGCGCTGCACTGGCACGACCTGGTCATCACCTTCCTGCTCTACGTCTTCACCGGCCTCGGCATCACCGTCGGCTATCACCGGTTCTTCACTCATGGCTCGTTCCGGGCCGGCACCGGGCTGACCATCGTGCTGGCGGTGGCCGGGTCGATGGCGATCGAGGGCCCGGTGCTGCGCTGGGTCGCCGATCACCGGCGGCATCACGCCTTCAGCGATCGGGACGGCGATCCGCACTCCCCCTGGCGTTACGGCGAGACCGTGCCGGCCCTGATCCGCGGCCTGCTGCACGCGCACCTCGGCTGGCTGTTCGACCCGCAGAACACCAACCCCCGCCGGTATGCGCCAGATCTGCTGCGCAATCGGGCAGTCATGCTGGTCTCCCGGGCCTTCGCGCCGATTGTGATCTTCTCCCTCGGGCTGCCCGCGCTGCTCGGTTGGCTGATCACCGGAACCTGGCAGGGCGCGCTGACCACGTTCTTCTGGGGATCTCTGGTCCGAGTCGGGCTGCTGCACCACGTCACGTGGTCGATCAACTCGATCTGCCATGCGATGGGCAAGCGGCCGTTCCGGAGCCGGGATCGCTCCGGCAACGTCTGGTGGCTGGCCCTGCTGTCATTCGGCGAGTCCTGGCACAACCTGCACCATGCCGACCCGACCAGCGCCCGACACGGTGTGCTCCCCGGTCAGATCGATTCCAGCGCCCGGACAATCTGGATCTTCGAGAAGTTAGGCTGGGCCACCCAGGTCCGCTGGCCCGACCCGGTAAGGGTGGAAGCCCGCAAAGCGTGAGCCAGCGGATGGCGTCAGCCAGCCAGGTGGCGGGACGACCTCAAGCGAAACCAGGCTGGTGAGACACCTCAAGTGAAGCCAGGTGAGCGGGCAGACCACCCAGCCACCAAGAAAAGCGGACACCCGTGAGCGAGCCCGGAGGCGCGTCAACGTCTGGACTGAGGAGACGCAACCCCATCGAAGATGCGGGACGGTCGACGAGGGAAGACGTTGACATCAGCGCCGCAGGGCTCGCGAACAAAATCAACCGTGAGCGAGCCCGGAGGCGCGTCGATGTCTGGACTGAGGAGACGCAGCCCCGCCGAAGGCGCGGAACGGTCGACGAGGGAAGACATCGACATCAGCGCCGCAGGGCTCGCGAACAATCAACCGTGAGCGAGCCCGGAGGCGCGTCAACGTCTGGACTGAG